>NZ_JBJIEP010000005.1:0-328603 GCF_046557955.1 Shinella agrisoli | reverse complement strand
CTTCTCCAGGGCGACGGTCGCGGACTTCACGGCGTCAATCACGGAAGCGGCAACCTGCTTCCCATCGATAATGGTGGTCACATTTCTCTCCCTGAATGAATGCGCCCACTCTAGTGGGGCTGCTGATCGGCGGGATGGCCTCCTAACGCCCTATGCTGTCGAAAACGCATAATTTCAAGCGGTCCGCGCCGGAAGAGCGAAATGAAATCCCCCGCGAGGCGCTTTCCTGTCATCGATGAGAGAACAAGGGCGCGCCGCAATGCAACCGGCCATCTGTTCCCTCTTGCGTGATGGACGCCGGAATTTCAGCCGCACGCCGCGGAATATCTTGAAAAATATCAATATCTTTCAACATGCCGACCAATATGGTTAGCAATGCATGAATGCCGCCGTCGGCCTTTTCAGGAAATCCTTAAACGGCCTTTCAGCCGAACTTGCTAAACCGAGCGCTGTACCAGCCTTACGGGAGCATCATGACGCCGGATCGCACGGATACTGCCGAAAACGGCGACCGCGCGGCGCGTGCGATCCCGGTGGAGGCCCCAGTCGCTACGGGAGGAACCGTGCCATGACCCTCGTGTCGGGCAACATCGCCGCTTCGCAGCGGGACATTCTCGGCCTGCCGGTCTGCGATCTCGGCTGGGCGGATGCCTTCGCCCTTGCCGAGGAGATGGCGACCATGCCGTTCGGGCAGAGCGTCATCGCCTTCCTCAATGCGGGCAGCGCCAACCGGATGATGCGGGACCCGGAATACCGGGCCGTGCTGGAACGCCAGATCGTCCTGCCGGACGGCGCGGGCATCGATCTCGCCTCCCGGCTGCTCCACGGCCGGAAGTTCCCGGCGAACCTGAGCGGCATGACCTTCGTTCCCGCGCTGCTGACCCACATTTCCAAGCCGATGCGCGTTGCATTGATCGGCGGGCAGCATGTGGCCCTGATGGGAGCGGCAGAAGAGCTGCGCCGCCATACGCCCTGGCACGACATCCTGCCGATCGCCGACGGCGCCTTCGACCCGGCGCGATCCGACGCGATCATGGAGCGCGTGCGCGCCGCGAATATCGACATCCTGCTTGTCGCGATGGGCAGCCCGGCACAGGAAAAGTGGATCGACCGGCATGTCGGCCCCGGCCATGCGCGGCTGGTGCTGAGCGTCGGCGGCCTGTTCGATGCGCTCACCTATGGGACGCACCGGGCGCCGCGCGGCGCCGGCAAGCGCCGCCTCGGATGGCTCGACCGGTTCATGCGCCAGCCCAACCTCGCCGCTCCGCTCTTCCTTTATCATGTCCTGCGCTACAAGCTTTCGGGCATGACGGCTTCGCGCGGCGGCACGGCCGTAGCGGCAAAGGCCGGCTCGCTCTAGCGACCGGCCCTTGTTGATAATCCCTTTTCAGGGGATGGGCTTCAGTGCCCGCCGCTCTTCTCCGCCGGCTCGGCGGCCGGAACCTCACCCTTGAGAAGCGTGACGCCGCGCCTTGGCGCGGGATCGCGCACCGAGGCGGTCGTCAGATAGTCGATCTGCTCGACATAGACCTCGGCGATGACCTCCGCACCGAAGCGCCGGTTCAGCCCCTCCTTCACGACGCCCCGGAAAGCCTCGATGTCGAAGCTGCCGGTGTTCGCCACGTCGATCATCTTCTTGCCGACGAGGAGCGTGTAGAGCTCGTCGGTGATCAGCTGCGGCAGCGGCACGACCTGCCTTGCCGCCAGATCCCTGTTCGCCTTGTAGGCGAGCCTGGTCAGCAGGTAGCCGTTGACGCCCCCCTCCCCGATCACCGGCACGGTGGTCGTGTAACCGCTGACGAACTCCATGGCCGCCTCGCGTTCGGCGGCGTCGGCATCCACCTTGGGCGCCGACGCCATCTTCAGCGAGAAATAGACCGAGGCGAGCGTGATCGCGAGAATCCAGACGCCTGTGCCGATGAGCTTGATCATGTCCCGTAACCCAGGCGGAACTGTTCCTGCGAATAGGTACCGTCAGCCTCCAGGTCCTGCACGGCGTTCTTCAGGATGCTGACGACCTCGCGGACGGCTTCCAGGTGGGCCGAAACGCGCTGCGCATTGGTGGCGAGCTTTTCCCGCACGCGGCCGAGCTGCGTCGAGAAGGCCGGCGGGACCTCGTCCGGCCGCACGTCGCGCGACAGCATCGCCAGTTCGTAGAGGCAGCGGCTCTTGTGGGCGTTCGAGGTCGGCAGGTCGAAGTGGGGATCGCTGCCGATATTGTCGTTCTCGTTGTCGATGATCGTCTCGAGCCGGCCGAGGACGGTGCGGATCCGCAGTTCGTTGGTAGCCTGTTCCATTTTGTTGGTCTCCGCTTATGCTTTCTTGTCGTCTTGCTTGATGCCCGGGATCAGGTCGGCAAAGGCCTGCCGTTGCAGCGCCTGCACCATGCCGGCTGCGACGCGGTCGACATCCTTCTCCTTCGGATCCGTGGTGATGCCGCTCTTGCCGGCGAGGCTTTCGGCAATGCCGATGCCGCCGCCCTTAGCGAGCGCCTCGCCGAGCTGATCGGCCATCATGCTGCGCCACATCTCGCCGGCCGTGCCCTTGCCGTAGATTTCCTCGCTCTCGGTCGGCATCATCGACTTCACGAAATTCTGCAGCACCATCGATTCGAACTTGCGCAGGTGTTCCGGGACGGATTTCCCGCCTGCGGCCTTGATGCCTTCGGCGGCCTGGGTGGCGGCCGTATCGCGGTTGAGAATACCGACGGCAGCCTGGAACCCTGCACCCGCTTCGGCAAGGCTGGTCGCCTCGAAGCTGGCGCGGTTCGATTTCAGCTTGGCTTGCGCTTCCTGAACCTGGGCCGGGTCGGCGGCGCGCACGACATCGAGCACCAGGTCGCTGGGGGGAGAAATTGCCACGTCTCAGAGCCTTTCAGGTGATCCTCAAGACCGGTCCCGTCCTCATGGCGGTTCGCCGGCCTCATGACCATTCCGGACATCCGCTCCGCCTGCGCCGGTTCGCGGCTGCCTCGGCGGACCTCGTCATCGTCCTGGGGCGACTATCGCCGCTCAACCTTACGGGAGGCTGGTGGCGGATGACGAAGCGGTGACGGCATCGCACGCCAAATCCATTCCGACGCAAGCCTGACGAGAGGCTTGGGGTGGATAAGCTACTCGTCGCCCGCCTTGTAGGCGATGTGCTGGTCGATGAGGTCGTAGATCGAATTGTCCGCCACCTCGCGCTCTTCGGCGCTGCGGGCCTCCTTCATGCGGTCTTCCATGCGGTCGCCCTTGGTGCGCTCGCGCACCACGCGCATCTCGTGCATCTGCTGCACGTTGACCAGCATCTGCTCCTGCTGCTGCAGCTTGCTGTATTGGCCGGAATAGTGGCGCGAGAAGCTGCGGTGCACCGGATCGAGCGAGTTGATCGCGTCGACGACCACATCCATCGTCTCCGCCACCTCCTGCCGCTGCCGGGTCGTGTTGGCAAGGTCGATCTCCGCCATCTTTTCGAGATGGCGCTGGACGGTGACCAGGCGTTTCAGCTTGTCCGAACGGTTCTGCGCCATCCTATTCCCCCCGGAAGACCGGCAGGAAGCCGGCGGCGAAAATCTCGAGCAGCGAGGAAATGCCGAAATACAGCAGGATCATGCCGCCCATTATGATGAAAGGCAGCGAGACGAAGTAGATCGGAATCTGCGGGGCGAGCTTGTTGACGAGGCCGATGGAGACGTTGAACACGAGGCCGTAGAGGATGAAGGGGCTCGCCAGCCTCAGCATGATCATGAAGGTCTGGCTCAGCGTATCCGTCAGCGTGATCAGCGCGCTCTGCGGATTGAAGCCCGCGCCGAGCGGCATGACGTTGTAGGACTCCACCAGCGCCCGCATGAGGACGTGATGGAAATCCAGCATGAAGAGCACCAGCAGGCCGGTAAAGGAGATGAGGTTCGTCAGCTGGTTCTCGGGCGTGTCTTCCAGAACGTCGGGGGTCGGCGGCGCGTTGAAGCCCATCATCATGGTCAGCACCGTGCCGGCGAACTGCAGGCCGAGCACGTAGTAGCGTGCGATGAGACCGATCACCGCTCCCGTCAGCGTCTCGAAGACGATCAGCGAAAGGTATCCGTCGAGCGAGCCGGACGTGCGCGGATAGATCGTGTCCCACAGGATCGGCAGGATCGCCATGGAGATCGCCACCGCGAGGAACAGGCGTATCTGCATGGAAAGGCGCGCGGAGGAGAACCCCGGCAGCAGCATGAAGCACCCGCCGACACGGCAGAAGGCAGCGAACAGCGCCAGCACCGTGCCCTGCGGGTCCGTGATCATGAAATCGAGCCGAGAATCTTGATCTCGATGCCCTTGGCGAGCTCGACATGCGAGAGGACCGGCAATGTGGCGAACAGGCGCTCGATGATCATGCGCACATAAGAGCGGGATTCGGGCGACGTGACCAGCACAAAGGGCGTGCCGCGATCGAGAAACTCGCGGATAACCCGCGTCGCCTGTTCGGAAAACTCTTCGAGCTGGCGCGGATCGATGTCGAACTCGACGATCTCGCCCTTGGAATCGCGCTTGAGGGCCTGGTGGAAGACCATGTCCCACTTGTTGCCGAGACGCAGCACGGGCAGCACGCCATTGTCGGTGAGGTCGCCGCAGATCTGCTGCGCCATGCGGATGCGCACATGCTCGACGATCTGCTCGGTCTTGCGGACATGCGGGGCAAGCTCGGCGACCGCTTCGAGGATCAGATGCAGGTTGCGGATGGAGACGCGCTCGGCAAGCAGCAGCTTCAGCACGGCCTGCAGGCCGGAATAGGACATGTGCGAGGAGCAGATCTCGTCGGCAAGCTTGCGGTATTCGGGGTCGAGCCGCTCGATCAGCACCTTCACGTCCTTGTAGGACAGAAGCTGGGGCAGGTTGTTGCGGATGACTTCGGAAAGGTGCGTCAGCACGACGGAGACATTGTCGATCGGGTGGAAGCCTTCGCGGCGCAGGTCGTCCGCGAAGGTCTCGAGGATCGAGACGGCCGGCATGCCGAAGGCGGGCTCGCGGATGTCGTCGCCCGGCACGCTCGGCTTGCGCCCGCCGCCGGTGACGACGAGCACTTCGCCGACACGCACGACGTTGGAGGCGATCGTCGTGCCGTGGATGCGGATCTGGTAGGACTTGTCGGGGATGGTGATGTCGTCGGAGACCTTGATTTCCGGCACGACGAAACCGTACTGCGCGGCGAATTTCTTGCGCATCTTGCCGACGCGGAAAGCCAGCTCCTGGTGCGCGCCGAGGAGGCGCGTGGAAACCTGCTTGCCGAGAAGAAGCTCGATCTCGGCGGTTTTCAGCACCGACTTGACCGAATCCTTCTCCTGTTCGCGCGAGGCCTGGACCTGTTGGGCCTCCTGCTCGCGCTTGAGGCGGTTCTCCTCCTCGATGCGGCGCGGGATGATCCAGCTGCCGAAGGCCATGATGCCGCCGAGCACCATGAAGGGGAAGAAGGGCAGGCCCGGCATGACGGCAAGCAGCATCATCAGGCCGGCGGCGACGAGAAGCGCGCGCGGGTAGCCGGAGAGCTGGTTGACGACGGCCTGGTCGGTGGAACCTGCGGTGCCGCCGCGCGAGACGATGAGACCGGCGGCGAGCGAGACGATGAGGGCCGGGATCTGCGAGACGAGACCGTCGCCCACCGACAGCTTCACGAAGACGTCGGCCGCTTCCGCAAGCTCCATGTCATGGCGGAAATAGCCGATGATGATGCCGCCGAAGACGTTGATGGCGGTGATGATGAGGCCGGCGATCGCATCGCCGCGCACGAACTTCGACGCACCGTCCATCGAACCGAAGAAGGAGCTCTCCTCCTCCAGTTCGCGGCGGCGAAGCTGCGCCTGCTTCTCGTCGATGAGGCCGGCGGAAAGGTCGGCGTCGATCGACATCTGCTTGCCGGGGATCGCGTCGAGGGTGAAGCGTGCGCCGACTTCCGCGATACGCGTCGCGCCCTTGGTGATGACGATGAAGTTCACCACGATCAGGATCATGAAGACGATGATGCCGATGACGAAATCGCCGGACATGACCAGGCTGGCAAAGCCCGCGATGACCCCGCCCGCCGCGTCGTGGCCCTCGTTGCCGTGGGAGAGGATGACGCGCGTCGTCGCGATGTTGAGCGCAAGGCGGATCATCGTAGCGATGAGCAGGACGGTCGGGAAGGACGAGAAGTCGAGCGGGCGCTGGATCCACAGCGCGACCATGAGGATGAGCACCGAGAAGGCGATGGAGAAGGCGAGCCCGATGTCGATCAGGAACGGCGGGATCGGCAGGAAGAGGATCGACAGGATCGTCAGGATGCCCACGGCGAACGCGATATCGCGGCCGCTGGGGCTTACCTTCGGAAGGTTGATTGCCGGTACTTGCGCCATCTGAATGCGTCCCGTCTCGTCATGAGAGGCGGCGGCGCGCCACACGCGTCGCCATTTCACCCCGATGGCCTACAGGGCGAAGCTTGCGCGAGGGTGGCTCTAGAATCCCGACTCTATCCGGGAAAACACGAGATTGGTGAAAATGGAGATCTGCGCGCCGATGAAGGGGGCCGAGATGGCGATCGTCACGAAGATCGCGAGGATCTTCGGCACGAAGGTGAGGGTCATTTCCTGCACTTGGGTCAGCGCCTGAACGAAGGCGATGGCGACGCCGACGATCATCGCGGCAAGCACGGCAGGGCCGGAGGCCACGATGACCGTCCAGATGGCTGCCTGCGCTATGTCGAGGGCGTCTGCCTCATTCACGGGATAGGGTTCACTTCACGGTTACGCCCGGTCCGACGACGATCTTCTCGCCCGACTCAAGCGTCGCTACGATACCGTCGTTGTATAGCGTGACTTCCTTGACGACGCCAGAAATCTTGCCGTCGTCGCTGGTCACGGTGCGGCCGATGACGGAATTGGCCTCCTGGAGCGAAGTGCGCTGGAGCAGGCTTTCCAGGTTCTTGTTCGTCTTGATGGTCTGCTCCACCTGGGAGAAGGTCGCAAGCTGCGCCATCTGCTGGGTCGCGTCCATCGGCTCGGTCGGGTCCTGGTTCTTCATCTGCGCCACGAGCAGCTTGAGGAAGCTCTCGTAGTTCAGGGTCGCGGACTTCGAGTCGGTCGTCGAATCGGCGCCCGTCACGGTGGGCACGTAGCCGGAGGAGGTCGAAGAGCCGACAGTGTCTACCATGGTGCGATCTCCCTGCGGATCTGCTCGACAGTAGCCGGAGCCAGTTCCTGGTTGTTGAGGATGCGGTCCTCGATCGGGTAGAGGGCGCGGATCGCCTTCAGCGCCTCGAAGGCGCGGCCCTGCGTGACGAGGGCGTCGACGCGCTTCAGCTCGGCCAGCACTTCCTCGTTCTTGAAGCACGAAAGCAGCATGATGACCGACTTGCGGAACATGGCGATCGACTGCTCCGCGCCTTCCGGATTGATCAGCGACATCTGCGCGATGAAATAGAGCTGGCGGAGCGGCGTGGTCGCCTGTTCCGGCTGCAGGACATGGTTTTCCAGAAGGAAGGTCACGTCGTTGAGGAACTCGATCGCCACCTTGCGATCGACCCTGAGGACCGCCCCGTTGACGAAAATGCGCTCACCGGACTTCAGCGATATACGCAGCGTACTTTTCATTTGATGCCATCCTTGATGATGGTGGTGATGTCGATGATGCCCTGGAAATTCGTGGATTCGCGTTTGCGGATCTTTTCGATCTCCTTGAGGATCCAGATGGCGATAGAGATGAGATTGGCCCGAAGCTCGTCATCGAGCTGGTTTTCCGGATTTCCGAGGTCTTCGATGAAGCGGATCCATACCCGGCGGGTGAAATAGACGGCTTCCACCGTCTCCTTGCCGAAGTTTCCGCCCTCGGACGTCATCGCCGCCTTCAGGAGCGCAATCGACCGTTCGAGGACCTGCCGTTCCCGATCCTTCGAGACGGCAACGCCCTCCTCCATGATCTCGGCATATGAAAACTGGTACATTCAGACATCCTTCATGTGTGTCCGTACCCTCTGGTTCATCAGAGGTAGTTCAAGAGACTGAGATTCTGGATCCTCGACGTCAGCGTGTAGGCGAGTGAAAGCTGCGATTCGAGCGTGGTGACACGCGTCGCCGCCTCGTAGGTATCGATACCCTCCATGTCCTTGATGCTGGTGCTCAGGATGGTGATCTGGGCATTGAGCGAGACATTGGCCTGCGTCACGCGCGATTCGGAAATGCCGAGCTTCGAGCGTTCCCCGTCGATGCCGGAAATGGCGCGGCCCATATAGTCGATGGCCGCGTCGCTGACCGTCTTGCGGGTGGCCTCGGAAACGCCGAGGGCCAGCAGTTCCTGGCCGAGCACGAGGCCGAGCGCCATGTAGCGCATGCCGTCCGTATTGGTGTTGGTCGAGCTCTGGACAGTTTCGGAAGCGCTGATGCGGCTCTGCATGTTCTCGTCCGAGGCATTCGACCAGTTCGCCTGCCAGTCCGGCCCCATGAAGCCCGCCTCGAGGCTGCCGATGAAGCTCTGCATCTGGGCGGGCGTGATGTTGGCGACGGCCGCGTCGGCCTGCGAGAAGCCGAAATGCGTCAGGAACGCATCGTCGAAGGCAGCCTTGGCATCCGAGACCGGCGATTCCTGGAAATAGTCCTTGAACGGCATCACATCGGAATTGATGCCGGCGAAGAGATATTCCCCGCTGAAGGAGGAGTTGGCCGCGGCCGTGAAGGTCGAAAGCGCGTTGCCGATATTCTTCTGCGCGAGCGCCAGCTGATCGGCCGACGTGATGCCGGAAAGCGCGATCAGCACCTCCATCGCGTCGTTCGCCGCCGTCGACATCTGGCCGAGAGCCTCCTGCGAGGCCGCAAGCCGCTGGGTCGTCAGCGCGTTGGTGCTCTTCAGCGATTCCATGCGCTGGAGGTCGCGGTGCAGGTTCAGCGTGCGCGCGGTCTTGGCGCCCAGCACGGCGCCGACATCCGCATGGCGGCCCGTGACCGTCTCCTCCTGGAGCTGCAACATCTCCGTCTGCGCCTTGGCCACGGTGAGCCGCATCGCATTCTGAAGGGACATGTTGGAAACGAAAGAAGTCTTCATGACTTAGCCCGCCGCTTGAAGAAGAGCGGTGATCATCTCATCGATCGCCGCCACGAGTTTCGCCGACGCCTTGTAGGACTGTTCGAGGTCGAGGAGCAGCGCGAGTTCCTCGTCGAGGCTGACGGCCGTCACGTTCTGGAGCGCTTCCTGCGTGCGGGCGAGCAGCGCGTTCTTGTCGTCGCCGGCCGTCGTCGCCGCGCTGCGGATCTCCTCCAGCCAGCCGACCGAGGCCGTGCTGAAGGCGAGGATACTCGTCGACGTATCGATTCCGGTAGCCGGATCGTAGGTCGCCGTCGCTTCGAAAGCTGATGCATAACTGTTCAGGAGCGCCGAAAAGCTAGCGTCGTCGTTAAGGTTGAAGTCTTCGTTTATGCCATCGCGCAAACGCATGGCATTGCCGACGTCGCTCGGCGGAATCGCCGTGCCGGTGATCACCTTGGGATTCACCTTTATCACGGCTGCCAAGCCGGGAACGACGGCGTCGCTGCCGAGATCGACACCGACGGCCATGCCGTTGCGGACGAAAAGCCCGTCCGCCGCGCTGCCGGCGGTGTTCTCGGAGAACATGTTGATGAGGCCGCGGGAAATCTCGTCGAGCTGGGCCTGGAAGGTCGGCGCGGTGTGGTCGCGCAGTTGCAGGAGCGCGGCTATCGAGCCGCGCGCGCTGGTGTTGCCGCCCGTGCCGGCCTGGACCGGCACGCCGTCGATCAGCACCTGGTTGCCGTCGACCGCGGCCGTGTAGGTCGTCGTCGGTGCGAACGTCACGCTGCGCGCCACCGTCTCGAAGAGTACCGTGCCGTCGCTGGTGTAGAGCGCAAGGTCGTTGTTCGTGCGGGTCACCGTGGTGACGCCCACGATCGCCGAAATTTCGGTCAGCAGCTTGTCGCGCTGGTCGAGCGCGTCGTTGACGTCGGCACCCGCGGCCGTCCCCTGCTTGATCTGGTCGTTATAGGTCTTGAATTCCTTGAGCAGGCGGTTGAGCTCGGTCACCGCCGTATTGATGTCCGCATCCGCCTCGGCGCGCATCTTCTGCAGCGCGAGCGAGGTGCTGTTCAGCGAATTGGCGACGTCGATCGCATCCGAGACGACCGTCTCGGCGAGCGAAACCTCGTTCGGCTTGTCGGCGAAGGTCTGCAGGTTGTCGCGAAGCTTGGCGAGATAGGTGGACGGGGCGAGCTCGTAGTCCTCGCCGCCGAGCATCATCTTCATCTGCGTGAGGCCGGCAAGCAGCGTATCCTGTCCGGACGCCTTGGAGATCGAGAGCAGGTTCTGCTTCAGCAGGGCTTCGTTCTGGGCCCGCTGCGTTTCGACCACCGTGGCGCCGGAGGTCGCCGTGGCGAGGATCGCCGCACGGCGGGCATAGGCCGGGTTGCTTGCATTGGCAATGTTCTTCGACGCGACGGCCGATTGCAGGCCTACGTTGGAGAAACTGGACTGAGCAGTCTTCATTGCTGCTGAAAGCGACATCGGTTCTACCTAACTCTCGAATGCGCGCGGGGTTCAGGCCGCCTTATCTCTTGAGGTTGACGAGGACTTCCATAAGTTCCGAGCCGGTCTGGAAGACCTTCGAGTTCGCCGTGTAATTGCGCTGCGATTCGATCATGCTCGTCAGCTCCTCGGCGATGTCGACATTGGAATCTTCCAGCGCGCCGGAAATGATGCTGCCGTAGCCGCCATTGCCGGCATAGCCCATGACGACGACGCCGGAATCGGGGCTCTGCGCGTAGACGTTGCCGGCAAGCGGCTTGAGGTTGTCCGGGCTCTGCACATTCGCCATGGCGATACGATACTTTGGCGCGATGTCGCCGTTCTCGTATTTCAGATAGACGATACCGTCGTCGCTGATCTCGTAACCGGTCACGCCGCTCGGGCCGATGCCGTCGATGTCGCCCTTCGCCGCGAAGGAGGCCGCAAGCTGCGTCGAACCACCGGTGTCGCCGCCGATGGAGATTTCCAGGGAATTGAGCACCGCGCCCCCGATGGGCATGCCGCTCGTGACGATGTCCGTCGGCGAGACGAGCCTGCCGTCCGTGTCGAAATCGAGCGTCTCGGTCGTGGCGGTGGCCGGCGGCGTGATGACGGTGGGCGGGCTGGCGAGCATGTCGTATACGTCTCCGGTATCCGGATCGGTATAGGTTACGCTCAGGTCCCACTGGCCCGGCGTTGCCGTCGTCGAATAGTTGAAGTCCAGCTTGCGCGTGTTGCCGAGGCTGTCATAGGCGACCAGCGACGTCGACTTCGTATACGGATGCGCCTCGTTCGACGGCAGGTTGACGTGAAGGTAACCGCTTTCAGATGCCTTTACGCTCAGTTCGCCGGACGCGAGGTTGATCTCCTCGAGGCCTGCAAAGCCGTTGATGACGATCGTCGGATCTTCCGTGGACGAATAGGGATAGCCCAGCAGCGTGAAGCCGGCAGAGTTCTTCAGCGTGCCGTCATCCATGACGGTGAAGGCGCCGGCGCGCGTCAAGTATTCCTGGCCGTCCGTGCCCTGCACGATGAAGAAGCCCTTGCCGTTGATGGCGAGGTCCGTCGAGGAGTTCGTGTAGGTGAAGGTGCCCTGCGCGGAGATGGAGTAACGCACATCCGTCGTCACGCCGCCCGAATTGTACGCGCCGCCGGTGGTGGGCAGGATCAGCGAGGAGAACTGGGTCGAAGCCTTCTTGTAGCCCGTCGTGTTCGCGTTGGCGATGTTGTCGGCCACCGTGCTCAGGCGGTTGGCCTGCGCGTTCATGCCGGAAACACCCGTTCTCATCGTACCATAAAGGCTCATGTGATTTCCCCGTTCGTCTGTCGCTGCGACCCTATGGGACGGGCCTTGCGTGAAGCTGGCTGCCGGGGTCCGCCTCCCCGCCAGCCAGCGATCATGTTTCAGCCCTGCCAGTCGATGCAGTAGCCAAGGAAGCGCTTGGAATCGATCGGATCGAAACCGAGCTTCTTGCGCAGCTTCTTGCGCAGCTTGCTGATGTGGCTTTCGACGACATTCTCCTCGACGTCTTCATCGAAGATGCCGTAGATCGCGTTGAAAATCTGGGTCTTGGAAAGCCGGCGGCCGCGGTTGGCGACCAAATATTCGAGGATGCGGCGCTCGCGGCGCGGCAGGGGAAAGACCTCGCCGTTGATTTCCGGATCGCGGCCGTCGGAAAAGACGCGGATCGGGCCGATGTCGGTGTGGTTGGCGAGCGCCTTCAAGCGGCGCCGGATGGCCGCCGCACGGGCCAGGATCTCACGGGGATGAACCGGCTTGCGCACGACGTCGTCGACGCCGCTGTCGAAAAGCGCGAGCGTGGTTTCGAGGGAGGGGGTATCGCTGACCGCGATCACCGGGGCCTGGGAGCGATCCCGGATCGCCCGCGGCAGCTCCATCGAGAGCTGCCCCTGACCGATCACGAATGCCTCGACCGCGTCGATGTCGGAATCGGCTGCGGTATTCACCCACTCGCCGAATTCCCGGGGATCGAACCCCGTCGAGGGCACGCCCTCGCGACCGAAAAGAGAAGTATAGCCGTCTTTAACGAGCTCGCGCTCATCAACCACTACGATCATTCGTCCGCCTCCGAATCAGTGTAGTGCCTCGTTTAGGCAGTGGTACGAATCGGGCGAATCACCGGCAACTAGAGGAATTAATTGGCGGGTTTTAACAGTTGATTAAGAATTGCGTGCCGATTTGGTCTAGATATAGTAGGTCCTTGCAAAATTTGCCACAATTTTACGGTGGAAAAGTTAACAAAGGTTAACGACCTGCCTTGCCATCCCAAAACGTGGCGCATTCTTGCCACATTGCGGCACAGGCTTCTGCGAGGCAGAAAATTCAACTTTTAGTCGAATTATCGGCAGAACTGTTTCGCGTTAGGCGTCCAGCTGCCATAGCCGGTCGCCACCAGGTTCGCGATCACCCGGCAGACGTAGCGCTTCTGCGCCGGGTCGTTGTTCGGTCCGGCGTGATAGCGTGCGACGGCCATCGTCCAGGTCTCGTGCCGGGCGTGCAGGCGCGCCAGGAACGCGGCCGCATATTCGACGTTCCTGCGCGGATCGAACATCTCGGCCGGCGAGGCGAACTGGTCGCCGTGGAAGTGGTGGTTGATCTGCATGCAGCCAAGGTCGATCAGCCTGGCCCCCCGGGCACGGGCCGCCTGAAACGTCTGGAGCGCATCCTCCCGGCTCGTGCCGAAATAGGCCTTGCCCTCGATGTTCAAGGCATAGGGCTGGAGCGATCCCTTGCGGCCGGTCTCGGTGAGGCCGACGGAATAGAGGATGCCCGCCGGGATGTCGTACTTGGCGGCTGCCGCCAGGATTTCCCGCTCGCAAGCGCCGACGGACGCTTCGGCATCAGATATAGACGCCGCCAGAGCGCACAGACTGGCCGCCAGCAAGGCCAGAAGCGGTTTCCGACATAGTGCCTTCATGAGTCCTTTCCTCGCGTCCGAAGGTGCCCGTACCCTGCTCTCCGCCACGCTCGCGGCCGTTTCCGCCCTCGCGGGCCTGCGGCTGGCTGGAGAATTGCTGCTGTTGCGATTGCTGGCCCTGCCCATCGCCCTGCGCGCTCGCGCCGCGGTCCGCCGGCGCAAGCTGCACGCTGACCTGGTCCACGGCAAAACCCTGGCCCCGCAGCGCCCGCACGATGGCATCCTGGTCGTCGGTAAGCTGGCGATAGGCCTCGCCCGTCTCCACCTGCAGCGAGACGACGAGGTCGTCGCCGTGAAGGCGCAGCGTCGCCGTCACCAGGCCGAGTTCGATCGGGTGCATCTGGATCTTCAGCGTGTTGACGACCTTGCCGGTCGCCGCCGCCTCGGAGTGGGTCAGGCTGCCGGTGGCGCTGAGGGAGGCCGTCCATTCCGGATCCTGCGTGATCGCGGTCGTCACGGCGGCTGCATTGCCGGTCTGCGCCAGACCGATGTAGCGGCGCGCATCGACCACGGTGACCGTCTCACCCTGCGGACCGGTGGGGCTGGCGTCGCGGAAGGTCGCACGATCCCCCGCCCCCGTGATGCTCATGTCGAGCTCGCGCCCCTTGCCGTCCGCCCGGATCAGACGGAAGAGCTGGTCGGTATCCGACTGCGGCACGTCGCCGGCATCGCCGGCGTCGACGAGATGGGGCACCTCCACGCTGGCGCCGGCCTTGGCAGCCTGGATGTCCGCCTTGGCGGATGCCTTGCCGCCCGGCTGCACCCTGACGTCCTGCACAACGGCCTTGGCGGTGGAACCGTCGATGACCGCATGAGGCGTCGTGGGAGCGGCCAGCAATTCGAGAAGGTTGCCGACATCCGTTCTGTCGGTTGCCGCCTTGTCCGGTGCGGCACCGTCCCCATCGTCCTTAGCCGCCAGTTCCCCGGCCTTCTGCGCACCTGCCTTGGCACTTTCGCGCTTCTCGGAATGCGTCTTTCGATCCGGGCGGCCGACGGAATCGGCGAGCGAGGCGACATCGAAGGGAATCTCGCCCTCGGGGACCTCGCCGCCCGCCTCACGAAGCACGTCGGCCGGCATGTCCCGGCGGATGGTTTTCGCCTGCGTGCCGCCCGCCTGTCCGGCATCGAGCTCTCCGCGCCCGTTGCCGGAGATCGAAATGCGCCCGCCCTTGCGGCCGCCTTCCTCATCCTTGGCGTGGAGGTTGGCGATGGTGATGGCGAAATCGCCCTTTGCGGAAGGGTCGGCGGTCTTGCCTTGCCCGGCCTTGCCCTTGGACGGCGCCTGCCCCTGCAAGACGCCTAAAATCCCGCTGCCGATAGTACTCAACTGCCTTCTCCTTCCAAGAGCGCATCGATCTCGCCGAGCTTGGACCGGCCGCTCGATAAGAAATTTTCGAATGCGGGGTCGGTGCCCGCATTTTCCGGCCGCTTTTTGCCTTCCTGCTCCGGCTCGGCGACGGCCACGGGCGTTTCTCCGCCTTCCGCTTGCGGGTCCATCGCCCGATCCGCCGTTTCGGCCTCGTCGGGCCCTTCGTGGGAGATGGTTTCCGCCTCCGCAGGCACCTTGGCCTCCTGCTTCGCAGAGGCTTGCGGCATGCGCAGGACCTCCTCCGCCACCGCGCGGGCAGCCGCCTTCAGCGCCCGGTCCTTGACGGAAAGCTTGTCGTCCGGAATGGCGACGATCGTTTCCATCGCCGCCGCCACGTCACCCGATGGTACGGAGGCAAGCCCGGAATAGAGCTCCGCCAGCGCCTTCGGAACGCTCTCGTCGTCGCCCGAGAGAATCTGGGCGCGTTCGGCGGCAAGCGAGGCAAGCTTGTTCTTGCCGGAGATCGCCGCCAGCCGCGCCATGCGCAGATAGACCTCCCGCTGGCGCGGCACGTCCATGAAGGAGAGGACTTCGAGGATGTCCTCCTCCTTGAGGGCATCGAAATGATCGACGGCGAGCTTCACGAAAAGATCGGCGAACTGGCTTGCATAGGGCGAACGCAGGTAGCGGCGCGCGTAGCGGTTCGCATAGGTCATGCTCCTGTCGATCCAGCCCGCTTCGCCCGCAACGTGGATGGAGCGGCGCAGCGCCGCCTCCTCGACGATCGTGCCGGGCGCGACGAGGCGCGCCCAGTCGAAATAGCTGAGCGCCAGCTTGGGGTCCTTTCGGATGACCGAATTGGCCGAGACGAGCGCGAGATAGGGCCCGACGCGCGAGCGCTTGTACTCCGGGAATATCTCCGCGAGCGACTTCACGCTCTGGCTGCCCCGCCCGCCGAGATAGCTGCGCAAAGCATCGGTGAGGCGGGAATCGAAATGGCCGGCAATGTCCTTCTTGATCAGGAGCTCCAGCGTCTCGGGATTGCCGCCGCTCATCGCGTAGACGAGCGCGGCATCCACGTTGCGCGGGTCGTCGAATAGGGAAGGGTCTGCCGTGCGCAGCCGCTCGTCGATCGTGGTCAGCAGGAAGCGCTGCATTTCCATCGCGGAATGATCGCCGAGCACCACCGTGTCCTGCACGAACTGCAAAGACCGGATCATCTTGTAGGGCGCGAGATCATCGGGACTTGCGGCACGAGCGGATGCGATGACCGGAAGCGTCGCGCAGAAGACCGTACCCGTCAGAAGGAGGCGCCGAAGGAAACCCATCGTTTCAGCCGCCCTCGGCCTGGATGAGGATTTCGATGCGCCGGTTGGCGTCCGCCATCGGATCGTCCGGCACCTTCAGGCGGCGGTCGGCGAAACCGGTCACCTGGCTCACGCGCTTTTCTTCGAGACCGCCGCGCACCAGCATGTAGTAGGCGCTCTGCGCCCGGTCCATGGAAAGGCGCCAGTTGTCGTTCTTGCCGCCGGCGAAGGGACGGCCGTCCGTGTGGCCGCGAATGGCGATCGCGCCGGGCCGGCCCTTCAGGATCTTGCCGATCTTCTCCATGGCGAGCACCATTTCCTGCCGCGGCACCGCCGAGCCGATGTTGAACATGGGCGTGTCGAGCTGGTCGGTGAGACTGACGAGAAGGCCCCCCTCCGCGGGGGTGACCGTCAGGCCCTCGGCGAGCCTGCCCAACGTGCCGATCTCCTGCGCGATCTGCTTTTTCAGCTCGTCCGCCTGCTTTTCATCGCCGGCCCTTGCCGCTTCGGCGGCAGCCTTGTCCGCTTCGGCCTTCTCTTCCTGCGCTTTCTTCGCCGCGGCCTCCACGTCCGCCTTGGCCAGCGCTTCCTCCACCGTCCGGTCGGCATCGACCGCCGCGATCTGCTGGCCGGACTTGCCGTCCTGCGGCTTGGCTTCGCTTCCGGCATCGGTCGCTTCGGAGATTTCCACCTGCTGCGTCCAGAAATCGGGATCGAACGGGTCGCGATAGGCCTCGCCGCCACTGGCGCCGGTGGCGGGGCCGGAATTGGCGGCGCCGCCCTCGCCCTTGGCGCTCACATTCGCCTGCTGGCCGACTTCCTGCGCGATCTCGGAGAGGACGGAATAGGGATTGTCGAAGAAGTCCGCCTCGGAATACTGCGTCTCCTCGCCGGCCGTCGTGTTTTGATCCTGTCCCTTTTCCGCGCCGTTGCCGCTTGCCTGCTGCTGCCCCTGCTCCTTGGACTTGTCCTGCGCCGCCTCGCCTTCCTTGCTGTTGGCGGGCTTCTTCAAGGACCTGTCGGCGGGTTTTTCGTCCGTGAGCTTGATCGGATTGAAATAGGAGGCGACGGAGGCCTTCGTTTCCTCGTTGGCGGCATTGACGAGCCACATCACGAGAAAGAACGCCATCATCGCCGTCATGAAGTCGGCATAGGCGATCTTCCAGGCGGCGGCATGGTGGTCGCCGTCATGGTCGCCATGGCGCTTGACGATGATGATCTCGTTCTTGCCGTGGTGGTGATTTTCGCCTTCGCTCATGCAAGCACCTTGCGCACGGTGTCAGCCCAGGCCGCCATCCGCGTTACCAGGACGGCATCGCCGAATTCAACCGTCAGATCGACATCCTGCACCTCGACATGCCGGAAGACCGGAGCGGGCTCCTCGAAGTGTGACTTCAACTGCTCGAAGAGGTTCAGCGGCCCCCGCACCGTGATCGTGATGCCCTCGCCGTCCTGCAGCCCTTCGGCGATCATGCGCGCGAGATCGGCGACCGCCCCCTTCGTGAGGACCTGGTTCATGACCGGGGCCAGGACCTGCGCGGCCTGCGCGGCGACATGGTCGGCGACTTCGCCCGTCAGCGCGGAGAAGCGCTCGGCGAGAGCGGCCGCATAGTCCTGCTCGTAGCGCGCCTTCAGGGCGTCAAGCTCGGCCCGGTGCGCTTCCTTCAGGCCGGCAAGCTCGGCCTCGTGCCGGGCGGAAAGCTCCGCCTCGGCTTCCGCCCGGCCCTCGGCGAAGGCCGCGGCCCGTTCTGCCTCCACATCCACCGCCGGCACGGCGGGGGGCAGCACGAAAGGTTCGGCCGCAGCCGCGCCCTCCTCCCGGGCAAAGCCCTGCGGCTGGAAGGCGGGTGCCTGCACACGCTTGGGCGCGCCGAAATCCTTCAGGTAGCGGGCGAGATGGACGCTCATGCCGCGCGCCCCTGTCTTGCGACGTCCCGGACAAACGCGGGCGAAGCCCGCCGGGATACCCGCGGGCCGCTTCGACGTTCGCTCGTAGAAACACTCTTACCTGACAACACCGCTGACCTGTCTCCTCGGACGCCGCGCCCTGCGAAAGGCGCACAATCTTCCTGATCGTGCCATCGAGCCTAGGCGTTCAAACTTGTGCGAGGATGAAGATGGAGGGTGTTGGGCCGCGCCAGGGCAAATCGCGCGGCCCAACCGCCCGCTTCGGCCGATGACCAACGGCCGGGCGGATCGAAGCGCGCCTGCCCTTACTGGCGGAAGAGCTGGAGGATGTTCTCGGCGCTCGAATTGGCGATCGACAGCGACTGGATGCCGAGCTGCTGCTGGGTCTGGAGCGCCTTGAGCCGCGTCGATTCCTCGTTCATGTCCGCATCGACCAGACGGCCGATACCCTTGTCGATCACGTCGTTGAGGCTGGCGACGAAGCTCTCCTGCATCTCGATGCGCTTGGTGATGGCACCGAGCGTGGACGCGGCGTTCGTCAGGTCCTTGATGATGTAGTCCGTGACGCTGATCATCGCGTCCAGCGCTTCATAGGTCGTGTCGTTGTCGATCTTGATCTCGTCACCGGCGGGCGAGCCGCCCATGTCGATCAGATAATAGCTTCCGGTCAGCGCACCGGGATCCTCCGAAAGGACGGATGCGTCGATGGACTTGGTGAGATAGCCCCGGTCGGGCTCCTCGATGTCGATCAGCACGGAATTTGCCGTATCGAAGTCGAGCGTGGCGACCTTGACGTTACCGCCGGCCGTGCGCACGAAGGAGGCGACGACGGACTTGACGCCGAGTGCGTCGACGCCGGAATTGTAAAGCCAGTTCTCGCCGGAGAAGGACGCCGATTGGGCGGCCGAGACGAGCTGGTTCTTCAGCTCCTTGATCTCGTCGTTGATCTTGGTCTTGTCCACGCCCGGTTCGCGCGCAGCCACCAGCTTCGCCTTGATCTCGCTCATCACCTCGATGACGTTCTCAAGGGCCGTATAGGCGGTGTCGACCTTGGCGGCGCCGAGGCCGAGCGCGTCGGCCACGGTGGAGATCGCGCGGTTGTCGGAGCGCATCGTGGTCGCGATCGACCAGTAGGCGGCGTTGTCGGAGGCGGTCTCGACGCGAAGGCCTGAGGAGACGCGCGCCTGCGTCGTCTGAAGGTTGTTGTCGATGGAACGGAGGGTCTGCAGCGCCGCCATGGCGGCGGAGTTGGTCAATATGCTGGTCATTGGCACTTGCCCTGAGATAGGAATTGTCGGGGACATGCCGGAGTGAGGCGGGGAACCGGTAACGACGGAGAGGCTTCATGCATCCGGCGCCGCTCGTTTGCCCTGGGCGCCGGTCCATCGTTCTTAACGATTGGTTAACGGCAAATGGTTAACAAAAGGTTAACGCCATCGAGGTCTCGTAAAGACAAATGAAAAAACCGTTATCTTGTAATGGCTATTTCCTGCCGCTCCTACGGTTTCAACCCGAAGGGAGCCGGAGACGCGGGGGCGAATGCGTCATAGCGGCACGACAATGCGCCAAATCGACAGGAAGACGCATCGTTTCGGGTCGTATCCGGCGTTCCGATGCAAGGATGTGTTGCATTCTATTAACGGTTTTTTAGCAGTTCCTGCTTAGAACTTTCCCCAGTTGTGAGAGTCCTGCCCATGTAGGCGCTCGCAATCACTGGCGTAGGGATCGGAGCCGCGACCGGCTCTGGAAGCATGATGCCCTTCCGATGCGCTGGCTCGTTCGAGTCATGTTCCACGTAAACATTGCTATCGTCCGCAAGGCACCCGAATTGCAACGCCAATGGCGGGTCCAGCCGGACGTACAACGCTGCAGCAAGCGCACGACATGCTGAGTCCACCGTAAGGGGATCACATCGGTCCTTTGGCAGGCGACTCGCACGGGAATGACGTTTGTGAGAGCCAACCATCAAGGGCGCGTTCATGACTTCAATCGTTACTTCCCTTTCGGTCAACCAGATCCGGGCGCTCTCGTCGACCGCGATCGCCAACCTGTCCACGACCGACATCGCGGCGCTCAGCAGCGCCCAGATCAAGGCCCTCAGCTCCGCGCAGATCGCCGCTTTCGAAACGGAAGACATGGCGGCCTTCTCCTCGGCCCAGCTCAGCGCGGTTACCGCAAGCGCCATCGTCGGCCTGACGCTCGCGCAGATCGAATCGATCTCCTCCACCAACATCAGCGGCCTCACCGCCTCCCAGATCGGCGCGCTGAATACGGCGCAGATCGAAAAGCTGAACACCGAACAGGTCGAAGCCCTCACGAGCACGCAGATTGCAGCCCTCAGCGCTGCCGCCCTCGGCACGTTCGATTCCGATGAAATCGCCGCCATCTCGAGCAGCGAAGTCGCCGCCATCAGCGCCAAGGTCCTGGCAAGCCTCTCCACCGCCGCCATCGCCAACTTCACGAGCGAGCAGATCGGCGCCCTCAATGCCAAGCAGGTCGCTTCGCTTACCAGCGCCCAGATCGCCGTCCTGACCTCCGACCAGATCGAAGGCCTCTCCACTGGCAGCGTCGCAGCCCTGACCGCAAAGCAGCTTGTCGCGCTTTCGACCGACGTCGTCGCCGCCCTCAGCACCGACCAGATCGCCGCCCTCTCGGGCAAGCAGATCTCGGCCCTGACCACCGCGCACGTCGCCGCGCTCGTCACCGACCAGGTGGAGGCGCTCAACAGCAGCCAGATCGCCGCTCTCAGCGCCGCGGCCCTCGACACCATGACCTCCGACGAGATCGCAACCTTCTCGACGGACGAAGTCGCCGCCCTCAGCGCCAAGGTCCTGGCAGGCCTTTCCACCGCCACGATCGCCAACCTCGAGAGCGACAAGCTCTCGGCCCTGACGGCAAAGCAGGCGGCAGCCCTCACGACGGCCCAGATCGCCGTCCTGACCTCCGACCAGATCGAAGGCCTTTCCACCGGCAGCGTCGCGGCCCTGACCGCAAAGCAGCTGGCGGCACTGTCGACCGACGTCGTCGCCGCCCTCAGCACCGACCAGATCGCCGCCCTCTCGGGCAAGCAGATCGCGGCCCTGACCACCGCGCAGGTGGCCGCGCTCGTCACCGACCAGGTGGAAGCGCTCAACAGCGGCCAGATCGCCGCTCTCAGCGCCGCGGCCCTCGACACCATGACCTCCGACGAGATCGCAACCTTCTCGACGGATGAGGTCGCCGCCCTCAGCGCCAAGGTCCTTGCAGGCCTCTCCACCGCCACGATCGCGAACTTCGACAGCGAAAAGATCGCGGCCCTGACGGCAAAGCAGGCAGCAGCCTTCACGACGGCACAGATCGGCGTCCTGACCTCCGACCAGATCGAAGGCCTCTCGACCTCGACGCTTGCCGCCCTCTCGGCAAAGCAGGTCGCCGCCCTGACGACCGACGCGATCGCCGCGCTCAGCACCGACCAGGTCGCTGCGCTGACGGCAAAGCAGGTGGCCGCCCTGACGACCGCGCAGGTCGAAACGCTCGACACCGACCAGGTACAGGCGCTCAGCAGCACCCAGATCGCCGCTCTCGGCGCCCTGGCGCTCGACACGATGACCTCCGACGAGATCGCCTCCTTCACTTCGGATGAAGTCGCCGCCATCAGCACCAAGGTCCTGGCAAGCCTCTCGACCGATACGATCGCCAACTTCGACAGCGACCGGATCGCCGCCCTGACGGCAAAGCAGGCCGCAGCGCTGACGACCGCGCAGCTCGGTGTCCTGACCTCCGACCAGGTCGCAGGCCTTTCGACCGGCAGCCTCGCCGCCCTGACGGCAAAGCAGCTGGTGGCGCTGTCGACGGATGTGGTTGCCGCTCTCAGCACCGACCAGATCACGGCCCTGACGGCAAAACAGGTCGCAGCCTTGACCACCTCGCAGGTCGCGGCCCTCATCACCGACCAGGTGGAAGCCCTTTCGAGCAGCCAGATCGCGGCTCTCAGCGCTGCCGCGATCGGCACAATGACCTCCGACGAGATCGAAACCTTCTCCACGGATGAAATCGCCGCCATCAGCACCAAGGTCCTGGCAGGCCTCTCCACCGATACGATCGCCAACCTGACCAGCGACAAGATCGCGGCCCTGAACAGCAAGCAGGTCGCTGCGCTGACGGCGGCCCAGATCGGCATCCTGACCTCCGACCAGGTTGCCGGCCTGACGACCGGCAACATCGTCGCCCTCACGGCCAAGCAGATCGAAGCCCTGAAGACCGACGCCATCGCGGCCCTCGAAACCAGCCAGATCGCAGCCCTGACGGCCAAGCAGGTGTCGTCTCTGACGACCGCACAGGTGGCAACGCTCGACTCGGATCAGGTGGAAGCTCTTTCGAGCAGCCAGATCGCTGCCCTCAGCGCTGCCGCGATCGGCACGATGACCTCCGACGAGATCGAAACCTTCTCCACGGACGAAGTCGCAGCCATCAGCGCCAAGGTGCTCTCGGCCCTGACGACCGATGCCATCGCGAACTTCGGCAGCGCCCAGATCGCGGCCCTGAGCTCCGCCCAGGTTCTGGCCCTGACGACGGCCCAGCTCGCGACGCTGACCTCCGACCAGGTTGACGGCTTCACGACCGGCCAGATCGCCGCCCTCAGCGCCGGCCAGATCGCAGCCCTGAGCACCACGGCGATCGCATCGCTCGACACGGATCAGGTCGCCGCCATCACGGCCAAGCAGATCGCGGCCCTGACGACGGCCCAGGTTGAGGCGCTCGATACCGATCAGGTGGAAGCTCTTTCGAGCAGCCAGATCGCAGCCCTCAGCGCCGCAGCGATCGGCACGATGACCTCCGACGAGATCGCAGCCTTCGATACCGATGGTATCGCCGCGATCAGCGCTAAGGTCCTGGCCGCCCTGTCGACGAGCGTGATCTCCAACCTCGACAGCAGCCTCATCGGCGCCCTCGGCTCGGCTCAGCTCGCCGCCCTGACCACGGCTCAGATCGGTGTCCTGACCTCCGACCAGGTTGCAGGCCTGACGAGCGACAAGATCACGGCCCTGACGGGCAAGCAGCTCTCGGCCCTCTCGACCAACGCCGTCGCGGCGCTCGAGACGGACCAGGTCGCTGCCCTGACGTCGCTGCAGATCGCATCGCTCACCACCGACCAGGTGGCAGCGCTGGACTCCGACCAGATCGAGGCTCTGACCAGCGGCCAGATCGCTGCCCTCAGCGCCGCGGCCCTGGAAGCCATGAGCTCCGACGAGATCGCGACCTTCCTCACCGACGAGATCGCCGCGATCAACGTGAAGGCCCTGGCGGGGCTGTCCACCGAGGACATTGCCGGCCTGACCTCGGAACAGGCGCAGGCCTTCACCAGCCAGCAGATCGGCGCGATGACCAACGCGCAGATCGAGGCCGTCATCGCAGCCTATAACGACATCTGAGCCGGCCAGGCTCCAGATCCGGCGGCGCGGGCCATGCCCGCGCCGCCTTTTTCGTTTCGGCTCCCCTTCCCCGAAAACCGGCCAGCCCGACGCAAGACAACTCCGATAGCAAGATAGACGAGCTCATTCCGAGTCGTTCAACAGCCCGGCCAGCAGGCCCCTTGCCGCAGGATGTCCATGACCGTCAGCACGCCCATCGTTCCCGACCCGAACGCGCCGCTCCTCAACCTGCTGATACGCGCACGCACGCAGCAGCTCTCGCTCGCCGAGCTGTTCCAGGTCGCGGAAGGCCTGGCCGGCGCCGGCCAGACGGCACCGGCGATCGAGCTCTACAAGACCTGGATCGCCTTCAACGACGCCAACCCGCTGCTGCATCTTGCCTATTTCAACTATGCGGTCTCACTCTCGAAGGCCGGCGACGCCGCGGCCGCGCTGCATGCCCTGCGCGCGGCGGTGCGGCTGAACCCGCTGTTCGGCCAGGCGCATATCAATCTCGGCCGGACGCTCGAGGATTGCGGGCTGACCGGCCAGGCGGTGCAGCAATGGCGTACCTTCGTCGAGGCGACGGCGGAGCTCACGCCCGACCGGATCAACAACCGGCTGCTCAGCCTCCAGCATATCGGCCGCGTGCTCGAAGGCACCGGGCAGCTCGAAGAGGCCGAAGCCGCGCTCTGGCAGGCGATGGAGCTGCAGCCCTCCCGCACCGAGGCGGCCCAGCACTGGATCTCGCTGCGGATGCGCCAATGCAAATGGCCCGTAGTGGTCCCCTCCACGCAGCTCACGACCCGCCATTTCATGGACGCCATGTCTTCCATGACGATCGCCTGCTATACGGACGACCCGCTGTTCCACATGGCAAAGGCCCACAAGTATTGCCATCAGACCGTGGGCAGGCCCGCCGACCTTGCGGCATTCGAGCGCAAGCCGGTGCGGAAGAAGACGGGGACCGGACAGCGCCTGCGCATCGGCTACGTCTCGTCCGACCTGCGCCAGCATGCCGTCGGCTTCGCACTGAGCGAGGTGCTGGAGCTGCATGACAAGTCGGCCGTCGAGGTCTTCGCCTACTATTGCGGCGAGCCCGTGCCGCACGACCAGACCCAGGCGCGCATCAGGCAGGCCGTCGACCACTGGCGCGACATCACCAAGCTCAGCGACGTCGAGGCGGCCCGCCAGATCGTGGCGGACGAGATCGACGTGCTCATCGACATCAACGGCTATACCAAGCACGCCCGCACGAAGATCTTCGCCTACCGCCCCGCACCGGTCATCGTGAACTTCTGCGGCTATCCCGGCACGATGGCGAGCCCGTACCATCAGTACATGATCGCCGACGAGACGGTCGTGCCGCCGCAGAACGAAATCTACTATACGGAAAAGGTCCTGCGCATCGCCTGCAACCAGCCGGTGGACCGCAAGCGCGCGGTGAACCCGCGCCCCACCCGTGCCGCCGCCGGCCTGCCGGAAGACGCCTTCGTCTTCGCCAGCTTCAACGGCATGCAGAAGATCACCGCCCGCTGCTTCGCGCGATGGATGGCCATTTTGCTCTCCACGCCCGGCAGCGTGCTCTGGCTGCTGGTCGGCGACGAAAGCGTCAACGAGCGCCTGCGCAAGATGGCCGAACAGGCCGGCGTCGCGCCGGAGCGCCTCATCTTCGCCGGCAAGGTGCAGAATCCCGACCATCTTGCGCGGATCGGCCTTGCCGATCTTTTCCTCGATACCTTCCCCTACGGCGCCCATTCCACCGCGGCCGACGCCGTCACGCAGGGCCTGCCCGTTCTGACCGTTGCCGGCAAGAGCTTCGCGTCGCGCTTCTGTGCCAGCATCGTGACGGCGGCAGGCATTCCCGAACTGGTCTGCAGCGGCCCGGACGACTACGTGCGCAAGGCCATCGGCTTCGCCAAGGACCCGGCAAGCCTTGCGGCTGTACGCGAATCGCTCGAGCGCCAGCGCGAGACCTGCGCGCTACGCGACATGCCCGGCCTTGCCCGCCGCCTCGAAGACCTGTTCTGGCAGATGCAGGGCGAGGCAGAGCGGGGCGAGACGCCCGTTCCGGATCTCAGGAACCTCGACATCTATTACGAGATCGGCGCCGAGCTCGCGGCGCGGGACATCGAGTTCGAGGACGACGAGAGCTATCGCGCACGCTATCGCGCCGAGCTCGCCGCCCTCAACGACTTTGCGCCTCTCCCGCCGGACGCCCGCCTCTGGCCGGCACCTGCCGGCCGATGAGGGGAATGCGGAGCCGGATGCCATGCAGGTAGAAGAAAGAATTCTCATCGTCGGGGCCGGGCTTTCCGGCGCCGTCATCGGCCGCGAGCTCGCGCAAAAGGGTTACCGGATCGAGATCGTCGATTCGCGCGGCCATATCGGCGGCAACTGCCATACCGAGCGGGACGCGGCAACGGGCGTCATGGTGCATGTCTACGGCCCGCACATCTTCCATACGGACGACGAGGACGTCTGGAACTACGTGAACGGCTTTACGACCTTCATGCCCTACAAGAACCGCGTGAAGGCAACGAGCGGCGGCCAGGTCTATTCGCTTCCCGTCAACCTGCACACGATCAACCAGTTCTTCGGCAAGAGCTTCCGCCCCGACGAGGCCCGCGCCTTCATCGAGGAGCAGGCGGACAGGACCATCACCGATCCGCAGACCTTCGAGGAGCAGGCCCTGCGCTTCGTCGGCCGCGACCTCTACGAGGCCTTCTTCAAGGGCTATACGCAGAAGCAGTGGGGCTGCTCGCCGCGCGAGCTGCCGGCATCGATCCTGAAGCGGCTGCCGGTGCGCTTCAACTACGAAGACAACTACTTCTTCCACAAGTACCAGGGCATGCCGGAGAACGGCTATACCGAGATGATCGGGCGCATCCTCGACCATCCGAACATCGCGGTGACGCTGGGAGCCAGCTTCCGGCGCGACGAGAAGGCCGGCTTCAGCCATGTCTTCTATTCCGGGCCGCTCGACGGCTATTTCGACTATGAACTCGGCCGGCTCGGCTACCGCACGCTCGATTTCGAACGCTTCACCTATGACGGCGACTACCAGGGCTGCGCGGTGATGAACTACGGCGATGTCTCGGTGCCCTATACCCGGATCACCGAGCACAAGCATTTCTCTCCCTGGGAAGAGCATGAAGGCTCCGTGTGCTACCGCGAATTCTCGCGGGCCTGCGAGCCGGACGACATCCCCTACTATCCCATTCGCCTCGTGAAGGAGAAGGCGCAGCTTGCCGACTATGTCGCGCGCGCCGAAAGGGAGGCGGGCGTCACCTTCGTCGGACGGCTCGGCACCTATCGCTACCTCGACATGGATGTGACGATCCGCGAGGCGCTCGACACGGCAAGGCTCTATCTCGCCCGCAGCGCGCAGAATGCGGCGATGCCAGCGTTCCTCAATCCGCCGCTTTGACGGGCTGGGCGGCAAAAAGACGAAGGCCCCGGCAGAACCGGGGCCTCCAGAAAAACTTGAAGGGTCTATCTTCCGGCTTCCGATTAACGGAAGAGCTGGAGAATGCCTTCCGCCGAGGAGTTGGCGATCGAAAGCGACTGGATGCCGAGCTGCTGCTGGGTCTGCAGCGCCTTGAGGCGGGTCGACTCTTCGTTCATGTCGGCGTCGACGAGGCGGCCGACGCCCTGGTCGATGGCATCGACAAGCTTCGCAGCGAAGTCTTCCTGCAGGTCGATGCGCATGGAGATCGAACCGAGCTGGGAAGCAGCCTTGGTCATCAGCTGGATGGCGGCTTCCGTCAGGTTCAGGGCCTCGGCCATTTCGGCGTCGGTGAATTCGCTGATATCGAGCGTAACGACGCTGTCGGTGATGGTGTAGGTATTGTCGGTCGTATCGATGTCGTCACCCGCGGCGCCCAGGATGCCACCCGTGCTCTGCGTGTGGTCGCTCGTGTCGACGGTCGTGAAAAGCACGTTCTGGGAGTCAGCCGTCTGCTCGTCAAGCGTGTAGATGGTGGTGTTGACCTTGACCGTGCCGGACGCATCGCGGATGAAGCCGGAGACGATCGTCTTGTCGGCGACGGCACCGGTCGCGGTGCTGTCGAAGACCAGCCAGTTCTGGCCGTTGAACGAAGCGCCGCTGGCGATCGACACCAGTTGCTGCTGGAGCTGGGTGATTTCTTCCTGGACCTTGGCCTTGTCGACGCCCTGTTCGGTTGCGGCGGTGACCTTGGCCTTGATTTCCTTCACGACATCGATTGCCGCTTCCATACCGGCGTAAGCCGTGTCGACCTTGGCCGCGCCGAGGCCGAGAGCGTCCTGCACGGCCGACAGCGCCTTGTTGTCGGAGCGCATGGTGGTTGCGATGGACCAATAGGCAGCGTTGTCCGCAGCTTCACCGACGCGCATGCCGGACGATACGCGGCCCTGCGTGGTTTCCATGCTGCTGCCGATCGAGCGCAGGGTCTGGAGAGCGGACATCGCCGCGACGTTGGTCAGAATGCTCGTCATGTATAGGTGCCCCTTGAATGGCTGACTGGGAAAGGGACATTCCGGATGTTACCGGGGAACGGTGGTCAGCATCATGCCTGCCAACCGGTTAAGTTTCTTGGTTAACCCACCGTTTCGTTGCTCCAAGAAAACCGCAATAAAGTTAATGAAGTCTTTAGCGCAGAATAAAAATGATAAAGGCCGCGCCCGTTGCCGGGCGCGGCCTTTTCAGGTTTGCGGTGCGGTCAGCCTTCGCGCCGCCCACCCATCCGTGATTAACGGAACAGCGAGAGGATGTTCTGCGAGTTGGAATTCGCGATCGACAGCGACTGGATGGCGAGCTGCTGCTGGGTCTGCAGGGCCTTGAGACGCGTGGATTCCTCGTTCATGTCGGCGTCGACGAGACGGCCGATGCCCTTTTCGAGAGCGGTGGAAAGCTTGTCCGCGAAGTCTTCCTGCAGGCCGATGCGCATGGAGAGCGAACCGAGGTTCGAACCGACGGTGCCGAGGTTCGTCAGCGCGGTCTCGATGGTGTCGAGATGCGTTGCGATCGTCGCATCGTCCGTGCTCGCATCGATCGAAATGGCGAGCGTGTCGGCGAGGTAGCCCGTGGAATCGTCGACTTCGCCGGTGGTGGAGTCATAGGCGCCGAACAGGGCGTTTGCAGCCGAGTCGTAGGTTGCCGTCGTGACCTTGACGGTGCCGTCGCTGCCGCGCACGAAGCCGGTGACGACCGTCGTGTCGGCGGAGCCGCCGGCAAGCCAGTTTTCGCCGTTGAAGGTGGCGGAGGCGCCGATGCTCTTCAGCTGCTCCTGGAGCTGCGTGATTTCTTCCTGGACCTTGACCTTGTCAACGCCCTGCTCGGTCGCGGTGACGAGCTTCGCCTTGATTTCCTTGACGACGTCGATCGCCGCTTCCACACCGCCGTAAGCCACGTCGACCTTTGCGGCGCCGAGGCCGAGAGCGTCCTGGACGGCAGAGAGAGCTGCATTGTCGGAACGCATGGTGGTTGCGATCGACCAGTACGCAGCGTTGTCCGAGGCCGCGCCGACGCGCTGACCGGACGAAATGCGGTTCTGCGTCGTTTCCATGTCGTTGTTGATGGTGCGCAGCGTCTGGAGCGCTGCCATTGCAGACGTGTTGGTGAGAATGCTCGACATTCTAGTTGTCCCTTTGAACGAAATACTGGTGGGGACATACCGGACTGACTTTACCGGTTACGGCGGTTCGGCATCATGCCAACTCGGTTTCTCCAGCGGACTGAAGGGATACCAAACCCGTCGTGTGAGCCCAAAACTCGCAGCCAATCCTTGCCAACTCCTTAAATCGGCAGGGTGCTTTCGACCCACCGGGAAACAGGGTTAATGCCGGGTAAGAAGGTATGGTTAAGCAGCTCTAACTGAAGGAGCGCACCAGGCTGCCGACGAGCAGGTTCCAGCCGTCGATGAGGACGAAGAACAGGATCTTGAAGGGCAGCGAGATCGAGGTCGGCGGCAGCATCATCATGCCCATGGCCATGGTGATGGTGGCGACGATCAGGTCGATGACGAGGAAGGGCAGCACGACGAGGAAGCCGATCTCGAAGCCGCGGCGGATCTCCGAGATCATGAAGGCGGGGATGACGACGCGCAGGTCCGCCACATTGTCCTGCATCACGGTCTGGTCGCGCTCCTCCGCCAACGAAATGAAGAGCTCGAGGTCCTTGTCGCGGGTATTGGCCACCATGAATTCACGGAAGGGCTCGGCAATGCGCCGTGCGGCCTCCGTCTCGTCGATCTGGTTGGCGATCAGCGGTTCGACGCCGTTCTGCCAGGCCCGGTCGAAGGTCGGCGCCATGACATAGAAGGTCATGAAGAGCGCCAGCGAGACGAGGATCATGTTCGAGGGCGTGGTGGCGAGCCCCATGCCCGAGCGCAGGATCGAGAAGGCGATGACGAAGCGCGGAAAGCTCGTCACCATGATCAGGATGCCGGGCGCGACCGAAAGAACGGTGAGCAGCCCGAAGGTGCGGATGATCCAAGACGCGACCGAGCCGTCGACCGGCGCATTGAGCAGATCGCCCGGCAGTTGCAGCTGCTGCTGGGCATAGGCCATGCCGGTCATCGCCATCATGGCGACGAAGGTCAGAAAGGCTCGAATCATTCGATCACAAAGGTCCGGAACATGACGTTGGTTACGCGTCCTTCGGACCTGAGGTCAACCCGCTCCTGCAGGTCTTCCCTGAGATATTGGAAGCCGCGCGGCCCCTGCACCTGCTGGAGCGAGACCGTGCGCATGTAGGCCATGATATCCTGGTGGATTTCCTCCGCCAGAACGACATCCGGCGCGCCCTTGAACATCAATGCGACTTCCAGGCGCACGCGATTGTCGGACGGATAGGCAAGGTTGCTGGTGATCGGATCGAGCAGCACGACGCCGCTCGCCTCGGTTGAGATGTGCGTCACTTCCTGACCGGCGTCGCCGGACGCGCCGTGGCCGCTCGCGGCGGCGGGTCCCGCCTTCGCCTCCTCCGCCGGCTTTTCGGCGGGCGGGGGAGCGAGCATGTTGCCCACGAACCAGCCGCCGCCGCCGGCAAGCAGCGTCAGGATGGCGATGACCGCGATGGTGATGACGAGCGAAGGCTTCTTCTGCCCGCCGTCCTGTTCTTCGTCCGCCATGGTGTCCTTCCCGTATTGCGAGGGGGTGCGATCGTCAGATCGGCGAGAACAGATCGACAGCCTGTTGGCCCCACGGCGGCTGCTGCACTTCGGTCAGGCGGCCGCGGCCGCCGTAGGAGATGCGGGCTTCCGCGATGCGCTCGTAGGAAATCTGGTTGTTGGCGTCGACGTCCTGCGGCCGCACGATGCCGGCCACGTTGAGGATGCGCAGCTCGTGGTTCACGCGCACCTCCTGCGAACCGCTGATCAGCAGGTTGCCGTTCTCGATCACGCCGGTGACGACGGCGGCGACGAGCAGGTTCAGCTTTTCCGAACGCTCCGTCGTGCCGTCGCCCTTCGTGCTGGTCGAGGAACCGAAGGAAAGGTCGGCTTCCGTGTCCACGCTGAAATTGTTGCCGGAGCCGCCGAAGCCGAGGTTCATGCCGCTCTTATTGGTGCGGGACCGGTCGGTCTTGTTGTCGAAGCTCGCGCGGTCGTTGACGCGGATATTGACGGTCAGGATGTCGCCGACCTTGAATGCGCGCGAATCCTTGAAGAGTGCCGACTGCTGGTCGCTCCAGATCGAGTAACCGGAAACCGCCGTGCGCGGCTGCTTGGGATACATCGCCATCTGCGGGGTCTCCGCATAGTTGAGCCCGCTGCCGATCGGACTCATCGACGGCGCCCGGCCGATCTCTTTCACGGCCTGGCTGCAGCCCGACAAGGCCATCGCGACGGCAAGTACGGAGGCGGTCTTTTTCATGACGGGTCCTTTGACGTGTTCTTGTCGGTCGCCGAGGCGATGATGCGGGTGAGCGCCGCGGCCTTGTCGGCCGGCATCTCGCTCAGAATGGTGCTCGACTGGCGCGGCGGCAGCTTCATGACGATGGCCGAGGCGATTTCCGGATCGAGTTCGGCAAGCTGGGAGGCTGCGGCATCCGGCTTCATCTTCCGGTAGATTTCGACGAGGCCCGCTTCGGCGGTCTTCAGGAAGTCGTTGCGGCGCTTGAGCCAGTCCTCGTATTCGGCGCGCCGGGCCTCCAGCGTCCTGATGCGCGCGTCGACGTCCTTTTGCAGGTTTTCCAGCTCCTGCTTCTGGAGGAGGTAGCGCCGGTCGCGTGCGGCATCCGCGATATTGGTGCAGAATTCGCGGATCTCGTCGGCGCTCGCGTTGGTCGTCGTGATCACCGGACGCTCCTCGGCGAAGGCGCCGGGAATGGCCATCATGACGAAGCCGGCCAGGGGAAGGACCAGCCTGCGCGCAAGGGTTGAGGGAGCCATGCCTGTCGTCATTGCAGCACCAGTTCTGCCTGAAGGGCGCCGGCCGTCTTGATGCTCTGCAGGATGGAGATGATGCCATCCGGCTTGACGCCGATGCTGTTGAGGCCCGAGACGAGCGAGCGCAGGCTGGAGCCGTCGAGCATCGCGACATTGCCGCCGTCCTGCTGCACGAGGATGTCCGTATTCGGCTGGACGGCCGTCACGCCCCTGGAGAAGGGTTCCGGCTGGATCACCTGCGGCATCTCGTTGACCTGCACGGTCAGCGTGCCGTAGCTGACGGCGACGGGCGAGATGCGCACGTCCTGGCCGATGACGATCGTGCCCGTGCGCTCGTTGATGACGACGCGCGCCGGCGCATCCGTCTCGATGACGAGGTTCTCGATGTCGGCCATCAGGCGGGCGAGGTCCGCCATCTTCGGCTTGGCGATATAGACGGACTGCGAATCGCGCGATTCGGCGATGGGCGCGCCGTACTGGGCGGCCGCATAACGGTTTATGGCGTCCGCCATGCCGACCGAGGTCGAGAAGTCCGGGTTGCGCAGTTGCAGCACGAGGTCGGACGAATCCTTGAAGCGCGAGGGCAGCTCGCGTTCGATGATCGCGCCGTTCGGCACGCGGCCGGCGGTCGTCACGCCCTGCTGCACGGTGGCCGCCTCGCCGCCGGCACTGACGCCGGTGACGACGATCGAACCCTGCGCGACGGCATAGATCTGGCCGTCGGCGCCGGAAAGCGAGGTCATGACGAGCGTGCCGCCGCGCAGCGAGGTCGCATCGCCGAGCGAGCCGACGGTCACGTCGATGCGGCTGCCGGGGCTGGCGAAAGGCGGCAGGTTGGCTGTGACGAGCACGGCCGCGATGTTCTTCGCACGTGTCTGCGTGCCGACCATCGAGATGCCGAGGTTCTGCAGCATGGCGCGCATGGACTGTTCGGTAAACGGCGAGGAGCGCATGCTGTCGCCGGTGCCCTGGAGGCCGACGACGAGACCGTAGCCGATGAGCTGGTTCTCGCGGCCGGCCTGCAGCGAGGCGACATCCTTGATGCGGGCGGCCGGCAGCGCGGGACCTGCCGCAAGCACCAGGCATGCGAGGAAGGCGGCGGCGCGGAGAAGGAGGGACTGCATCATTTCGCCACCACGTGGACGGTTCCATCGTCCATGACCGTGCCGGAGACGATCACGCCGGAATCCTTGTTGCGGACCTTGACGAGCTCGCCGACCGCCGCATCCTGCAAGGGGGTGCCGGCGGCGCGCAGAACGAGCGACCCGTTGTCGAAAACGAGCTGGACGGTGGTGCCGCGGGAAACGGCGAAAGGCTCGCGCAGCGCCGAGGTGAGGATGACCCGGCCCGGAAGCAGCGTGCGCTTGGTCACGAGGCCGTTCACGGCGGCGATGGTTTCCGCGTAGCCCTTCACGATGTTCGGATTGGTGACCTCGACCTCTTCGAGCTGGCCCGCGTCGAGCTCCTCGCCCGGATAGATGATGCGCTTGGGCACGACCGCGGTGCGCATGTCGGCAAGGGCCGCATCGGCCGCCAGAAGACCGAGCAGCACCGCCGGCGCGGCGAGGATCGCGCGCCGCCATGCGGATAGGGTCTTTCCGGTACGAAGAGCTGCTATCAGGCGAAACATCATGTTCCCCGCATGTCCGGTTGCTATCTCAGGTTCTTGCTGACCACCGCCGCCATCTCGTCCGCCGCCTGGATGATCTTGGAGTTCATTTCGTAGGCGCGCTGCGCGGAGATCAGGTCGGTGATCTCCTTGACCGGATCGACGTTGGAGGCTTCGAGGTAGTTCTGCTGGATGTAGGCGAAGCCGGCCTCGTCCGGCGCGCCGACATTGGCCGGGCCGGATGCGGCGGTTTCGCGGTAGAGGTTTTCGCCGAGCGGCTCGAGGCCCGCCTCGTTGACGAAGTTCGCCAGCGTGATCTGCCCGAGTTCCTGCTGCTCGCCGCCGACGGTCGCATAGACCTGGCCCGACTTGCTGACGGTGACCTCCGTCGCATCTTGCGGCACGACGATGCCGGGCACGACGGTATAGCCGTCGAGCGTGACGAGCTGGCCCTGCGCATTGGTGTTGAAGGCGCCGGAGCGGGTGTAGAGCGTGGAACCGTCCGCCGCCTCGATCTGGAACCAGCCGCGGCCGATCAGCGCGAGGTCGAAGGAGTTGCCGGTGGAAACGAGGCCGCCCTGGAGGTGCAGGTTGCGCACGGCGGCGGTCTTCACGCCGAGGCCGATGATGGCGCCTTCCGGCACGACCGCCTGGTTGGCGCGGTTCGGCACGCCTGCGGCGCGCTCGGTCTGGTAGAGCAGGTCCGAGAACTCGGCGCGGGCGCGCTTGAAGCCGGTCGTGTTGATGTTCGCGATGTTGTTCGCGATGACTTCAAGGTTGGTCTGCTGCGCGTTCATGCCGGTCGCGGCGATGGCAAGGGCTTTCATGTCCGGTCCTCAGATCTGCATTCTGGCGATTTCGAGATAGGCGGTGACGACCTTGTCGCGGATGGCGATCGCGGTCTGCAGCGACTGCTCGGCGTTCATGACGGCATCGACCACTTCGCGGGTCGTCGCCTTGCCCTGGATGGCCTCGAAGGACTTGGTCTCGCCGAGTTTCAGCGTGTTCGCCATGTCGCTCGCCATGTCGCCCAGCACCTGGGCGAAACTCATCTGGGTGCCGGTGCCCTGCGCGGCGGCAGCGGATACGGAGCTGGCCGTTCCCGTTTCCACCCCCGTCAGGGCGCTGTCGGAGAAGAGGGAGTTTACGCCCTTGACGCTTTCGATCATTGCGATGCCCTCAGCAGGTCGATCGTCGCGCTGATCAGGTCGCGCGACTGCTTGATGCTCTGCAGGTTGGCTTCATAGGAGCGGTTGGCTTCGCGCATGTCGGCCATCTCGACCAGCACGTTGACGTTCGGCATCTTGACGAAGCCCTTTTCGTCGGCGGCCGGATTGCCGGGATCGTACTCGGTCGAGAACTCGGTCTCGTCGAAACCGAGGCGTTCCACCTCGACGAGCGCCGCATTGGTCGCGCGGTCCAGTTCGGCGGCAAAGGTCACTGTCTTGCGGCGGAACGGATCGGCGCCGGGAGTGTCGCCCGTCGAGCGGGCATTCGCCAGGTTTTCCGAAACGATACGAATGCGGGTGGACTGCGCCTCAAGTCCCGAGGCCGCGACTTTCAAGGAAGCTACGAGCGGATCCATTTTTTACCTTCTGACTGTCATCAGCATCATGCGATGAAAGGCCTTTACGAGGCCGGCATTCAACTCGAACTCACGCTTGACCTGCCCTTCCTTCATGAGCTCTTCGGCAAGACCGACGGTGTTGCCGGACTCCTGCACGCCGATCTCCTCGGTGGGCCTGGTCTCGATGACGCGGCTTGCCATTTCGGTTTCGGTGAAATGGCCCGGCTGCGTCGCCGCCATGCGGATGCCCGTGGTTTCGAGCACCGACTGGAAGGGGGTCACGTCCTTCGCCTTGAACCCGGGGGTATTGGCGTTGGCGATGTTGCCTGCAACCACGCTCTGGCGGACTGAGAGCCATTCGGCCTGCTTCGATGCCAGTTCAAACAGTTGTATCGGTTGCATGACAAGCTCCATCCTTGTTCACGGCGAACCTACGGAGCCAATCTTGCGTCAGACTTGCTGTCCCGCCGTTTCCCGGCAAGACGCTGAATTTGCGGGAAAATAAATGTCGTCGCCCAGCCTGCCGGCGGCATCCCCTTCGAGCGCAAGAAGGCAGCGGCGCGCGCATCGTCCGGATCCGCGCCATTTGCGGGCGGGGTCCGCCGGATCAGTTGCGCTTGATCACGTCGCCGTTCGACGTGACGATGACCCAGGCGCCGTCGCGCTGCTCCAGCGTCGCAAGACGGCTGTTGTCCGGCAGGATCGAGCCGACGCGCACGATATACATGCCGCGGGCGTCCTCGATGAGCGCCCGGCCGTTCGCCACATGCATCAGCCGGAAGCCGGAATCGGCCGGCAGCGGCTGGTCGAGGCCGGTCTCCACCGGAGCGCCGAGCGTCCTTTCCGCGCCGAGGCCGGACGTCGTGGCCGTGGCGACCGGGTCGACGCCTTCGAGCGCAGGATTCTTGTCGTCGTCGACCATGGCGGCGGGAGAGACGCTCACCACCGCCTTCGCCGCCGTTTCCGGCAGCTCTCGGGTCGCACCCTGCCAGAGGGTCGGCACCGAGAACTTTTCCGGGTTGAGGAAGACGTACCAGGGGAAGAAGGCGGCACCGGCCGCAAGCATCACGCCGGCACCGACAAGAACCTTGTCGCCCACGCTGTAATATCCCCGTTCCGGCCGCTTGAGCGGCTGGATCGTCTCGTCTGCGTCGAAATCCGTCACTGTCATCCCCTTCGCGTTGCCGGCGCGCCGCCCTGCCCGGCCGCATTCTTCAGCGCGATCGCGAGATCGGAGAACGCGTCGCCGGCGGGCCGCTCGCCCGGCGTCTGTTTCAGAACCTCATAAATGACCGGCACCTGCTTGATCGCCATGTCGAGGTCGGGATCGCCGCCGGGGCGGTAGCCGCCGATGAGGCGCAGGTCGCGCGTTTCCTCGAAGCGGTGGATGAGCGACTTCAGCCGTGCCACCAGCTTCTCCTGGTCCGGCGTCCAGGCCTTGCGGGCAAGGCGCGAAATCGAGGCAAGCGGGTTGATCGGCGGATAGCGCCCCTCCTCCGCAAGGCTGCGCTCGAGCACGATATGGCCATCGAGGATGCCGCGCGTCGAATCGGCGATCGGGTCGTTGTGGTTGTCGCCGTCGACAAGGATCGAGATGATCGCGGTGATCGTGCCGGCGCCCTCCGCGCCGGGCCCTGCCCGTTCCAGCAGGCGGGGAAGCTCCGTGAAGACGGAGGCCGGGTAGCCGCGTGCGATCGGGGGCTCGCCGGAAGCGGTCGCCACCTCGCGGATCGCATGGGCGAAACGCGTCACGCTGTCGACGATCAGCAGCACGTTGTCGCCCTGGTCGCGATAGTGTTCGGCGATGGTGACAGCCGTCAGCGGCGCCATCTTGCGCAGCATCGGGCTCTCGTCGCTGGTCGCCACGACGGCGACGGACTTGGCGAGGTTGTCGCCGAGCGTGTCCTCGATGAACTCGCGCACTTCGCGGCCGCGCTCGCCGACGAGCGCGATCACCACCTTGTCGAAGGCGTCCGCCCGCGCAAGCATCGACAGCAATGTCGACTTGCCGACGCCCGAGCCGGCGAAGATGCCGAGACGCTGGCCGAGGCAGAGCGGCGCGAAGATGTCGATCGCGCGCACGCCCGTCTGGAAGCCCTTTTCGACGCGCTTGCGCGTCATCGAAGGCGGCGCGGAGTTGGAAATGGACCGGCGCACATCGCCCTGCACCAGCGGGCCGAGCCCGTCGATCGGCTCGCCGAGGGCATTGATCGTGCGGCCGCACCAGGAGCCGGTCGGCGCGACGCGGAAGGCGCCCTTGCGGATGACCGTGTCGTGGATGCCGATCGGCTCGCCCGGCTCGATGGGGCAAACGACGACCGTCTCCGGCTCGACGCGGACGACCTCGCCGAGGTGGATGCCCGTCGCGCTCTTGTGCGCCACGAAATCGCCGAGCCGGACGTGCCGCGACAGGCCGCTGACCGTATAGTTGCCGGCCGCGATCGTCTGGACATGGCCGCCATGGGCGACCGAGAATTCCGGGGAGGAATAGCGCCGCACCAGCCCGGCGAGCGCGTTCAGCATGCGTCCGCCTTCAGGGGCGCGTCTTTCATCGGTCGTCATGCCCTCTGCCATGCGCGCTTACCGGTTCCCGCCGAAGGTGCGGATGGCTTCCTTCAGGGATTCCTCGCTGTCGCGGATGAGGGACGCGATGTTCTCGAAGGCACGCGTGACCTGGATGAGCTGCGTCATCTCGCCGATGGCGTTGACGTTCGATTCCTCCACATAGCCCTGCACGACGCCCGCATCGACGCGGTCGACGATGGGCTGCGGCTGCAGGGTGGGGATGATGCCGCTGTTGCCGGCACGAACGAAACCGCCGGAGAGGTCCGCCTCGAAGATGCCGAGGGCGGCCACCGGCCGGCCGTTCTGGTTGAGCTGGCCGTCGGCGCTGAGCAGGATCGGACCGGCATTCGCGTCGATCTGGATGGGACCGCCACCCGCATCGAGAACGGGATAGCCGTTCAGCGTCACCAGTTCGCCGGCATCCGTCAACGTGAAGCGGCCGTCGCGGGTGAGCGTCGGGCCGGCGGGCGTTTCCACCTGGAACCAGGCATCGCCCTTGATCGCGAAATCGAGCGGACCGCCGGTCTCGGTGATGCCTCCGCTGCGCGTCGACAGGAACTCCCTGCCTTCCGAGACGAAGGCGACGTCGGCGGTCTTCTGGTCGCTGACGACCTGGTTGAACTTGACCTCGGTGGCGCGGAAGCCGACCGTCGTCGCGTTCGCGACATTGTCGGCGAGCGTCGTGAGGCGGCGGTCGAGCGCAAGCTGGGACGAAAGCGATACATAGAGCCCGGTCTGCATCTCAGCGACCTCCGAGTTTCAGGTTGTTGATGGAAAGGAGCAGGTCCGTCGAAATGCCGGTCAGGCTCGACGGCTGGAAGAAGGTCAGCGGATCGTAGCTGCCGGTGGGATTTTCGAGCTCCCACATCGCGGTGAAGCGCTCGAGGAACTTGCCCACCGCAGAGGGATCCTTGAAATCCTCCAGGTTCAGCACGTCCTCGTAATAGGCGGCCTGCCGGTCGATATCGGTTGCGGCGAACTCGGCCGGCAGCTGAAGCGCCGTACGCACGACCTGCGCCAGCGCATCGTCGGCGATGATGGAATAGCCGGAGGTGATGGAGGAAGCCATGCGCTCGAAGTAGAGCGCGAGGCGCACGCCCGTATTGTCCTCGCCTGCGGTCACTTCCAGCGTCTGGCGGGCATATTTGTCGACGACGCCCTTCTGGGCGCGGTCGAAGGTGGTGGCAAGCTCGCCGTGCCGGGCGAAGTTCAGCGATTCGGCCAGTTCCTTGTAGCGGCTGTCGGTGAGGTTGTTGGCGAAGGCATCCTTGTCGTCGACGCCCTCGGCCAGCACCTTGCGCATGAAGGCCTTGGCATAGGCCATGTCCTCCAGCCCGTGCGCCTTCATCACGTAGTTGTAAAGCCGCTCGTCGGCGAAGAAGGCGTCGATCGTCTTTATGCTGCCGATCCTGGCGAGATAGTACTCGGTCTCGCGCTTGACGTCCGGCTGTTCCGAGACGCGCTTCAGCGACGTCTGGAGGTCGGAGGAAATCAGCTTGTAGCTCGTATAGGTGGTCGTCACGATAGGCCGCCGATCAGGTTCAAGAAGGCACGAATGCCCGTTTTGAGCCTTGATCCTGCGGGGTTTTGCTTGCGCGAACCTGATCCGTAAACCTGCCGTCCCGGTACAGCCTCACGCAAGGCTGGAACCGTATTCCGGAACGGTCAGAATTGTGTCGGGACACCTTCGCTCATGAACATCATCATCGGCCTCATCGTCACCATCGGCTGCGTCTTGGGCGGCTTCATGGCCATGGGCGGGCACGTCGAAGTGCTGAACCAGCCCTTCGAACTCATGATCATCGGCGGCGCCGGCATCGGCGGCTTCATCGTGGCGAACACGATGAAGGTGATCAAGGAAACCGGCAAGGCGCTCGGCGAGGCCTTCAAGCACAAGGTGCCAAAGGAACGCGACTACCTCGACACGCTCGGCGTACTCTACAGCCTGATGCGGGACCTGCGCACGAAATCGCGCAACGAGATCGAGGCGCACATCGACAATCCGGAGGAATCGTCGATCTTCCAGGCAGCGCCGACCGTGCTCGCCAACAAGGAACTGACCGCCTTCATCTGCGACTATGTCCGCCTCATCATCATCGGCAATGCCCGCAGCCACGAGATCGAGGCGCTGATGGACGAGGAGATCCAGACGATCACGCGCGACAAGATGAAGCCGTACCACTCGCTGACGACCATGGGCGACGCCTTCCCGGCCATCGGCATCATCGCCGCCGTTCTCGGCGTCATCAAGGCCATGAGCAAGATCAACGAATCTCCGGAAGTGCTCGGCGGCCTTATCGGCTCGGCCCTGGTCGGCACCATGCTCGGCATCTTCCTGTCCTATTCGGTCGTGTCGCCGATCACCGCGAACATCAAGGTGGTGCGCGAAAAGCAGAACCGTCTCTACGTCATCGTGAAGCAGACGCTGCTCGCCTACATGAACGGCTCGGTCCCGCAGGTCGCGCTGGAATACGGCCGCAAGACCATCTCCTCCTACGAACGCCCCTCCATCGACGCGGTGGAGCAGGAAATGATGAATCCGGGCGGCGGCGATTCGAAGGCGGCCTAAGACATGAGTGCAGCGACCGTGACCCCTCATCCCACCATGGATCCCATCGTTCTGGCGCGCCTGACCGGCAAGCTCGGCGACCAGGCGACGATTTCCCGGCTCTGCGCCAGCCTGGGCGAGGTCTTCGCCGAATTCCTGCCGGACATGCTGGAAAGCGAACTCGGCTTCGAGGTCGCCGTGTCCTATGCCGGCTTCGAGACCGGCCGATACGGCGCGCTCGTCTCCGGGCTCGGCGGCGCGATGGCCTGCTGCGACGCCTCCCTGCGCGACTGGTGCGAGCGTTTCACGCTCATCTGCGACAGCCCGATGATCATCACGCTCGTCGAGAACATGCTCGGCGCGATCAGCGATTCGATCGAGGACCCCGAGCCGCGCCCGCTCTCCAAGATCGAGCTGGATGTCGCCGCGATGATGTTCGACCGCATCTCCAGCGTGCTGAAGACGGCCGTCAACGGCGCGAACGGCTATGAACCCTTCCTCGGCCCGGCGCACAATGCCGAAACCCGCAAGCCCTCCGACGACGGCAGCGACGAGCACTTCGTCGCCATGGTCAACATGGCCGTCGGCATCGGACCGGTGCTGTCGACCTTCCACGTCGTCATTCCGCAAGGGGTGCTGCTGAAATCGACCATCACCGCGCCGAAGCCGGCCAATGCGCCGAAGACGCGCGTCGAATGGAGCGAACGGCTCAGCGAACAGGTCCGCCGTTCCAAGGTCACGCTCGAGGCGCGCATCCGCCTCGAAGCGCAGACGCTCGACACGATCAGCAGGCTCCAGGCGGGAGACATCATCCCCTTCAACGAGGCGGGAGACGTGCGTGTCGAGGTGAACGCGAACGGCCGCAACCTCTACATCTGCGAGTTCGGCCGTTCCGGCGCCCGCTACACGGTCCGCGTCAAGGATACCTACGGCTCGGAGGACGACCTTCTCCAGCACATCATCGGATAGTTTGCGCGTGAATCCTGCGGGACGGCACGCCTCAGGCAAGTTTCGAATGGAATAGTGGTCTCATGGCACCAAAGAAAACACCCATCGCTGACGACATCATGTCTTCCATCAACGCTGGCGACCAGGAACTGGAGCAGGCGATCGACGACTTGCGCGGCGTACTTCAGAAGGATGCCTCGGGCACGCTCGGCGCGGATGTTCCGGCGGCGGGAGACGATCCGCTCGCCGCATTCGGCGGCGATTTCGGCAATACCGACTTCGGCGGCGCGGCCGCCACGGCCGATTTCAGTGCGGACACCGGTTTCGGCGGCGCGGATTTCGGCGCCGGCAGCGATTTTTCCGCCGACATCGCGGAAACCCCGCGTCCGGGCAGCGCCATGCAGTCCAACCTGGACCTCATCATGGATATCCCGATCGATCTGCAGATCGTCCTGGGATCCTCTCAGATGCAGGTCTCCAGCCTCATGAACCTCAGTGAAGGCGCCACCATCGCGCTCGACCGCCGCATCGGCGAACCGGTCGAGGTCATGGTCAACGGCCGGGTGATCGGCCGGGGCGAGATCACGGTTCTCGAAAACGACGACACCCGCTTCGGGGTCAAGCTCATCGAAGTGAAGAGTACACGCAAGATCTGATGCCCGGTCGGGCCTCAGGGAGACATCCATGATGGATTTCGAAAATTTCGGCACCTCCACAGCGGTCGGCACGCCGCTGACGCAGGTCGAGAAGGCAGCAGCCGTCCTTCTCGCCATGGGCAAGGGTGTGGCCGGCAAGCTCTTGAAATATTTCACCCAGAGCGAGCTCCAGGCGATCATCGCCGCGGCCCAGAACCTGCGCGCCATCCCGCCGCACGAACTGATCGAGCTCGTCAACGAGTTCGAGGACCTCTTTACCGAGGGCGCGGGCCTGATGGACAATGCCAAGATGATGGAGGGCATCCTGGAGGAGGGCCTGACGCCGGACGAGGTGGACGGACTGCTCGGCCGCCGCGCCGCATTCCAGGCCTACGAGACGACGATCTGGGACCGCCTGCAGGACGCCGACCCGGTCTTCGTCGCGAAGTTCCTGCTCAACGAGCATCCGCAGACCATCGCCTACATCCTCTCGATGATGCCGTCCTCCTTCGGCGCGAAGGTGCTGCTCGAAATTCCGGAAAGCCACCGCGCAGACGTCATCAACCGCACCGTCAACCTGAAGGATGCGAGCCCGAAAGCGACCGCGATCGTCGAGGCGCGCGTCATCGAGATGATCAACGCGCTCGATGCGGAGCGCAACTCGGTCGGCTCGAACAAGGTCGCCGATCTGATGAACGAGCTCGAGAAGTCGCAGGTCGACGAGATGCTCGCCTCGCTCGAAACGGTCTCGACCGAATCGGTCAAGAAGGTGCGCCCGAAGATCTTCCTCTTCGAGGACGTGCTCTACATGCCGCAGAGAAGCCGCGTGTCGCTGTTCAACGACGTGGCCGGCGACATCATCACCGCCGCCCTGCGCGGCGCGTCGATGGAACTGCGCGAGGCCGTTCTCTCCTCGATCGGCGCGCGCCAGCGCCGCATGATCGAATCGGACCTCGCCGCCGGCGACCAGGGCGTAAACCCGCGCGAGGTGGCGATCGCCCGCCGTTCCATCACGCAGGAGGCGATCCGCCTCGCCGCTGCCGGACAAATCCAGTTGAAGGAGAAGGAACAGGAGCAGCAGGCTGCCTGATCCTGCTTGACACGGTAGCGCCGCAAGCGGAGCGTATCTACGGCCCGAATCTCCTGAAATGGGGTTCGGGCCGCTTGTTTTTGGCCCCTACAGTGCCGCGCGCCGTTCCTGGCGCAAGGGCTTCTGTAGCAGTTGACGGTGGCCGGGGAGCGCGACGTGTCGGACGACGACAAGGACAGTAAAACAGAACTCCCGACCGAGAAGAAGCTTCGCGACGCGATGGAGAAGGGCAACACGCCCTTCTCGCGCGAGATCACGGTCTTCGCCTCGACGCTTGCGATCTATCTCTTCCTCGTCTTCTTCCTGCCGGGCGGGCTCTCGCGCATGAACGAGACGCTGCGCGACTTCTTCGAGCAGCCCGAGGCCTGGAACCTGAAGACGGGCACGGACGTCATCGCGATCTTCCGCCATCTCGGCTGGGAGGCCGGCGCCCTCCTGCTGCCCATCCTTGCCATGATGATGATCTTCGGCGTCGCCTCCTCGGTGTTCCAGAACCTGCCGAGCCCGGTGCTGGAGCGCGTGCGTCCGCAGATCAGCCGGCTCAGCCCGACGAAGGGCCTCGGCCGCCTGTTCGGCAAGCCCGGCCTCGTCGAGTTCGGCAAGTCGCTGATCAAGATCCTGCTCGTCTCGCTGGTCGTGGCCCTCGCCATGCGGGGCGACTACCTTGCCTCGCTCGACACCATGTTCTCCGAGCCCGCGGCGCTCATCTACATGATGAGCTCGGACGTCAACAAGGTCCTGCTGATCATCCTCTTCGCGACCGCCCTGATCGCGGGCCTCGACTTCGCCTGGACGCGCCACCACTGGTTCTCCGAGCTCATGATGACGAAGCAGGAGGTGAAGGAGGAGATGAAGCAGGCGCAGGGCGACCCGATCGTGAAGGCCCGCATGCGCTCGATCCAGCGCGACCGCATCCGCCGGCGGATGATGACCGCGGTGCCCCGCGCCACCCTCGTCATCGCCAACCCGACCCACTTCGCCGTTGCGCTGCGCTATGTGCGGGAGGAAGGCGATGCGCCGGTCGTCGTCGCCAAGGGCCAGGACCTCATCGCCCTCAGGATTCGCGAGATCGCGGAAGAGAACGGAATCCCCGTCTTCGAGGATCCGCCGCTCGCACGCTCAATGTTTGCGCAAGTCTCGGTGGATAGTGTCATCCCACCGGTGTTCTACAAGGCCGTGGCGGAGCTGATTCACCGGGTTTACGCAGCCTCGCCCCAGACCAGACGGGTAAACTAGATCCGATGAGAAAATGCACCTTTTCCGCCGAGCGCGAGAAGATCGTTGCCGAAGCGATCTGCCCGGTCGCGACCGAGCTCAGACTGCTCGATGCCGCCGACCTCGTCTCGCTGTTGCGTTTCGAGTGCTACGGTAACCTCGCCGACCTGGTCTCCTCGGCGGCGGAGCTCTACTTCCTGCCCGGCACGATCAACTTCGGCGCAGGCGGCGACTACCGTCTCGACTGGGACACTGAGCCGGAGGTGACGCTGGACATGGAGATCCGCCCGCAGGGCGTGACGGTCTACGCCAAGCTCCTGCTTCAGAAGGACAAGGCCGGCGTGGAGGTCACCCATGTGGCCTTCAACGATCCGTCCGCCAATCCCGACGACAACACCGCCTTCCTGCGCAAGAGCTTGCAGGAAGCGCGTTACGTGAAGTCCGATTCGTCGTCGCAGCACGCGCACTGAGCGTTCAGGAGGCACCTTCCCCACCCGCAACACCATCCTCGGGCTTGATCCGAAGACCCAGCGGCACCGGCGGCGCGGACGGTCGGGTCAAGCCCGACCATGGCGAAGGAGAGGCCGGCGGAAAATGGCCTTGGAGCCGATCCTCACCTTGGCCTGTCAGGTGATGTAGCCGAGACGGATGGCCTTCGCGATCGCCTGGATGCGGTTCACCGCGTCGAGCTTCGTCGTGGCCGTGCCGAGATAGGCGTTCACCGTGTGCACGGAGAGGCCCATCTTCTCGGCGATCGCTTCCGAGATGCACCCGTCGCCGGCCATCTGGAGGCAGGTGATCTCGCGTTCGCTGAGCGCCTCGGACGGCGCCAGCTTCTTTTCCTTGCAGGCCAGCATGTCGATGAGCACCTGGCAGCTCTTCATGTGCATGTCGACGATAAGGTCGCTGGAGGGCGCGATGAAAGCACCCGTGAAGAGGACGTAACCGTTGCCGTGCGCGCCGAGCCGGACCGGGAAGGCCATGCCCGACCAGGGCAGGAGCCGTGCCGGCAGACGCGTGGTGAAGGGTTCGGCGCCCGATTCGGCAAACTGATCGTCGCCCGCTCCCTCCCACAGCAGCGGCAGCATGGACGTCTCAAGATGGGCGAGCATCGCCGGCCCATAGGCTTGCAGAAGCGCGCGGGCATTGCCGTCGACATCATGGGACCAGTTGTGCAGGGAAAGCGTGAGCTTCCGTGCCGACGGCAAGCCGTGGCCGCTGACCCGCAACACCGCGAAATGCTTTGCGCCGAGGATCGTCTGCATCACCTGCAGGCGGGCCACGAAATCGGACGCCCGCGCCGCCTTGGGCGGCCGCGCGAGCCGGATTTCCGTCTCCATGGCAGCGGGGGCGGAAAGCGGATTGTCCATGGCAGTTCTCCTCAGACCAGGCTGTTGCGAACGGCCCAGGCGATCGCCTCCGACCGCGTCTTGGTCGCGGTCTTGCGCATCACGCTGGTGATGTAGTTGTTGATCGTGTTGCGCGATATGCCGAGGATGACGGCGATCTCGTCGCTGGTCTTGCCCTCGGCGATCCAGTAGAGGCACTCGATCTCGCGCTCGGTCAGATCCATTTCGCGCTCCTGCCTGAGGATCGCGCCCCGGCAGCAGACGCTTGCGAAATAGCCGGTCATGACGCCGACATCGCGCAGCTTGCTCTGCGACAGGATGAAATGCTCCGGGAAGAGAAGCAGCAGCGACATGCGCACCCGCCCGACATGGAAGGCGATGGTGCAATATTCGCGGCTGATGCCCTTCGGCACCACGAAGCCATCGCCCAGGTGGCTGAAGCGGGGCTTCAAGAGGCCCAGGCACTTGTCGAGCTCGCTCATGCGGGACTGGCTTGCCACGACCGTGTCGGCGATGCCGCGGACCATGTCGAAGGGCCAGTCGGACGCGACCACGATTTCAAGGCCCGCTTCCGGCGAGACATCGTGGCGGACGAGAAGATAATGGGAGGCGCTGACATAATCGGTCAGGGCCTTCAGACCCGAAGAGAGGCCGGCGCGATCCGCACAGCGTCCCAGGTGCTGAACCAGAAGCTCACGCGCACTCTTACGCTCACCCGACTCGGCAGAGAATCCATAGGATTCCCAGGCCGTGACATCCGACCGGATCGTTTCCATGATAGCCCCCTGTTCCGATTCCGAACGGAAATCCCCGCCTCCTTCCCGACAAGTGTTCGGAACCGTCCGAACCCCCTTTCCGGTCAGGCCGCATCAGCGAGAATCACCAAGCGAATCAGTAACTAAAGTGTACATCTCCTAACGCTAAAAACCATCGCCATCTTCTCGGGATTTACTTTTGCCGGCTTCTATGAATCGATTTTCGCAAAGTGATTTGCAAGCAGCCATATGCAACGCGCTGGCAAACGACTTTCGATTAACCCATTGTTAACCATGAAATATTCAGATCGGGCATTCGGCTTCGATTTCCAAACAGATCGCTAACGTAATCGCTGGTTGCGCATCGCGATCGCGCCTTGCCGTCTAAAGACCGCAAACTTTTTTCCCCGATCACGCGGGCGTGAACACGATGCCCGGCCGAGAGGAGTCCGGTTGCGGGAAAAGGGCCGCGAACCGCGCGGGCGAGCGTTACGCAAAAGCGACAGCACGGGTCAAAAAATGTCGCTGTCCGGCATTGCCGCAAACGAAGCGACGCGGCCGTTTCCGGCCGCGTCGTGCTCTTTGCATCTCCAGGGACGTCAGGCCGCTTCCTTCTCCACGGCCCATTTGCGCAGGATCTTGGCGGCGCGCTCCTCGCTGATCTCGACCATGCGGCTGAGGCGCCGTTCCGGGCCTTCCTTGACGCGCCGGTTGAAGGTGCCCTCGCTTCCGTCGCTCGCATTGAGCAGGTCGTCGGTGCTGTCGAAGCCGAAATCCGCGCCGAAGCCGTCCATGAGGGTGGCGCCCGGGCCGCCGATGCCGCCGGCCGGCGAGAAGTCGGGAAGCTCCAGACCGGCCGCATCGCTTTCCAGCGCGCCCGCCGGCGCACCGCCGCCGGTGACCGAGCGGACGGCCGGGCGAAGGCCGAACCAGACCACCAGGAAGGCGACGCCGATGAAGGCGAGCGCATTGATGATGCCGCCGAGGTTGCGCGTCAGCACCTCCATGACGCCCGGTCCCGGAACCGCCGCGTCGAGAAGCTGGTGGTCGAGGAATTCCATGGCGGTGATCGTGATCACGTCGCCGCGATCGGCGTTGAGGCCGGCGGCGGACGAGACGATCTTCTGCATGTCGGCGATATAGGCGTCGATCTTCGCCTGGTCCACCGGCTCGCCGACCATGGCGGCGACGCGCGCGCGGTTGACGACGACCGCGACCGACAGCTTTTCGACCGCAACGCCGTTGCGCACGGTGGCGACCGTCTTGCTGTTGATCTCGTAGTTGGTCTGCTCTTCCTTCTTGTCCGCCTCGTCGCTCGACTGCGGACCGTCACCGTTGCCGTCGGGACCGCCCTGCGGAATGTTCTGCTCGACGGTCGCCGCCTTGTTCGATGCCTGCTGGCTGGACTTCTGGCTTTCCCGCGTCACGCGCACGGAGCGCTCCACGCGCGATTCCGGATCGTAGACCGTTTCCTGGATCTGCTGCGTGTCCGTGTTGAGCGATGCGGTGACGCTGGCGCGGAAATTGTCCATGCCGAGGAAGGGCGCGAGCGCCTTCTCGATATTGCGTTCGATCTCGCTCTGGACGGTCTGGACCGCCGTCAGCGAACGGTTGACCGCGCCGTTCTCCGGATCGTCGCCGGAGGCGAGAAGCTGGCCGGCGGAATCCAGGATGGTCACGCCGTCCACTTCCAGGCCCGGCACGGAGGCGGCGACGAGATGGCGGATCGCGGCGGCCGATTCGCGGCCGGCCTGCGCGCTCGCCCGAATCATGACGGACGCGGTCGGCACCTGCTCGGCCTTGCGGAAATTGCCGCGCTCCGGCATCACGATGTGGACGCGGGCGGCGGCGATGCCGCTGATCTGCTGGATGGTGCGGGCGATCTCGCCTTCGAGCGCGCGGACGCGCGTCACCTCCTGCATGAAGGAGGTGAGGCCGAGGGAGCCGACCTTGTCGAAGAGCTCGTAGCCGGAATTGGCGCTGCTCGGCAGGCCGCGCTCGGCGAGATAGAGCCGCGCCTTGCCCGTCTGCCCGACCGGCACTTCGATGCTCGATCCGTCCGTTCCGGTATTGAAGTCGATATTGGCCTCGGCGAGCGCCAGGCTGATCTGGTTCACGTCGGTCTTCTCGAGGCCGACATAGAGCGTCTCGTAAGCGGGTTTGTTCACCAGGATCCCGGCGGCAAGCACGAGGCCGATCGAAACGACGGCGGCTCCCGCCAGCATCGCAAGTTTCGCCTGCCCCAGCGACGCCAGGTTCTTGTAGACTTTCGTCAACTGTTCCAACAGATTCATTCTGTTCCCGCACGAACTGGTCGCCTGGACATCGGCCTACCATGCCGACGCGATCAGACGCATTTTCAATCACGTGGGGCGGAACCGGCACATTTCCGCACGCGCCGACTGCCCCATGGAGTACGCGGATCTGACTGATCCGGCATGGAGAGTAGACGGTGAAACTTGCGCGAACATTTCGTTGCCGCCTGCTTCAAAGGGCAGCCGAACGAAAGACGGCGCCCTCCAGGCGCCGCCGAACATTCTGATTGTATTATAAGTTTCCTAGAAGGCCTCGAAATCGCCGGCCGCCTTGCCGATGGGCTGGGAATGGCCATGGCGCATCCCGCTGCCAAGCGCCTTCTGCATGTCGGCAAGTTTCACGAGGTTGAGCGCCGTCGTGACGTCGACGATCCAGGATTCGGGAATGCCCGCCGTGATCGTGTCGATGAACTCGGCAAGCCCCCGCGTCTTCTGGACGGCAAGGTCGATGCCCTGCAGCACCATCATGCGTTCCGCGGCGTCGAGCATGGCCTCGCCGTTGGCGCCGGAAAGCTGCGGCTCGATGCGTTCTATCAGGTAAGCGACGTCGTGCAGCTCGGACACGATTCGCATCAGGACATCCGGAAGGGCTTCCTCCATGGCGGTCGCTGCACTCAGATACTCGGCTTGCATGGGTTACCCTCTTTCCCCGTGCGGGGCCGGCGGCTCGACTGCGGCGGCCGGCAACGCACATACGCGTGGTATTTCCGCTTCCTTCGGGCGATGCCGCCCGCTCAGAAGAATTCGATCGAGCTCTCGGCAGGCTTGACGACGGGGGCGGGCCGCTGCTGCTCCAGCGCCACCGTCTTCTGCGTCTCGACGCCCGTTAGGGCGTATTGCCGGGCCCGGCCGCTCGACGGCCAATATTCCAGCTTGCGGCCATGCTCGCCGCCCGTGCTTTCTCCGACGATCTTGATGCCTTCGTCCATCAGGAACTGCCGGGCAAAGCGCGCGTTCTGCTCGCCGACATTGGAAAAGCGTGCGATCGTCCTCGCTCCCCCGAAAATCTTCGCCTCCAGCCGGTCGCGTCGCGCGCCCTGCTTCAGGAGGCCGTTGATCAGCAGTTCCATCAGGTGCACGCCGTAGCGCGTGGCATCGCCCCCCGAGGCCATCGCCTCGGCCGAGCCCGGCAGCAGGAAATGGTTCATGCCGCCGACGCCAATGACCGGGTCGCGCATGCAGGCGGCCACGCACGAGCCGAGAATGGTGGTGAGCACCACATTCGGATCGTTGAAGACCTTGTATTCGCCCTGGATGACATGGACGCGGCGCGCCCCGGCTTCCGATATCATTTCAATGCCCCGAACACGGCCTCGATGGCCGCCTTCATCTTCTCGATGGTGAAGGGCTTTGCCAGGACGTTGTTCGCGCCGAGCGCCGCCGCCTTCTGCACCAGCGCACGGTCGCCCTGTGCGGTCAGGATGATGAAGGCCGCCTTCTTGGTGTTGGGGTTCGACCGCACCGCCTGGAGGAACTCGATGCCGTCCATCTTCGGCATGTTGAAGTCGGAGATGACGAGGTGGTGCGGCTGCTGGGTCATGATGGCCATGCCCTGCGCGCCGTCGCCGGCGGCGGTGATCTGCTTGAAGCCGAGCTGCTGCAGGGCATCGCCCAGAAGCAGGCGGCTCGTCACCTGGTCGTCAACGATAAGAACTTTGATTTTTTCAGCGATAGACATTATTCGCTCCCTTCTCTACGGGCCGCAGTGATCTTCAAGATTTCCTCCCCTATGGAGGAGAGCGGAAACTGGTGCTCGACGGCACCCAGCTCGAAAGCCACTCTCGGCATTCCATATACGACGCAGGTTTTTTCGTTCTGGCCGATGGTCCGCGCCCCTGCATGGCGCATTTTCAGCAAACCCGCCGCTCCGTCCCGGCCCATGCCGGTCAGGATGACGCCGACGGCATTGCGGCCGGCGAGCTCTGCAACCGAATCGAACAGCACATCCACCGAGGGGCGGTGGCCGTTGACCGGATCCCGTTCCACCAGCCGGCAGCAGGGCGCGTGCGGGTTGGCTATCTGGAGATGGCGGTCGCCGCCGGGCGCCAGGTAGATCTTGCCGATCTCCAGCCGCGCGCCATCCGTCGCCTCCTGCACCACCGGCGCGCAGAGCCGGTTCAGCCGGTCGGCGAAGCTCTTGGTGAAGCTCGGCGGCATGTGCTGCGTGATCACGGTCGGCGGGCAGTTGACCGGAAACTTCTGCAGGACCGCGATCAGCGCCTCCACCCCGCCCGTCGAGGAGCCGATGGCGACGACCTTGCGGCCCGCCTTGTAGCCGGCGGCCGGGTTGACGTTGGCCGAGGTCGGCGCAAGCGGCGGCGGCTCGGCATGGAAGCGGCGCTGCGAACGGGCGGCCGCCTTCACCTTCTCGGCGAGGTCGCCGAAAGGGCGCACATCGCCCGGCTGCGGCTTGCCCACGCAATCGAAGGCGCCGATTTCGAGCGCCATCAGCGAGGCTTCCGCACCGCGATGGGTCAGCGTCGATACCATGATGACAGGCATCGGGCGGAGCTTCATGATCTTGTCGAGGAATTCGAGCCCGTTCATGTTCGGCATCTCGATATCCAGCGTCACGACGTCCGGATTGAGCTGCTTGATCGCGTTGCGGGCTTCCATGGCGTCGCCCGCCTGGCCGACGACATTGACTTCCGGATCGGCGTTGAGCACGGCCGTGATCAGGCCGCGCATGGTCGGCGAGTCGTCGACGACGAGTACGCGCGCGGGTGCCATCATGCGCCCCTCCCCCTGTTCTTGCCGGTGTAGCGGTAGGTTGTGATGCCGATATTGTCGAACTGGTTCTTCGCTTCACCCGAAACGCGCTCGGAATGGCCGATATAGAGGTGGCCGTTGTCGGCGAGCATGCCGGCGAAGCGCGACCAGATCTTCATCTGCGTCGGTTCGTCGAAATAGATGACGACGTTGCGGCAGAAGATGACGTCGAACGGACCCTTGAAGGGCCACGCGGCCATCAGGTTCAATTCGTTGAAGGTGATGAGGCGCTTCACCCGGTCGTCGATCTGCCACTTCTGCCGGCCGGCGATCTCCGTCTCGCGGAAGAACTGCTTGCGCATGACCGGATTGACGGTTTCGAGCGCGGTCGCATCATAGGCGCCGGCGCGGGCGACCGCCAGAATCTTCGGGTCAATGTCCGTCGCCAGGATGCGGAAGTCGTAGTCGGCGACGTTCGGCATCAGCGACAGCACGGTGAGCGCGATCGAATAGGGCTCCTGCCCGTCCGAGCAGGCGGCCGACCAGATGCGCACCCGCCCGCCATTGCGGGCACGGGCCAGCAGGTCCGGCAGGACCTCGGTGCGCAGGTGGTCGAAGTGGTGGTTCTCGCGGAAGAAGCGCGTGAAGTTCGTCGTCAGGTGCGACAGCATCTCCTTGCGCGCAGCCGCGCCGGCGGGGGAGGAAACCAGCGCGCAGTACTCGCGAAACCCCTTGAGGCCGAGCGCACGGATATGCTTCGACAGGCGCGAATAGACCAGCGAGGCTTTCGTCTCGTTGAGATAGATGCCCGCATCCGCATAGATCATGGCCGCAATCTCGGAAAGGTCCCGGCGCGTCAGCGGATATTCGCCGCTCGCAAGGCACTCGTCCGGAGACTGCCTGGTATCGATGGCCGGCGAATAGGTCATGCAGCTTCGCTTTCGGTATGCGGGAACAGGGCATCGAGCTCGATGAGGCAGATCATGCGGCCCTCGATGGCGAGGATGCCGCGGGCATAGGCCTTCTCCGCTTCGTTCGCGATGTCCGGCGTCGGCTGGATGTTCTCGTCCGTCACGGTCAGGATGTCGGAGACCGCGTCGACGAGCAGGCCCACGACCTTCGAGCCGACCTGGGCGACGATGATGACGTGGCGCACGGTCGGCTCGACCGGCTTCATGCCGAGGCGCAGCGACAGGTCGACGATCGGCAGCACGGCGCCACGCAGGTTGATCACGCCCAGAACGTAGGCGGGCGCGTGCGGCATCGCGGTCGCCGGGGTCCATCCACGGATTTCCCGGACCGACATGATGTTCACGCAAAACTCCTGATCGCCGATCCTGAAGGCGATCAGTTCGCGTCCATGAGTGAGATTCTTGACCGCGTACGTCATTGGCTCTTAACCGGTTGCAGCAAGCGAGATGTCTTGTTTCAGGGATTGGCCGCGCGATGCGGCAACCACCGCGTCGACGTCCAGGATGAGTGCGACGCGCCCGTCGCCGAGGATGGTCGCGGCGGCGATGCCCGGCACGTGGGTGTAGTTCGCCTCCAGACTCTTGATGACGACCTGGCGCTGGCCCTGGATGGCATCGACCATGAGGGCGCGCTGGCCGCCGCCTTCCGATTCGACGAGGAGGGCGACGCCCTCGATCGGATTGGCCTGCGTGGCGCGGAAGTTGAGGATCCGACCGACGTCCACCAGCGGGCAAAACGAGTTGCGGATCGAGATGAGCCGCTGGGAGGCGCCGAAGGAATGGATGGCGGAGGCTTCCGGCTGGAGCGTCTCGACGATGGCCGTCAGCGGCACGACGAGCGTCTGGCCGGCGACCGTGACCACCATGCCGTCGAGCACGGCCAGCGTCAGCGGCAGGCTCATGGTGAAGACGGAGCCCTGGCCGGGTTTGGAGGAGATCGAGATGCGGCCGCCGAGCGCCTGGATCGAGCGCTTGACCACGTCCATGCCGACGCCGCGGCCGGAAAGGTCCGAGACCTTGTCGGCGGTGGAGAAGCCCGCATGGAAGATCAGGTTGTCGATCTCCTCGTCCGAGAGGTTCGCATCGGCCGCGATCAGGTCGTTGTCGATGGCCTTCTGGCGCACCTTCTCGCGGTTGATGCCCGCGCCGTCGTCGGCAAGCTCGATGACGATGCGGCCGGAACGGTGCTTCGCCGTCAGGCGGACCGTGCCTTCCGGGTTCTTGCCGAGAGCTTGGCGCTTCTCCGGCATTTCGAGGCCGTGGTCGACCGCGTTGCGGATCATGTGCGTCAGCGGCTCGGCGAGCTTGTCGATGACGGTCTTGTCGACTTCGGTGTTCTCGCCCTCCGTGATGAGGCGGACCGACTTGCCGGTGATGTCGGCGATTTCGCGGACGGTGCGGGCCATGCGCTGGAAGACCGGCTTTACCGGCTGCGCACGGATCGCCATCACCGAATCCTGGATCTCGCGGGTGAGCTGCTGGAGCTCTTCCAGGCCCATGTTGATGGAGGACGTGCCGTTCGTGTCGTTCTCCACGACGCTCTGCGAGAGCATCGCCTGGTTGATGACGAGCTCGCCGACGAGGTTGATCAGGCGGTCGACGCGGTCGAGGTCGACACGGATGGTCTGGCCGGCCGCCGCGGCCTGGTTGGCCTGCGCGCTGGCCGCCGATGCGGCAGACTTGGCGTTCTCGGCGGCGCGGCTTGCGGCCTGCGCCACCCTGCTGGCGGTTTCGGCCGCGGCCACGGCGGCAGCGGCGTCGCTTTCGCTGGCGACCGGCTCCTCGTCGGCCGACGCGGCAGGGCCGCTCTCGTCGAGCAGCGACAGGTCGAACGGCACGGGCTGCATCGGCAGTTCCTCGTCGTCCGTCGCCTCGCCGATCACTTCTTCCTCGATCGTGCGGATGTCGAGGTCGCAGTCCCACTCGGCGAATTCGAAGACGGCGCGAACGCCATCCTCGCCCCTGTCGGTCGTCACCGAGATCTTCCAGGAGAAGTAGGCCTCCTCCGGGTGCATCTTGTCGAGCGGCGGCAGGCTGTCCATGTCGCAGTAGACGCTCATCTCGCCGAGGCGGGAGAGGTCGCGCAGCAGGAGAACCGCCTCGTTGCCCTTGGCGTAAAGGTCCCTCTTCGGCTTGAAGACGACCTGGCAGGTCGGAACGTAGCGGGCGGCAGGCTCCTCGTCGAAATCGCCGAAGGAGAAGGGGATCGGCTGGAATCCCTCCTCGTTGACGGGCGGCTTTTCGATGGCCGGCGCCGGTGCGGCCGCCTTGGGAGCTGCGGCGGCGGGCTTGGGCGCGGGTGCTTCGGCGGCCGCGGGCGCCTCGCCGCTTGCCAGCGCTTCGAGCTCGCGGATCAGGGCGCGGCTGCGGGCCTCGTCGACGCTGCCGCCGTCACGCGCCGCGTTGGTCAGGTCCGCCAGGACGTCGGCGGACTTCAGCATGACCTTCAGGACGTCCTGGGTGGGCTCCAGCTTGTTGGATCGAACGCAATCCAGTGTCGTCTCGAACACGTGGGCGAAGGAGACGAGATCGTCGAGACCGAATGCACCGGCACCGCCCTTGATCGAATGCACGGCGCGGAACACGGCATTGACCGTTTCCGGGTCGCGGTCCCCGTCGTTCAGCTTCAAGAGACCGGATTCCAGTTCCGCGAGCTGTTCCTCGCACTCCTGGAAGAAGATCTCTTTGATTTCGTTCATATCCATCGGGAGAATCCTGGATTTAGGCGGTTACGCGCTCGATTGCGTCGATCAGCTTGGTCGGATCGAAGGGTTTCACGATCCAGCCCGTAGCGCCGGCCTGGCGGGCGCGGTTCTTCTTCTCGGCGTCGCTTTCGGTCGTCAGCACGAGGATCGGGATCGCGCGGTACTTCTCGTTGCGGCGCACGCCCTCGATGAAGCCGAAGCCGTCGAGGCGCGGCATGTTGATGTCGGTGACGATGACGTCCGGGTTGGCCGACTCCAGAACCTCAAGCCCCTCGACGCCGTCTTCCGCCTGGATGGTCTCGAAGCCTGCATTGTTGAGGGTGACCAGAAGCATGTTCCGGATCGTCCGGGAATCATCCACGGTCAGGACTTTTTTCTTCATTGCCTAGCCTCCTGTGCCAGCAAGTGATCGATGTTCACGCCGATGAGTTGCATTGTCTTCATGAAAGGCTCGGAGACCTTGCCGAAGGTGAAGGGCTGCCTGTCCTCCTGCCAGCTCCTGGCTCCAGCCATCAGGACCTGGGCGCAGAGCGCGCCGACCCGTTCGACCGCCGAGGCGTCGATGACGAGCGGATTGCCCTTGAGGCTCATCAGCTGCGCATGGAGCGCCGTCGCCTCGTTGAGGTCGAGAACGGGGGCAAGGCTTAAACTTTTCTGAGCGGCTTTCTTGCTCGCCATTACGATGTTCCTCGTCTGCGTCTGGGCAAAACCATGGTTGTGTTGCTTGGAGCGATCCTCGGCGCGCCTTCCTGCGAAAGCCGGCTGCGTGGCGTCGAGAACCAGTGCCGGGGCCGTCGGTTCGTCATCTCAGCCTCCAAAGCCCGCGGCGCGCGGGGACAGGAAATCGAGAGGAGAAGGCTGCGCTTGTTCGCGTTCGGCTGCCCCGCGCGGCTCTGCCGGTGCGGGGTGGGCCGGCCGGCGCAGCTCGCGCTGCGATGAAACGCGGAATTCCCGGATCGTGCGGCCGAGTTCGAGAATGACCGTTTGCAGGTCGCTGCCCGTCCCGCCGAGACGATCCGCATCCGCGGCGTCGGCCTCGAGCGCCCGGCCGGTGCGATCGATTTCTCCGGCAACCCCCTCCAGACCTTCCGCGTCGACCGCGCTCGCGCGCGCGATGCCCGTGATGGCCTCGTTGATGCCCTCAACCTGACGCACGATGTTGCCGATCGCGTCCTGGGTACGGTGGACATGTTCCACACCGGCCTCGACCTGCGCCTTGGTGCCGGTGACGAGCTGCTTGATCTCGCGCGCCGCGTCCGCCGAGCGCTGGGCGAGCGCACGCACTTCCTGCGCGACGACCGCGAAGCCGCGGCCGCTGTCGCCGGCACGGGCGGCCTCGATGCCGGCGTTGAGCGCGAGCAGGTTGGTCTGGAAGGCGATCTCGTCGATCACGCCGATGATCTGGCCGATCTTCTCGGCCGATGCCTCGATATCCGCCATGGCCGACATCGCTTCGCCGACGATGCTGCCGCTGAGGGCGACGGATTCCTGGGTGGAGGCGGCCGCGGACTGGGCCTTGCGGGTCTCGGCGAGCGTCTGGCGTACACGCTCGACGATGGCGCCGAGGGCATTCGCAGTCTCGATCAGGTTCGCCGATTGCTCCGCCGAACGGGCGGAAAGCGCATTGGCGCCGGAGGCCAGCCTGTCCACGAGGCGATCGCCTTCCGTTGCGCCGTCGGCGACGGCAAGGAGCCGCGACTGGATCTCGTCCAGGGCGCCGTTCAGCGTGTCGGCAAGCTCGCGCCAGGCCTCCGGCATCTCGCCGGAAACACGCGCCGACAGATCAAGCTGCGAGAGGCTGCGGATCGTATCGCCGAAGACGCGGTCGAGCTCGGCACGGTCCTCCCGGCGCTGCTCGCCGAGCGCCCGGTGGTGGGCATGGCGCAGTTCGTTGAAGCGCAGCGAGACGCCGATTTCCGCATCGACCATGGCCGTGCGCAGGAAGGCCGAGACGAGGTCGGTCAGTTCCTTGCGACGGGCCTTGCCGCCCGGCAGGATGGATTTCGGCCAGTATTCCTCGATGAGGCCATTGACCACCGTTTCGACGACGATCGAATGGCCGGCGATGCGCCAGCGCGGATCGAGGCCCATCTGGCTCTCGCTGTCGGAGAGGACCTTCACGCGCTCGGCATAGAGCCCGTCGAACCGCGCGTCGGTCAGCACGCTCCAGTGGGAGCTCTGGAGGTCGTGCAGGCGGTCGATCTGGCGCTCGCTCTGGAAGTGGCGCGCGGCGTCGGGAAAGGTCTGGAAACGTTGGAAGAGATCGCGAAGCGCCGTTTCGACATGCCGCTCCAGCGTCTGGCGGTGGCGGCGGAGCAGCTCGCCCTGGGCGCTTTCCACCCCGGCGAAGCGCAAACGGTCGCGCAGGCTGGCCGCCTGTCCCGTTCGAGCCTGTTCTGCCGGCATTTCCTGCACCAATCTGCTCCCAAACCAACGATGCCCGATCACCCGGGCGGGTGATCGACTGAATTCTCGCATGGAGGAGAGGTTGGCTGTCCGAGCCGTGCCCACGAGGCGGAGCGCTGCCGGCAGACCGGCATGCGGGGTGCCACCCGTCGATCCATGATCAAATTCGGTGAAACTCGAATACCGGCTCGGTTCCGGTACGGCGGTTCGGCATCATGCCTGGGTGAGAAACGGCGAATTTCCCATTCCGACGTGTAGAGCAATGTTTATGGTTAATTCCTTGCCTGAAGGTTAATAGTTCATGGCGTGCTTATGGCTTTGCTAAAATTAAAGCCGCCCGGCCGCGCGCAAGCTACGGGCAAGCTCGCGCGCGTAGGGTCGTGCCATGGACTGACAATGATGTCAGGAGGAACGGGCAATGATTGTTCTGGGACTGGGCGCCACGCTGATCGCTTCTGCAACGCTTGCCGCCATCTATCTTCTTCTCGATATCCAGGCGGAGCACGCCACGGCGAAAGCACGGGTTTTCTGAGCACGCACGCCGATATCCTCTTGCTTTCCCGAAATCGGCTGCCACATTCAGCACTGACAGAACGATACTGTCAAAGGGAGCACATCATGGGCATTGAAAGCATTCTCGTTTTCCTCATCGTCGGCGCCATTGCGGGCTGGCTTGCGGGCCTCATCGTTTCGGGCTTCGGCTTCGGCCTCGTCGGAAATATCGTCGTCGGCATCGTCGGCGCCTTCATCGCCGGTTTCCTCTTTCCGGCACTCGGCATCAGCCTCGGCAGCGGCATCGTCGCCGCCATCATCCATTCCACGATCGGCGCCGTGATCCTGCTCGTGCTCATCAAGGTCGTCAAACGCGCCTGACCGCGCGGCACGCCGCGGCGCCTGCCGCCGCGGCCTTCCCGTTTCAGTTGATGTCGACCGGCCTGGAGCGCATGCGCGAGACGGTCTCACGCTCGGCCCGCTTGCAGCGCATCGGCGGCAGGCCGCGGTCCATCAGCGCCATGTCCTCCAGCACCATGTCGCCCATCTTCTTGAAGGCGCTGTCGAGCGCGCCGGCGCGATGCGCCGAGCGCAGGAAGCCGGAAAGCCTGCGCACCGGATGGTCGAGCGGCAGCGGCTCCTCCGGATAGACGTCGCTCGCCGCGACGATGTGGCCGGACCGGACGGCGGCCATCAGCGCCGGGAAGTCGACGACATCGGCCCGGCTGAGCAGGATGAAGGCCGCCCCCTTGCGCATCGAAGCGAAGGCCTCCGCGCCGAGGAAACCCCTGTTTTCGCTCGTCACCGCCGCAACGACGAAGACGAAATCGCTCGTCGCCAGCACGTGCGGGAGCGAAGCCGGCTCGACGCCCGCCTCCCGCAGCATCGACGGCGGCAACCAGGGATCGAAGACGCGGATCCTCGCGCGGAAGCCGGAAAGCACGCGGTTCAGCGCCCGGCCGAGATCGCCGAAGCCGACGATGCCGACCTCGGAGCCGGACAGGAGTCGCGCCGAGCGGTTGCCCTCCCCGCCCCACAGCTCGCGCCCCTCGCGGAAGGCAAGATCCGCATCGACGATGCCGCGGGCAAGATTCAGCGCCATGGCGAGGCCCAGCTCGGCGACCGGCTCGGCAAAGACCTGACCCGTCGTCACGACATGAATGCCCCGCTCGAACAGAACCTCGTAGGGCATGTTGTTGAGAAGATTGCTCTCGACATTGAGAATCGCGCGCAGCTTCGGCATGCGCGCGAGCGTTTCGGCCGAAAGCGGCGGCTGGCCGATGATGTACCGCGCCTCGGCGAGCACCGCATCGCCGAGCCCGGCAATGTCTTGCGGGTCGGCCTCGACGACGCGATAGGTCCTGCGAAGCTCGGCTTCGGCGGCGGGCGTGAAGATGAGGTCGAGCGTTCGCGGCTCGGGCGCGCTGATCACCAGCGGCAGGGTTTCGTCGGTCATGGCTCCTCCGGATCGGCTACCACCAAGTGGTAGCACGGCGGCCGGAAGCCTGCGACTACCAGTCCAAGCCGCGCAGGGCGCGTTCGCTGGACGGCGGCAGGCGCGTGCTGCTCGTCGTTATGCCGTTGCGCTCGCAGACGTAGATGTTGCGCGGCATCCAGCGGGAATTGCTGCTGCGCGGGACGTGCACCCTCTGCTCGCAGACGACCGCATCCCTGCCGCTGTACTCCTCGGTGGCGTCGGAGGGGACGACGCCGGGAAGGTCCTTGAAAACCTGCGCCTGCCCGGCGGAGGCGGACATCAGGACTGCCAGGAGGGCGAGGACGGTTCGTGTCTTCATCGTCATTCCCGGCAAAGCCGGCCTTTCGCAATTCATAAAGAGATACCGCTGGCCGGAAACATGCGCTATAGGCCTGCGGATTATCCGACAGCTAGGACATAGATGGGGTTTTTCATGGCAAGTGCAATCCGGTATCACGAAGGCGACATCTCGGCAGCGGATGCTGCCCGCTATACCGGCGCGATCGCCATCGACACCGAGACGCTCGGCCTGATCCCGCGCCGCGACCGGCTCTGCGTGGTGCAGCTTTCGCCGGGCGACGGCACGGCGGACGTCATCCGCATCGCCGCCGGACAGAAGGAGGCGCCGAACCTCGTCGCCATGCTGGAGGATCCGTCCCGCCAGAAGATCTTCCACTACGGCCGCTTCGACATCGCCGTCCTGTTCCATACCTTCGGCGTCACCACAACGCCGGTCTTCTGCACCAAGATCGCCTCGCGGCTGACCCGCACCTACACGGACCGGCACGGCCTCAAGGACAACCTCAAGGAAATGCTCGACGTGGACATTTCCAAGCAGCAGCAGTCCTCCGACTGGGCGGCGGAAACGCTTTCGCCGGCGCAGCTCGAATATGCGGCCTCGGACGTTCTCCATCTCCACGCGCTGCGCGACAAGCTCATGGCCCGCCTCGTGCGCGACGGCCGGCTTGCCCATGCCGAGGCCTGCTTCGCCTTCCTGCCGACCCGCGCCAAGCTCGACCTGCTCGGCTGGGAAGAGACCGACATCTTCGCCCATAGCTGAGGCGAACCCCTCAAATCCGGCAGGGACAGGCTTAACGCCCGGTTAACGCCCCCGGCACTATCCTCCGCGAGACTGGAGGTTTGCCATGTTGACACCCCTGCAGAGCGCGCAGTCCACCGCCGCCGTCTCGGCAATGCAATCGATCGTCGACACGATCGAGGAGCGGCGCCGCGAGGACGAGGAGAAGGCGAGCGGCCGCAAGGACGACATCCTGCGGCGGGTGCACCTGCAGCCGGACGACACCGCGCGCCAGGCGAACACCCGCATCAACGAGCATTTCTTCGGCAGCAATGCCCGCAACGGAGACACGCTCGCCAAGCTGATCTCCCGCTTCAGCGAGACGCTCGGCGTCGCCCAGCAGGAGGGCGAATCCGCGCGTGCCTTCGCACAGCGTCTCGCCGACAAGCTCATCCTTGTCGACAGCGTCGCGCCTGCGGGCAAAGGCAGCACGCCCGGCGTCACGCTCCGCTCGCTCGGCACGACCCTCTCGGCCGTCAAGCAGGCGACGGGCGGCCCCTCGGACGACGCGGCCGCCAACCTTGTCGCCCGCCTTGCCCTCACGGCGGGCGTGTCGCAGGGCGAGAACGAAGCGGATGCAGACTTCGAGCAGCGCCTTTCGGCCATGCTGACACGCCAGCGCGGCGAACTGCCCGCCGACGTCGCGACCCTGGAGAAGACGTCGGGGCTCACCGACCTCGGGCTGGCCGCGACCGAGCTCATCGCCGCGATCCGCAATCCCTACGGATCGGAAGCCCAGCGCGTGAAGGACGCGCTGGCCGAGAAGGCGGACGCGGAGAAGGCGCTCACGCCCGAAATGCGGAAGGTCCTTGCCCGCCTGGAAGATGTGGCGGACCCGAAGTCGATCGAGGAGCTCAAGCTCGACCGCACCAGACGGGATCCGACACGCGTCGAGGATGCGGAAACCCGCAAGGAGCGCGAGGAAACGATCCGCAAGCTGGAAGCAGGCGAGAAGCTTGAGGACGTGGCGGAGCTTCAGAACGCCGTCGGCCGCGCCCGCGAGGAAGCGGCGAAAGGCAGCGCGGACGGCAAGGAACCGGGCGAACCACAAGGCGATGCGCTCGACACGATCCAGCTGCTCGCCGCCGGCGCCGAGGCGACCGCGTTTGCCGAAAAGGCACCGGCCAAGCCCGATGAGGCCCCGTTCAGGAACAAGGAGGCGCCGGCCGAAACCACCGGCGAGGCGGTCCGAAACCTCGACGCGGCAAGCACCCGCGAGCGGGACGAACGGGAAGAGGCGAAGAAGGAAATCTTCGCGTTGCGCATCGACGACAACGGCATCTACGACCTCATCACGCGCCAGCTCGTCGCCTGACGGCTACGCCTTCCGCCGCACGATGCCGAGCCTTGCCATGACCGCCGGCGGAATGCCGTAGCGGCGGATGGCGTCCTTCTGGCTGCGCAGGCCGCACATCTCCCGCTGGATGAAGAAGGCCCAGACCTTGTCCGCCGCATCGTCGAGGAGATTTTCCCGTTCCGCCTCGCCGCAGCCTGCGGCCATGCGCTCGGAAAGCAGCGCCAGCGCCTTTTCGACCTTCAAGCCGTGCCGGCCGAGCGAATCCGCCCGCTCGGACATCAGCTCGTATTCGAGGATGTTAAGGCCCGTTTCCCTGGTGGAGGAAGGGGCAAGCGCCTGCGGCGGACGAACCGTCATCTCCTGTCTCCCGTCATGGGACCAAGATGGAGCGGCGGATGCCTCGCTGCAAGGGGTCAGGCGGCGCGGGCGCGCACCTGGTCGAACGTCCAGTCGAAAAGGAGCTCGCCATCGCGCCAGACCGGCTGCAACAGGTTCTTGCGGCCCGCGAGCTGATCGATGCGGGCGGCCTCAAGGCCGATATAGCCCTCGACCACCGCCTGCCGGCCGGCCTTGGAGGCCTTGAGGTTCATGGTCGCCGGGCGCTTGTAGACGTCGTGCCAGGCCCCAGCCGCATCCTGGCGGGCATTGGCCTTCATGGCGAACGAATAGGTGTCGCGGTTGACGCGCTGGAGCAGGCCCGCGCCCATGCCGAAGGCTATGTTCTCCGCGGAGAAGCCGAAGGCTTCCAGCCTGCCGAGGATGAGGCCGATGTCGGCGGGCGAGATGCCGTCGCCCTGGATGACGCGCACGCTGTCGTCGAGCACCTTGTAGCCCTTGGCGTTGAGATGCGTGCCGAAGGCATAGGCGAGCTGGCGCACGACCTGCACCGGCGTTTCCACCGGATCGCCGCTGTCCGGCCTGACGACGAGCGTGCCGCCGGCCGTCTGCACCCGCTCCTTGAGCTGCTTGCCCCAGATCTCCGCGACGGCGTTGTTGATGTCGTAGCTGTCCGACACGACGGCATAGAGGCCCTTGCCGCCGAACCTGTCGATCATGTTGCCGTAGGCTTCCGCCTCGCGCTCCTGGCCCCAGGAGGTCATGGTCGAATGCTCGGAAGCCGGGATCGAGAAACCGGCCATCTGCGCGCCGTAGTAGCGGCGGGCGTAGAGCACCCCGCTCACCGTATCCGTGCCCATGAAGTTGACGAGGTGCGCGGCGCCGCCGATGCCCGCCTGCTCGAGGCTCGTCGTCCCGCGAGCGCCGAAATCGTGCAGGCGGAAGGGCAGGACGGCGGCGGGATCGTCGCAGGTCTTTTCGAGGATCGGCTGGATGATCTGCTTCACCTTGCGCGAATTGGAAGCGACCGTGCTCGGATACCAGATGGCGCGCAGAAGCGCCGTCTCGATGTAGGAGGTCAGCCAGAAGCAGGCCGGATCCGTGTTGACGACCTGGGCCACCGGAACACCGCGCCGCACGAGCGTGCCCTCCGGCAGTGCCTCGATCAGCAGCGGCAGGAAGCCGCCGTGCTTCTTGACGATATGCGTCCAGCCCTCGCGGTTGAACGGCAGGCCGTGCGCCGTCACGATCGCCTCGGCCTCGTCCACGTCCTCGATCGTCACCGGTTTCGACAGGTATTCCTTGAGGAACATCTGGAGACCGAAGAACAGCACTTCCGGATGGTCGGAATGGCCCCGCGCCTCCACGTAGGAGGAAATGGCGCAGGTTTCCGGCGGATATTGCAGGTAATGGCTGAACTTGTAGCTGTCGGTGTTGAGGATGAGGTTGGTGAGGTTCATCGCGAGGTCTCCGCCGCATCCGCGGCCCGCAAATACCCGGCGGCCGACAGTGCCGGCAAGATTTACGCGAGCCGAGCATAAGGGGCAAGGCCGTGATGAACGGATAATCCGGCCTGCCGATGCTGCATATGCGAAGGTTTCCCGCCCGTTAGCATTTCGTTAACCATAAGATGCCAATCGTAAGATCAGGCAAGTTGTTCGGAGTTCCGGGTTTCCCGTCCGGCACGGTCAGCGGTTCAGTGCTTCGCCGGTTTACCCGCCGCCTTCCGCATGAATGCCCGGCACCCCGGGCCGAAAGCTCATCATCTCGCAGCGTCGCGCATGATGCGCCATCCGACGGACGATGGAACATTGGCAGGCCTTGCGATGCGGGCAGCATCGGCGGCGAACAGGAGGCAGGCATGCTGCCGCGTGTGGCAACGACGACCGGGACATTGCAGCCGTCCCTCGCCCTTCAGGCGGGCGCACCGGTCGATGCCGCAGCCAAGCCGCAGCTTTCCGCAGCCGCGCTCGCCAATCTGCGGGCAGAGGTGCTGCTCCGCCTCATCGAGACCATGCTGAAGCACATGCCGCGCACCGGGGAGCCGAACCCGGGCCGCGACCTCCTGGAAACGCTCTTCGCCGCGCTGAAGGCGGTGCCGGGGCGGGAAGGCGACAATGCCCGCAGGCTGGCCGACATCATCGCAAAGCTGCCGCCGGAACTTCGCCCGAGCGTCGAGAAGCTGATCGGCACCGTGCTCTCGGCCATGCCGACGCGCAGTCTCGTCGAGATCGTGCGCAATCCGAACGGGCCGGAGGCCCAGAAGCTCGCCACCCTCCTGGCGACGAGCCTTCAGCTCGGCGACCTTCCCGCCACGGAGCGCCAGCAGAAACCCGTCGGTCTCACCGCCCAGCAGCTCGCCGCCGTCGGCCGCCATGGCGGCGCGCAGCACACCGCACAGGCGGCGCAGGTGCTCGGCGATGCCCGTCTCCTCCAGGTCGCGTTGAAACGCACCTTCGACATCGACGGCGGCAGCAAGTCCAAGCCCTCGAACAGCCAGCAGCCGGCCGAGGCGAGGACGCACCATCAGGCCTTTGCCGGACCGAGCCGTCTGCCAATCGGGACGAACGACGCCGCGCGTGCGGACGGGCGCCTTCCCAACCCGGCCGCCAAGGCCACCGACCAGCAGCCGATGAGGGTGGCCGACGCGGCGACCCGCCACAATGGCGATGCGGAGGAGGCACAAGCGGCGGCACCGGCCGCAAGACGGGAAGACATGCCCGTGAAGGCGCAGGTCGCCAACGCGGCCGGGCAGGCGCTCGCCCGCAGCGTGCTGCAGGCCGTGACGCGCGATGTAGCCCCTGGCCTGCTGGTGCAGGCTGTCGCACAGCTGATGGAAAACCTTTCGCCGGAAGAGGCGAATTTCCTCCGGGCACTCCTCGAACGGCCGCTCGATGCGGCGATGGAGAAGGAATTCGCACCCATCGTGCAAGAACAGTCCGAGGACGGCACGGAACGGATCGCCGATCCCGAGACCGCAGCGCAAACCGGCAAGGCCCGGCCCGAAACCGCCCAGCCGGCGTCGGTCTTGCAGCGTCCCGCCGAAACCCAGGACGATGCCCTCGCGATGCCGCAGGCGCGGGAGGCAGCGCAGCCCGCTGCCCTTGCCGATGCGGTGCCGGACAGGCTGCTTCCGGCCGCCACGCTGCGCGAGGGCGCACCGCTCGCCTTCGTGCCCTACCTGCCGGCCGAGGAAGACGCCGACTGGCCCGAGGCCCGCGAAGAGGAAAAGGACGAAGCGGAGGACGAGCCCTCCGCCGGCGGCGAGAACGAAGAAGGCGGCGACGCGCAGGCGCAAGCGGACGGCGAAGCTGGCGACGGGGAACCGGAAAGCGCCGACATGGCACGCCGGCGCGAGAAGACGGCGGAGATGGTCGGCGTCATGGAACCCGGCCTCGTCTTCTACCAGAAGCTCGGCGACTACTGGACCTGACCATCCCAAGAAAAAGCCCGCGGAGATCGCTCTCCGCGGGCCCTTCATTTCAAAAGCAAGCGAGGCTTACTCGGCGTTGTTGCGGTTCTTCAGGGCCGCGCCGAGGATGTCGCCGAGCGAAGCGCCCGAGTCGGACGAACCGAACTGTGCGACGGCTTCCTTCTCTTCGGCGATTTCGAGCGCCTTGATCGAAAGCTGGATCTTGCGATCCTTCTTGGAGAAGTTGACGACGCGGGCGTCGACGGTCTGGCCGACCGAGAAACGCTCCGGACGCTGCTCGTCACGGTCACGCGAAAGGTCCGCGCGGCGGATGAACGAGGTGATGTCCTCGTGGTTGACGAGCTTCACCTCGATGCCGCCATCGTTGATCGCGATGACTTCAGCCGAGACGACGGCGTTCTTGCGCAGGTCGCCGGAAGCGGCAGCTTCGCCGACCGAGTCGCGGCCGAGCTGCTTGATGCCGAGCGAGATGCGCTCCTTGTCGACGTCCACATCCAGAACGACGGCCTTGACGACGTCGCCCTTGTTGTACTCCTCGATGACCTGCTCGCCCGGACGGTTCCAGTCGAGGTCGGAGAGGTGCACCATGCCGTCCACGTCGCCGTCGAGGCCGATGAACAGGCCGAACTCGGTCTTGTTCTTGACTTCGCCTTCGACTTCCGTGCCGGCCGGGTGGCTGTGCGCGAAGGCCTGCCACGGGTTCTCGAGGGTCTGCTTGAGGCCGAGCGAGATGCGGCGCTTCGTCGGGTCGACTTCGAGAACGACCACGTCGACTTCCTGGCTCGTGGACAGGATCTTGCCGGGGTGAACGTTCTTCTTGGTCCAGGACATCTCGGAGATGTGGATCAGGCCTTCGATGCCCGGCTCCAGCTCGACGAACGCACCGTAGTCGGTGATGTTCGTGACGGTGCCGGAGATCTTCTTGCCGACCGGGTACTTCGTGCCGATGCCATCCCACGGATCCGACTCGAGCTGCTTCATGCCGAGCGAGATGCGGTGGGTTTCCTGGTTGATGCGGATGATCTGGACCTTGACCTGCTGGCCGATGGACAGGATCTCCGACGGATGGTTGACGCGGCGCCAGGCCATGTCGGTGACGTGCAGCAGGCCGTCGATGCCGCCGAGGTCGACGAACGCACCGTAGTCGGTGATGTTCTTGACGACGCCGTCGACGACCTGGCCTTCTTCGAGGTTCTGGACGATCTCGGAACGCTGCTCGGCGCGCGACTCTTCGAGGACCGTGCGGCGCGAGACGACGATGTTGCCGCGGCGCTTGTCCATCTTGAGGATTTCGAAGGGCTGCGGGTTGTGCATGAGCGGGGTGACGTCGCGGATCGGACGGATGTCGACCTGCGAACGCGGCAGGAAGGCGACGGCGCCGTCGAGATCGACGGTGAAGCCGCCCTTGACCTGGTTGAAGATGACGCCTTCGACGCGCTCGCCGGCCTCGAACTTGACTTCGAGCTTGGCCCAGCTTTCTTCGCGGCGCGCCTTCTCACGCGACAGGACGGCTTCGCCGAGTGCGTTCTCGATGCGCTCGACGTAGACTTCGACTTCGTCGCCGACCTTCAGCGAGCCGTCCTTCGACTTCGCGCCGAATTCCTTCAGCGGAACGCGGCCTTCAACCTTGAGGCCGACGTCGACGATGGCGACGTCCTTCTCGATGCCGGTCACGATGCCCTTGGCGACATAGCCTTCGGCGAGATCGTTAGCGGCGAAGGATTCCTGCAGAAGGGCTGCGAAATCTTCGCGCGTGGGGTTTGCTTGAGACATTGAAACTCCTGAATGTGCCTCTCGGGCACGGGCGCCGGGGGTTAGCGTTGATGATGAACGAGGCGATGTCCGCTGCCTTGTGAAGCAGCAAATCCGGCGCGGGGACAGGCCTTGCTCTTATGTCTTGCAGTTCCGGACGGAAAACCGCGTCCGCACTTTTCCTGGAACCGCTAGTGCTTAAGCGCGGCGTCGATGAACGACTTTGCCGCCGAAAACGCCGCCTCTATACTCATTTCCGAGGTATCGAGCAAGTGCGCATCGTCCGCAGGCTTCAGCGGGCTGTCCGCCCGGCCCATGTCACGCTCGTCGCGCCGGCGGATATCGTCGAGGATCGTTTCATAATCGGCCACCCCGCCGCCGGCGAGGATCTCGTCGTGGCGGCGCCTCGCGCGGACCTCCGGCGAGGCGGTGACATAGAGCTTCACGGGCGCATCGGGGCAGACGACCGTGCCGATGTCCCTCCCGTCGAGCACCGTGCCGGGCGCGCGCGCCGCAAAGCCGCGCTGCGCCTCCACCAGCGCCCGGCGCACCGAGGGCATGACCGCGATCTTCGAGGCCGCCTCGCCGATGGCATGGGCGGAAAGCACCGAACGGTCGAGCCCGGCGAGGTCGAGATTGCGGGCCACCTCGGCGGCCACCGCCTCGTCGTCGAGCGGCAGGCCGCGGTCGAGCAATGCCTTTGCCGTCGCCCGGTAGGTAAGGCCCGTATCGAGATGATGGAAGCCGTATTCCTCCGCGATGCGGCGCGAGAGCGTACCCTTGCCGGCAGCGGCGGGGCCGTCGATGGCGATGGTGAACGTCATCAGGCGGCCTTCGTGTCGGACAGGTCGATCTTCGCACCGAGGCCGGTCATGAGGTCCATGAACTCCGGAAAGCTCGTGGCGATCATCGTGGCGTCGTCGACGGTCACGGGATGTTCCGAGACGAGGCCCATGACGAGGAAGCTCATCGCGATGCGGTGGTCGAGATGCGTGGCGACGGCGGCGCCGGAAGCATTGCCGAGCCCCTTGCCGTCCGGGCGGCCGCGCACGACGAGCGAGGCCTCGCCCTCGTCGCAATCGACGCCGTTGAGCTTGAGGCCGTCGGCGACGGCGGAGAGGCGGTCGCTTTCCTTGACGCGCAACTCCTCGAGGCCGTTCATCACCGTCGCGCCCTCGGCGAAGGCGGCCGCCACGGCAAGCACCGGATATTCGTCAATCATCGACGGGGCGCGGTCTTCCGGCACCGTCACGCCCCTGAGCTCGGAGAAGCGCACGCGCAGGTCAGCCACATCCTCGCCGCCGGCAAGGCGCGGGTTCAGGATCTCGATATTCGCGCCCATTTCCTGCAGCGTCAGGATCAGGCCGGTGCGGGTCGGGTTCATCAGCACGTTGAGGATCGTCACGTCCGAGCCCGGCACGAGCAGCGCCGCGACCAGTGGGAAGGCGGTCGAGGACGGGTCGCCCGGCACGTCGATGACCTGGCCGGTGAGCCTGCCGCGGCCCTCCAGCCGGATGGTGCGGACGCCGTCGGCATCCGTATCCACGATGAGATTCGCGCCAAAACCCTGCAGCATCTTTTCCGTATGGTCGCGCGTCATGACCGGCTCGATGACGGTCGTGATACCGGGCGTGTTGAGGCCGGCGAGCAGAACGGCGGACTTCACCTGGGCCGAGGCCATCGGCACGCGATACGTGATCGGCGTCGGCGTCTTCGGTCCGCGCAGCGTCACCGGCAGCCGGTCGCCCTCGGCGGATGTCACCTGCACGCCCATTTCGCGCAGCGGATTGAGGACGCGGCCCATCGGACGCTTGGTGAGTGAGGCATCGCCAATGAAAGTGGAATCGAAATCGTAGACGCCGACGAGGCCCATGGTCAGGCGGCAGCCGGTGCCGGCATTGCCGAAATCGAGCGGCGCCTCGGGCACCAGCAGCGCGCCGTTGCCGACCCCGTCGATGATCCAGGTGTCGCCCTCCTTGCGGATCTTCGCGCCCATCGCCTGCATGGCCTTGCCCGTGTTGATGACGTCCTCGCCCTCGAGCAGGCCGGTGATGCGCGTCTGGCCGCTCGCAAGCCCGCCGAACATGAAAGAGCGGTGGGAAATCGACTTGTCGCCGGGAATGCGGACGGTCCCGGAAAGGCCGGAGGATTTGCGGGCGGTTGCGGGCCGGCTACTTGCGCCGTGCGACATGGGTGTCTTCCTTGTATATCCACGGCTCCCCGGCGGGATCGCCCGGGAGAACGCGGGCTTGCTATCATAAACGATTTAAAGCGTCATCATCCCGTCTGAAAACATTCGCCGGCGCGCCGCGGTCATGTCCCCCCGAAGTTAGGCTTTGACAGGATAGCCCAAGACGATTATGGGGACCGGCTAATCATTTTCCCCTTCAACGCGCCGGAACCCCGGCCCCGCCGGGAACAAACGGCACCTGAGAGGCTTTGACAGTGGCAAAACCGGAACTCGGAACCAAACGCATCGATCCGGAAACGGGCAGGAAGTTCTACGACCTGAACCGCGATCCGATCGTTTCCCCCTATACGGGCAAGTCCTACCCGCTCTCCTTCTTCGAGGAGACTTCGGCGGCTGCGGTGCTCGAAAAGGATGAGGACGAGGACGTCAACGAAGTCGATACGGAGAACACGGAAGTCGAACTCGTCTCGCTGGAAGATGCCGACGACGATGCGGCAGGCGGCGACGACCTGCCGGACCTCGGCGACGACGACGTGGAGATCGACGGCGACGACGACGATACGTTCCTGGAGCAGGACGAAGACGACGACGATGACGACATGAGCGATCTCATCGGCGTCACCGGCGACGAAGACGAAGCTTAAACCCTTGATTTTCCGGCCGGTTTCAAAAAAATCGGCCGGATGTCATTTTTCGGCTTGCCATCTTTCGGGACCGGAAGTAATAAGCCGCACACCGAACGGCAACACCGCTTCGGTTCCCGGAAACCGGCCTTGGCCGGACCCTTCATGGGGCTATAGCTCAGCTGGGAGAGCGCTTGCATGGCATGCAAGAGGTCAGCGGTTCGATCCCGCTTAGCTCCACCAAATCCCCTTGAGACAAACCGCAAAAAGCCGGTTCGGCTTCGACCTTGCGTCCTGCCGGAAGGCGCCGACGCGAAGAGACCGGCTTAAAACTTCACGCCGACGCTCAAACCTGCGTGGGTGAGCCCGTCGTTCGGGCCGTCGCAGAGATCGGCGCTCGACGAGTGGTCGACGGTCGCCATGACGCTGACGTTGTCGGTGACGCGCACGCCGAGCGCGGCGTGCTCGCGAAACAGGAAACGGCATCCGAGAAGCGGGCCGGGGCCGCTGTCCAGGCTGCCGTTGTGCACGGTGCCGCCGGCGCCGACCTCGGCAAAGAGGGTTTCTGTTATCGGCAGATGCCAGTTGAGGCCCAGATAGGCCTGGTCCGTTGCATCGGCGCCACCCGAAACGCCCACCTGCACCCGCGGCTCGAGCAGAACCTTTGCGAGGCCGGTCTGCGAGGACTGGAAGGGTGCGATATACACCTCGGCCGAGCCGACCACGCCCTTATCCTCGGAGGAGCCGCCGTTCAGGCCGCCGCTCACACCAACGCGAACCTCATCGATGAGGTCGCCGGCCGCGGCCGGCGAAGCGTGCAGGCCGATCGACACCGCCGCCAGCGCGGCTGCCAGAAAAATCTTCATCGCATCCCCCGAATCATCAAGGCGAGTGTCGGCACGCCAGCGCTTTTTGTACAGCCGCAAAATCGGCTGCACATCAAACTGTCCATCCGATGCCCGCCCCATGCGGGCGGGGCCTCTTCCACGCTAGGGCTGCTCGCGCGTGCCGGGCGCCGCTTCGCGCTGGTCGGCGTCTTCCAGATCGGTCTTGACGATGAACGTGTCGTTGTGCTGCCGGACGGCCTCGCGCAGGGCGGCGAGGTTCGGCTCGTCGTCGCCCTCGACCTCGCCGTCGCCCCGGTCGATTTCCCGCTCCGCCTGATACCAGTGGTCGTCCGGCTTGCCCTCGGGCGAGCCTTCCTGCTGCCAGAGTTCGTAGGCGCGCTTGCGGATGCGCTCTTCGCGTTCGTCGGTCATGGACGTGCTCCCTTCTTCACGCGCAATGAACGGGCATCCGGCACCGGATGTTCCCGGCATGCGCGGCCAAGTACCCCCCGCCGGCATTGCGCTTGCGGCGGGCATCCTCTATCTGCGGCGCGGCAGGACGGCGGCCCGGCGCCCGCACGGGCGTGACGACAGGATAAGGATGAGCGACGCGTGACCTTCTATATCTCGAAGATTTTCTGGCTTCTCGCCCAGCCGCTCTCGCTCGCCCTCCTTTTTCTCCTCGCCGGCCTCATCGCCGGCCTGCTGCGCTGGAACCGCCTCAGGACCTGGGCGAGCGTGACCTCCGCGCTCGTGCTCTTCCTGACGCTGTTCACCTCGACCGGCGCCGTGCTGCTGCAGGTCTTGGAAGACCGCATCGCCCGCGCCGAGCTTCCCGCCGGCGGGCCGGCCTGCATCATCACGCTCGGCGGCGGGTTCGAATCGGAGGTCGTCGCGGCGCGCGGCGGCTTCGAGATGACCCAGGCCGGCGACCGCTTCGTCGAGACCCTGCGCCTCGCGCAGCAGTTTCCGCAGGCCCGCATCCTGATCTCCGGCGGCGACGGCTCGCTGAGCGGTGCCTACAAGGGCGACGCGGTCGTCGGAGCGCGCTTCCTCGAGGCTTTCGGCGTTCCCGCCACGCGGCTGATCCGCGAAACGGAATCGCGCGACACGTTCGAGAATGCAGGAAACACACAGGCGCTTCTTGCGGCAAACGGTCTCGAACGCTGCCTGCTGGTGACCTCGGCGTTCCACATGCCGCGCTCGGTCGGCCTCTTCCGCAAGCTCGGCCTCGACGTGCTGCCCTGGCCGACGGACTACCGCACGACCAGCCGCGCGAGCCTTGCGCTCGACCTCACCCAGCCCTCCACGAACAGCCAGCTGATGACGACGGCGCTCCGGGAATGGACGGGGCTCCTGTTCTACTACCTGGCAGGCCGGACGCACGCCCTCTTCCCGCAATAGCGGGCAGATGTCATTTCCTGGAAATCGTCTCGAAGCGGGCACCGCGCACGCGGATCGTCATCGTGCAGTATTCGTCGTCGTCGCGTCCGCAGCTTGCGGCATTGGCCTTCAGTTCCAGCACCATGTTGCCGAAGCGCTTCTTCATGCCGTAGCCGTAAAGATCGGCATTCGCGGCGAGGAAATAGCCGCCCTCGGCCACCCGGATGTAGAATTCGTGCGGGCAGCCGACATTGCCGCACAGGCCGCCGGGCACGCCGTCGCAATTGACCGCGCCGAGATTGAAGATCGCATCGACGAGGCGGTCGTTGTTGAAATCGACATTGTCGGCAAAATCCTCGCCGTAGATCGCCGTCTTGCAGCGCTTCGCCACCTGCGCCTGAACGGTCGCCAGCGCATCCGGCACGATCTCCGCGGCCCGGGCGGGCAGCGCGGTCGAAACGAGGACAACGGAGAGGAGCGCGCGGAAACTCATGCGGATGGCCATCTCTCAAACCTTTCCATGGCAAGCGATTCGGTCATTATGCGGCCGGGGCGGCGAGCGGCATGATTCTGCCGGCGCGCGCATTCTACCGCGGCAAAGCTGTCGCGAGGCTTGGCCCGCAAGGGCCCCGTGAGGGAGGGAAACGCGTGTCGATCCTGGAACTGCTCGACTATACGGGCGTTGCGGTCTTCGCCGCGACCGGCGCGCTTTCGGCCTCGCGCAAGCAGCTCGACATCATCGGCTTCCTGTTCCTGGCCGCCGCGACGGGCATCGGCGGCGGCACGTTCCGCGACGTCATCCTCGGCGCGACGCCCGTCTTCTGGGTCGTGAACCCGACCTATCTCATCGTCTGCGTGGCGGTCGCGCTCGTCGTCTTCGTGCTCGCCCACCGCATCGAATCCCGCTACCGCCTGCTTCTCTGGCTCGATGCCATGGGGGTTTCGGCCTATTGCGTGATGGGAGCGGCCAAGGGCTTCGCCGCGACGGGCTCGCCGACCGTCGCCATAACCACCGGCGTCCTCACGGCAAGCTTCGGCGGAATCATACGCGATCTTCTCGCAAACGAACCTTCCGTGCTGCTGCGGCCGGAAATCTACGTCACGGCGGCGCTCATCGGCGCGGCGGCCTTCACCGCCGCAACGGTCGCCGGCATACCGCTCTGGGCGGCGTCGGCCATCGGCATCGGCGCGGCTTTCGTCGTGCGCGGCGGGGCGTTGCGATTCGGATGGCGCTTTCCGGTCTACAGGCCGCGGCCGGGACGGCATCCCGACGACGTGATGTAACGAGGGCTCAGCCCTTGCGCGGCCTAAGGCGGATGATCACATCAACGTGAGCGATCTCCATGCCTTCCGGCGGCTCCGGCAGGTTGCCGATCGCGATGTTGCTCACCGGAATGTCGAGCACGTGGTTCTCGCCCTCGACGAAGAAGTGGTGATGGTCGGAGATGTTGGTGTCGAAATAGGTCTTGGAACCCTCGACCGCCAGAACGCGGATGAGGCCGGCTTCGGTGAACTGGTGCAGCGTGTTGTAGACGGTTGCAAGCGAAACCGGAACGCCGGCAGTGACGGCTTCCTCGTGCAGTTCCTCCACCGTCAGGTGGCGATCGCCCTTGGCGAACAGAAGGTCGGCGAGTGCCACGCGCTGGCGCGTCGGGCGCAGGCCGGAATGGCGCAGGCGCTCTTCGATGGGCATCTCGTGTGCATGCGTCATGGGCGACGGATCCGCTTGTCTGGCCTTGAACAACAATCTTGAGCTTTCGATATAACTTTAGCGCTGCCGGGATTCAATAGGATTGCGGCAGTCCAAAGGCGTACAACATGCGGAAAACCGGGGCCTTGGGCCCTCCCACACCAATTTGCACTGGCTGTCACCGCGAGCATCATGTATGCGGACTGCTGAATTAACGTCTCGCCCGTGCCGGGTGCGGCGACAAAGGGAGGAGGCCCGGGGTGCTTCAATTCACGCCTCGCCTCCTCTAAATCTAACGCGGCAAGCGTTGTTCAAGACCGGGATGAGACATTCGATGACGACCAGGCAATCCAGCTACAACTACGAGGAAATTCTGGCCTGCGGCCGCGGCGAGCTGTTCGGTCCCGGCAACGCCCAGCTTCCTCTGCCGCCGATGCTGATGGTCCACCGCATCACCGACATTTCCGAGACGGGCGGCGCCTTCGACAAGGGCTATATCCGCGCCGAATACGACGTGAAGCCGGACGACTGGTACTTTCCCTGTCATTTCCAGGGCAATCCGATCATGCCGGGGTGCCTCGGCCTCGACGGCATGTGGCAGCTCACCGGCTTCTTCCTCGGCTGGCTCGGCGAGCCCGGCCGCGGCATGGCGCTCTCCACCGGCGAGGTGAAGTTCAAGGGCATGGTCCGCCCGGAGACGAAGCTCCTCGAATACGGCATCGACTTCAAGCGCGTCATGCGCGGCCGCCTCGTGCTCGGCACGGCGGACGGCTGGCTGAAGGCCGACGGCGAGACCATCTACCAGGCGACCGACCTGCGCGTCGGCCTGTCGAAGGACAAGGAAGCCTGAGGGCGGCGCGCCGCCCTCAAAACGAGACGTTCCAGAAAAGGTCAGGAATTATGAGACGGGTTGTTGTCACGGGTCTGGGGATCGTATCCTCCATCGGGAACAATGCTGACGAGGTGACGGCGTCGCTGCGCGACGCGCGCTCGGGCATCAGCTTCTCGCAGGACTTCGCCGACCACGGCTTCAAGTGCCAGGTCTGGGGTTCGCCGGACATCGACACCACCGACCTGGTCGATCGCCGCGCGGCCCGCTTCCTCTCGCAGGGCGGCGCGTGGAACCACGTCGCCATGAAGCAGGCGATCGCCGATTCCGGCCTTGAGGAATCCGACTACTCGGCCAATCCGCGCGCAGGTATCATCATGGGGTCCGGCGGCCCTTCCACCCGCACGCTGATAGAGGCGGCCGAGATCACCATCAAGAACAACTCACCCAAGCGCATCGGCCCGTTCGCCGTGCCGAAGGCGATGTCATCCACGGCCTCGGCGACGCTCGCCACCTGGTTCAAGATCCACGGCGTCAACTACTCGATCTCGTCCGCCTGCTCCACCTCGGCGCACTGCATCGGCAACGCCGCCGAAATGATCCAGTGGGGCAAGCAGGACCTCATGTTCGCCGGCGGCCACGAGGACCTCGACTGGACCATGTCGAACCTCTTCGACGCCATGGGCGCCATGTCCTCCAAGTACAACGACACGCCCGCCACCGCCTCGCGCGCCTATGACGTCAGCCGCGACGGCTTCGTCATCGCCGGCGGCGCGGGCGTGCTGGTGCTCGAGGAACTGGAGCGCGCCAAGGCCCGCGGCGCCAAGATCTACGCGGAAATCGTCGGCTACGGCGCGACCTCGGACGGCTACGACATGGTCGCCCCGTCCGGCGAAGGCGCGATCCGCTGCATGCGCCAGGCGCTTTCCACGGTGAAGGGCGACGTCGACTACATCAACACGCACGGCACCTCGACGCCCGTCGGCGACTCCAAGGAGATCGGCGCGATCCGCGAGGTCTTCGGCGAGAAGATCCCGCACATCCAGTCGACCAAGTCGCTGACCGGCCATTCGCTGGGCGCGGCCGGCGTGCAGGAATCGATCTACGGCCTCCTGATGATGCAGGCGGGCTTCATCGGCGAGAGCGCCCACATCACCGAGCTCGACCCTGAATTCGAAGGCGTTCCGATCGTGCGCAAGCGCATCGACAACGCCAAGATCGACACGGTTCTGTCCAATTCCTTCGGCTTCGGCGGCACGAACGCCACGCTGGTCTTCCAGCGCTACAACGGATGACACGCATGACGGGGATCATGAACGGCAAGCGCGGCCTCATCATGGGGGTCGCGAACAATCACTCCATCGCCTGGGGCATCGCCCAGAAACTCGCCGGTGCCGGCGCGGACCTCGCCTTCACCTACCAGGGCGAGGCGCTCGGCAAGCGCGTGAAGCCGCTGGCCGCCGAACTCGGCTCCGACTTCATCCTGCCCTGCGACGTGGAGGACATCGCCTCGGTCGATGCCACGATCGCGACGATCAAGGAAAGGTGGGGCACGCTCGATTTCGTCGTGCACGCCATCGGCTTCTCCGACAAGAACGAGCTGAAGGGCCTTTACGCCAACACCTCGCGCGAGAACTTCTCCCGCACGATGATCATCTCCTGCTTCTCCTTCACGGAGATCGCCAAGCGCGCGGCGGACCTGATGGCGGACGGCGGTGCGCTGCTGACGCTCACCTATGGCGGCTCGGTGCGCATCATGCCGAACTACAACGTCATGGGCGTCGCAAAGGCCGCGCTCGAAGCGTCCGTGCGCTATCTCGCCGGCGACTACGGCCCGCGCGGCATCCGCGTCAATGCGATCTCGGCCGGCCCGATCCGCACGCTGGCCGGCGCCGGCATCTCGGATGCGCGCGCCATGCTCTCCTGGCAGCAGAAGAACGCGCCGCTGCGCCGCACCGTCACCATCGAGGATGTCGGCAATTCGGCGCTCTACCTGCTCTCGGACCTTTCGAGCGGCGTCACCGGCGAAATCCACTACGTGGATGCCGGCTACAACATCACGTCCATGCCGACGCTCGAACGGCTGCGGAACGCCGACAGCGAGTAAATCGGCAAAAGCCCTCTTGCCGTGCCCTTCTCCTCCCTTTGCGGGAGAAGGACACGGCGGGGTAATGAGGCAATTTCCCTACAGCAATGCCAGAACGAGGAGCAACGCCGCCACCGCCGCCGCGACGGCGATGAGAAGGGCGCGCACCCGCGCATTCATCTCGAGCGGCTTGCCATCCGCGCCGCGTCTCAAGAAGGCAAGCGGCACCTCGGACGTCGGCGTATGCCCCTCCGCTTCCTTGACGTCCTTTGCGATGACTTCCGCCACGTCTTCCATCATCGGCGGTCTTGCAGGTCCAAAAGCCATTGCGGGTCTCCTGAACGAGAACGATCCGGTGATCGTGGACCCGTTTCAGGAAAATGGCAATGCGGTGCGGCAATGTGCCGGTGAGGCGGGCGGAAAACCTGTCAGCGCCTGCCCCAGAGAACCTTGAAACGGGCGTTGCGGCAGAGCTCGCCGCTCTCCTTGAACGCTTCCTTCAGCACCGGCTCGTAGGGCAGGCCCCGGTTGGCGACCATCAGCAGGCGGCCTCCGGCCTTCAGCGATCTTGCCGCCATGCGGATCATGCCCGCGCCGAGCGAGTGGTCGGCTGCGTGTCCTTCGTGGAACGGCGGGTTCATGACGATGAGGTCGTAGTGGTCGCGCGGCGTCTCGGCGGTGAGATCGAACCAGTAATAGCGTGCCGGGATGTCCGGGCAGTTCTCCGCCATGTTCTCCTTGGCGGCCTCCAGCGCCTCGTAATGCGCCTCGAAGAGGTCGATGCCCTTCACCTGCGGCGCGCGGCCGCCGAGCATGACCGAAAGATAGCCCCAGCCCGCGCCGAAATCGGCGGCATGGCCGTGGAAATCCTCCGGGATGCGGGTGGCGAGGAGTTCGGAGCCCTCGTCGATCCGGTCATGCGAGAACATGCCCGGTGCGGCGGTGAAGCGGCCGACGATGCGCACCGGCTTCGCCGCGAGCTTGGCGATAGCCCCGGCCGGGTCTTCCGGACGGGCGAACCAGATGGCAAGGCCATGATACTTCGGCATGGAACCGCCGGTGAGGCCGAGCTGGTCGAGGCGCTTGCGCATGGACTGCACGCCGTCCTCCTTGCCGCCCGCGACGACGATGAGGCCGCCCGTGCGCACGCGGCGCAACGCCTCGGCGATGCGGTTCTCGTTCTCGCCCTTGTGCTTGGTCATCAGGATGAGCGCGCCGTCGAAATCCTCGCCCTCGACGACCGGCCTTACCGGAGCGCGCGCGGCTTCCAGCCCGCGATAGAGCGAGCGCAGCGGCTGCACGGCCTCGATCGCCGCGTCGAAGCCTTCCGGCGGCCGGTGGCCGGCTTCCGCTCCGAGAAAGAGATAACGCTCCCCTTCGCCGGGCAGGCCGAGCGCGCTGGAGGCAAAGGGGTGGAACAGGGTCTTGAGGGCGTCGCGGGTCATGACTGGTTTCCGGTGTCCAAAAGAAAGGGGCGCGGAACATGCCGCTCCGCGCCCCTTCGATACGTAAGTACTTACTTATTCTGCAGCTTCGCCGTCGCCCTTCTTGTCGGCGGCGATTTCCTTGCCGGTCGCCTGGTCGACGACCTTCATGGACAGGCGCACCTTGCCGCGCTCGTCGAAGCCCATCAGCTTGACCCAAACCTTGTCGCCTTCCTTGACGACGTCGGAGGTCTTGGCGACGCGCTCCTGGGCGAGCTGCGAGATGTGCACGAGGCCGTCGCGCGGGCCGAAGAAGTTGACGAAGGCGCCGAAGTCGGCGGTCTTGACGACCGTGCCCTCGTAGATCTGGCCGACTTCCGGTTCCGCGACGATGGAGTGGATCCACTTGCGGGCGGCTTCGATCTCCTTCGCGGACGAGGAGGCGATCTTGATCGTGCCGTCGTCTTCGATGTTGATCTTCGCGCCGGTCTTCTCGACGATCTCGCGGATGACCTTGCCGCCGGTGCCGATGACTTCACGGATCTTGTCGACCGGGATGTTCATGACTTCGATGCGCGGAGCGAATTCGCCGAGGTGGCCGCGGCTTTCGGAGATGGCCTTGGCCATCTCGCCGAGGATGTGCAGGCGGCCGCCCTTGGCCTGATCCAGCGCGACCTTCATGATCTCTTCGGTGATGCCGTCGATCTTGATGTCCATCTGCAGCGAGGTGATGCCGGCGTCCGTGCCCGCGACCTTGAAGTCCATGTCGCCGAGGTGGTCCTCGTCACCCAGGATGTCGGAGAGAACGGCGAAGCGTTCGTCTTCCTTGATCAGGCCCATGGCGATACCGGCGACCGGCTTTGCCAGCGGCACGCCGGCGTCCATGAGGGCGAGCGAGGTGCCGCAGACGGTGGCCATGGAGGACGAACCGTTGGACTCGGTGATCTCCGAGACGACGCGCAGCGTATAGGGGAACTGCTCCGCCGTCGGCAGCATCGGACGGATGGCGCGCCAGGCGAGCTTGCCGTGGCCGATCTCGCGGCGGCCCGGGGAGCCCATGCGGCCCGTTTCACCGACCGAATAGGGCGGGAAGTTGTAGTGGAGCATGAAGCGCTCCTTGTACATGCCGGTCAGGCTGTCGACGAACTGCTCGTCTTCGCCGGTGCCCAGCGTGGCGACGACGATCGCCTGCGTCTCGCCGCGGGTGAAGAGGGCGGAACCGTGCGTGCGCGGCAGCAGGCCGACTTCGGCGACGATCGGACGAACCGTTTCAAGGTCGCGGCCGTCGATGCGGCTCTTGGTGTCGAGGATGTTCCAGCGGACGATCTTGGCCTGCAGGTGCTTGAAGACCGCGGCGATCTCCTCGGGGGTGTACTGCGGGTTTTCCACGCCTTCCGGCAGGAAATGCGCCTTGACCTTGGTCTTCACCGCGTCGACGGCGGCGTAACGCTCGGCCTTCTGCGTGATCTTATAGGCGGCGCGCAGTTCGGCCTCGGCAAGGCCGAGCATCTCGGTCTCGAGCGCGGAGAAGTCTTCCGGCTGGAAGTCGCGCGGTTCCTTCGCGGCGACTTCGGCGAGCTTGATGATCGCGTCGATAACCGGCTGGAAACCCTTCTGGCCGAAGACGACGGCGCCGAGCATGACGTCTTCCGGCAGTTCCTTGGCCTCGGACTCGACCATGAGCACGGCTTCCTGCGTGCCGGCCACGACGAGGTCCAGGCTCGATTCGTCCATCTCGTCGAGATGCGGATTGAGGACGTATTCACCGTTGATGTAGCCGACGCGCGCGCCGCCGATCGGGCCCATGAACGGGACGCCGGAAAGGGTGAGCGCTGCGGAAGCGGCGACCATCGACAGGATGTCCGGGTTGTTCTCGAGGTCGTGCTGGATGACGGTGACGACGACCTGCGTGTCGTTCTTGTAGCCTTCCGGGAAGAGCGGGCGGATCGGGCGGTCGATCAGGCGGGAGACGAGGGTCTCGTTCTCGCTCGGGCGGCCTTCGCGCTTGAAGTAGCCACCCGGGATCTTGCCGGCGGCGTAGGTCTTTTCCTGGTAGTTGACGGTGAGCGGGAAGAAATCCTGGCCCGGCTTCGGCGCCTTGGCCGAAACGACGGTGGCGAGAACGACGGTCTCGCCGTAGGTGGCGAGAACAGCGCCGTCAGCCTGACGGGCGATCTTGCCGGTTTCCAGCTTGAGCGGGCGGCCCGCCCATTCGATTTCGACCGTATGGGTATCGAACATATGTCTTGTCCTTCTTGGCGGATACGCGCACCGCCGCCGGAAGGCGCAGGTGGTCTATCCGCGTTCGTGACGCATCATGGGCAAGACAACGGGAGGCTTCAGGAAGGTGGCTCGCGATCCTGGCGGGCGGTTCGCCCGGCCGACGACAGGCGCGCGCCTGAAGCATCCTGCAATCCTGCCCCATGACAGGTCATCGGTTGGTTCCGCAGGACCGGCCCATCCGGCCTGCTGGAAATCCGTTTCGCGAGGCGGTCGCAACCGGCACATGCGAAACGTCTGGCGGAGCTTCTGCTCCGCGAAAGAAAGCGGCGGGCGCCCGCAAGGAACGCCCGCCGAAGTGGTTAGCGGCGAATGCCCAGCGAAGCGATCAGCTTCGTGTAGCGGGCTTCGTCCTTCTTCTTGAGATAGTCAAGAAGCGAGCGGCGGCTGGAGACCAGCGTCAGAAGGCCACGACGGGAGTGGTTGTCCTTCTTGTGGTCCTTGAAGTGGCCGGTCAGGTTGTTGATACGCTCGGTCAGGATCGCGACCTGAACTTCCGGAGAACCGGTATCGCCTTCCTTGGTGGCGTATTCCTTGATCAGCGCAGCCTTGCGCTCAGCAGTGATCGACATCGTATGTCCTTTCATGAATGGAGAACCGGTGTCGCCAAAAGCCGGGATGTCGTCCAGCGATGGCCGTGAAGGCAAGCGGGCAGACCCGCATTGCTGGCGGTGCCTATAAACCATTCGCTGCCGAAATGGAAGGGCCGTGATGAATGACAGAAAGGGCCGCCTAGCGCCGGTCCGCGGGCTGGCCCGGCGCCGCGTCGCGCGTGCCGCCCGCCTGCTTGCAGACGACATAGGCGCCGAAGACCCACCCCAGCCGCTCGCCTTCCCGCGAAACGAAAAGCCAGCGCTTCGTGCCGGTCTTCATCTCATCGACCACCTCGACCCGCGTGCCGTTCCGAAGCGTCGTCAGGACCGCTCCGTTCGGCGCGGAGCGCACGTTGAGCGGCGTGCCCGTCGGGTCGTCGATGAGGCATTCGCCGGCAGCGAGGGCGGGCAGAGCGGCAAAGGCGCTCGGAAGGAGGGCCAGGATCGCGGCCGCATGCCGATTGAACGTCATGAAATGCACCTGTCGCGATACGCGTGTCCGGAAAGAGCCGGCGCCGTCACTGCGCGGCACCCGGCTGATGGGCCTCCTCGTCGCGCAGCCGGGCGAGCGGGATCGTCACCCGCCACTCGATCCCGTCGTCATGCACGATGAAATCCAGCTTGGCATCGAGCGCCATCCCGAGCATGCGCTCCAGCACCACGCTGCCGAAGCCCTTGCGGCTTGCGGCGATGGCGTCCTTGTCGATCGTCGCCCGGCTTTCGCGCCAGACGAGGTTCAGGTTCTCGCCAGACGTCACCCAGCTCAGCGAGACGACGCCGGTCTCGTTGGCGAGCGCGCCGTATTTCGTGGCGTTGGTCGACAGTTCGTGCAGCGCCATGCCGAGCGTCTGCGAGGCCTGCGGGTCGAGCAGCACGGCCGGACCGGCAATGCGCACGCGCGTCGCGTCGTCCGGCGTGAAGGGTTTCAATTGGTTCCTGGCGAGCTCCGCAAGGTTCACGCCCTGCGTCGCATTGGCGATCATCAGGTCCGTCGAGCGGGCAAGGCCGGCGACGCGCTTGCGGAACGTTTCGGCGAACTCGCTGGCATTCTCCGCGCCCGCCGCCGACTGGTTGAGCATGGCCTGGATGACGGTGAGCTGGTTCTTCGAGCGGTGTGCCACCTCGCGCATCAGGAAGCGCACCTCGTTTTCCGATTTCACGCGCGCATCCGCCGCCTCGGCAAGCGCCCGGGATACGGTCTCCAGTTCGGATATGGCATAGGGACGCGGCGCGACCCGCTCGCCCTGGCCGAGGCGGCGCGCGTCATGGGCGAGCAGCCGCACGTCGCGCGAGAGCACGCGGGCGATGCCGACCGCGCTGACGGCGGCAAGCAGCGCGAAGACCGCGCCGCCGATCGTCAGCCACAGGAAGGAGGAGACGGCCGGGGCCTGCACATCCGACGACTTCGCCCAGGCGATCATGCGCCAGCCGGCAAGCGAGGAGAATTCGGTCACGACCTGATAATTGACGCCCTCGTGCCGCATCGCGCTGACGCCGAGGCGAAGCGCCGGCACGACGCGCAGGAAGAAGGGTTCGCCCGTCTTCTGGTTCTCGTCCGTCGAGACGATGACCGCACCCTCGGTGTCGAGCACCGCCGCATTCCAGCCGGGCGAAAGAATATCCGGGTTGACCGCCCGCCGAAGCGCCTCCGCGTTCTTCGTGAGCGTCAGCAGCACGTGCTGGCCATTGGCAAGGCGCATCGGCAGGTAGACGTTGAACACCCATTGCCGCGCGGTCCTGCCGAAGAAGAGGTTGGAGACCATGCGTTCGCCCCGCGCGAGCGCGAGGCCGGCGGAGACGGGCTCCGAGGCGGTATTGAGCGGCGTGCCGTAGGGCACCCGCGTGTTGAGCAGCTGGCGCATCGTCTGGTCGATGACGATGAAATAGATGTCCGTGCCCTCCAGCGCCTTCGTCGCCTGTCCATGCAGCGCCGCATAGTCGCCCTTCTGCAGGCTGTCGGAGGTCGACAGGAAGTTGAGCGTCGAGAACATGCCGGAGATTTCGCGCTCGACGGCGCGGTTGACGGCCCCCGTGGACGTGCGCAGCAGCGATTCGAAGATGCGCTCCTGCGCCTCGTTGGTGCGCTTCAGCACGACGATCGAGAAAAGGAAGGCGGGGATGACGATGACGAGGATGAGGCAGACGAGGTAGAAAACGACCGGATGATTCATGCGCCGGCGGGCCTGACCGGGGCTCGCCCCCATATCCGCATCCCCGGCGGATACCGTTCGGTCACTCGGCATGATTGTCAACGGCCAGCCCTTTCCACCCTTCGCACGGAGGCGGCCGCGACGGCCATGCGCCGCCCGGCCCGTCCTCGAACGAACCTCGCCGGCACATAAAGCCTGCAGCTTGTGGTGAAATCAAGTCGGCAGCGATTGGTTCCGCCCCGGGATGGTCAGCCTGCGAAGACCCGCTTCGGGCGGAATTCCCCGCCGCCGATCTCGCCGATGGCGACCAGCTTGCCGCGCGCCGTGGCATAGGCCTCGTCGGCCGCGACCGGGGCGTCGCGGCCGCGCAGGATGATCGGATTGCCCATGCGCAGCCGGTGCGCCTGGTCGTCGTTGACGACGATCTGCGGCAGGCTGGAAAGCGCTTCGCCCGTATCGATCAGGAACGCGTCGAGCGCCGCCAGCCGCTCGGCATCGTCCTCGATCGTCTCCAGCGCCGTCAGGTCGGCGAGCGGTACCATGTCGTCCTCGCCGAAGGGCGCGACGAAGGTGCGCCGCAGCGCCGAGACATGGCCGTAGCAGCCGAGCTCGCGCCCGAAGTCGCGGGCGAGCGCGCGCACATAGGTGCCCTTGCCGCATTCGACCTCGAACCGGGCCGTGTTCTCGTCCGGACAGCCGATCAGCGTGAGGCGATGGATCTCCACCTCGCGCGAAGGGATTTCCACCGTCTCGCCGTCGCGGGCGAGGTCGTAGGCGCGCTCGCCGTCGATCTTGATGGCGGAGAACTGCGGCGGGACCTGCCGGATGACGCCGGTATAGCCGCCGAGGATCGCCTCGATCGCGCCCTCGGACGGGCGCTCCTGCGAGGTGCGCGTCACTTCGCCCTCGAGGTCGTCCGTCGAGCGTTCCTCGCCCCAGGTCACGGTGAATTCGTAGATCTTCCGGCCGTCCATGACATAGGGAACGGTCTTGGTGGCATCGCCCAGCGCGATCGGCAGCATGCCGGAAGCGAGCGGGTCGAGCGTGCCGGCATGGCCGGCCTTCTGCGCCTTGAACAGCCACTTGATCTTGGAGACGGCCTCGGTCGAGCCGAAATCGAACGGCTTGTCGAGGATCAGCCAGCCGGAAACCGGCCGGCCCTTGGGTTTGCGTGGCTTGGACATCGTTATCCCGGATTATTGCTTATCGTCGCCGTCTTCGGCGGAAAGATCGCGGGCGACTTCCGGCGAACGCAGGAGATCGTCGATCTTCTTGTAGTTGTCGAAGCTCGTGTCGTCGCGGAAGCGCACGTCCGGCATATACTTCATCTGGCGCAGCTGCGGGCCGAGACGGCCGCGGATGAACTTCGCGTTGCGGTTCAGCGCCTCGATCACCGCGTCATGGTCCTTGACGCCGAGCGGCGTCACATAGGCCGTCGCGTGCTTCAGGTCCGGCGACATGCGCACTTCCGAAATCGAGATCACGGTCTTTTCGAGAAGCGGGTCGCGCACCTCGCCGCGCTGGAGGACCTGGGTGATGGCCGCGCGCACCTGCTCGCCCACGCGCAGCATGCGTTGCGACGGCGCCGAGGATGTTGCTTTGGTCATGGTCGTCACCTTCAAAAAAATGCGAGCGCCGAAACGGTCCGGCGCTCGCATGATACTCTTTCCGCCGGACGCTTACAGCGTACGCGTGACATGCTCCACGCGGAAGCATTCGATCTGGTCGCCTGCGCGGATGTCCTCGTAGTTCTCGAAGGCCATGCCGCATTCCTGGCCGACATTGACTTCCGCGACCTCGTCCTTGAAGCGCTTGAGCGTCTTGAGCTTGCCTTCGTGGACGACGACGTTGTCGCGCACGAGGCGGACGCCCGCGCCGCGCTCGACCTTGCCTTCCGTGACGCGGCAACCGGCGACCTTGCCGACCTTCGTGATGTTGAACACCTCGAGGATCTCGGCATAGCCGAGGAAGGTTTCGCGGCGCTCCGGCGAGAGCAGGCCCGACATGGCCGCCTTCACGTCATCCACCAGGTCGTAGATGATGTTGTAGTAGCGGATCTCGATGCCCTGGCGCTCGGCGAGGCTGCGGGCCTGTGCGTTCGCACGGACGTTGAAGCCGATGATCGCGGCGTTGGACGCTTCGGCGAGCGAAATGTCCGACTCGGTGATGGCGCCGGCGCCCGAATGCACGATGCGCACCCGGACCTCGTCCGTGCCGAGCTTTTCCAGCGCGCCGGCAATGGCTTCGATCGAGCCCTGCACGTCGCCCTTGATGAGCAGCGGGAACTCCTTGAGGCCGGAGCTCTGGAGCTGGGTCATCATCTGCTCGAGCGAGCCGCGCGAACCCGTCTGGCGGGCGACGGCCTTCTCGCGGGCGAGGCGCTGGCGGTATTCCGAGATCTCGCGGGCGCGGCTCTCGTTTTCGACCACCGCGAACTTGTCGCCGGCGGCCGGCGTGCCGGAAAGACCCAGCACCTCGACCGGCATGGAGGGCCCTGCTTCCTTGACATGCTCGCCCTTGTCGTTGACGAGGGCGCGCACGCGGCCCCACTGGTCGCCGGCCACGATGATCTGGCCGGGCCTCAACGTGCCCGTCTGCACCAGAACGGTGGCGACGGCGCCGCGGCCGCGGTCGAGCTGGGCTTCGACGACGACGCCTTCCGCGGTGCGGTTCGGGTTCGCCTTGAGGTCGAGGATTTCGGCCTGCAGCAGGATCGCTTCGAGCAGCTTGTCGAGGTTCGTGCCGTTCTTGGCCGAGACTTCGACGTCCAGCGTCTCGCCGCCCATGGATTCGACGAAGACCTCGTGCTGGAGGAGCTCTGTGCGGACCTTCTGGGCATTGGCGGTCGGCTTGTCGATCTTGTTGATCGCCACGATGATCGGCACGCCGGCCGCCTTGGCGTGGTTGATGGACTCGATCGTCTGCGGCATCACGCTGTCGTCGGCCGCAACCACGAGGATCGCGATGTCCGTCGCCTGCGCACCGCGGGCACGCATGGCGGTGAACGCGGCGTGGCCGGGCGTGTCGATGAAGGTGATCTTGTGGCCGTTCTGCTCGACCTGGTACGCGCCGATATGCTGCGTGATGCCGCCGGCTTCGCCAGCGACCACGTTGGCATGACGGATGGCGTCGAGCAGCGAGGTCTTGCCGTGGTCGACGTGGCCCATGATGGTCACGATCGGCGGACGCGGCTGCAGATCGCCCTCGTCGTCGGCGACGTTGAAGATGCCTTCTTCGACGTCGGATTCGGAGACGCGCTTGACGGTATGGCCGAATTCACCGGCGATGAGCTCGGCCAGGTCGGCGTCGATCAGATCGCCGGGCTTCATCATCTGGCCTTCCTTCATCAGGTACTTGATGACGTCCACGGCGCGTTCGGACATGCGCTGCGACAGTTCCTGGATGGTGATGGTCTCCGGCAGGACGACTTCACGCGAAATCTTCTCGCGCGTTTCCTGCATCATGGAGCGCTTGAACTTCTCCTGGCGGCGGCGCATGGCCGAGAGCGAGCGGCCGCGCTGTGAGCCGTCCTCGTCGGTCGCGGCGGTCGTCAGCGTCAGCTTGCCCTGGCGGCGGCCTTCGTCGCCCTTCGGGCGGGCCGGAGCCTTGGCCGGTTCCGGCCGCTTGACGCCGGGACGGTTCGCCGGGGCACCGCCACGCGGGCGTGCCTCGTCTTCGTCGTCGGCATCGCGGCGGCCGCGGCCGGCGACGACGGAAGCGGGTGCGGAAACCGGCGCGCGGCCCGGCTGCGGGCGAGCGTCTGCGGCCGGCACGGCGGCGGGCTTTGCCACCGGCTGCGCGGCAACCGCTTCCTCGGCGGCCGAAGCCGGCGCGGCAGCCTCGACGGCGCGGCGTTCGGCCTCTTCCTTCTCGCGGCGCAGGCGCTCTTCCGCCTCGGCCTTTTGGCGGGCTTCCTCTTCCACCTTGCGGCGGGCCTCGTCCTCGGCGCGCTGGCGCGCTTCGGCGGCGTCGCGGATCTGCGCTTCGGCAAGCGCGCGGCGACGGGCCTCGACCTCTTCGGCGGAGAGCTGGTTCAGGACGACGCCGACGCGCGGGCGGCTCTGCTCGGCCTGGGGGGCCGGACGCGAGGGCTGCGCGGGACGCGACTGCTGCGGCTCCGGCTGGCGCTGCACCGGGGTGACGGGCGTCACCGGCCGTTCGTCTTCCGGACGGTTGATGCGGCGCTTGCGGGTCTCGACCACGACGGCCTTCGTGCGGCCACGACCCATGTCCTGGCGCACGGTCCCCTGCTGAACCCCCGAAGGCTTCAGGGTCAGGGTCTTCTTGCCCGCCACGCTGATCGTCTTGTCGTCTTTGTTGTCGGTCATTCCGTTCCGTTCCTAAGATCAGGGCCGGATGCGTATCACCAGACCCTGTCGTTCAATTGTGTTCGTCCAATGCGATTTCGGCCGGCGAAAAGCCGGTGACCGCGTCATTGGTTTGGCTGGCCAGCGCCGCCATGTGCCCCCAACCGGGCGCCGCCCCGGTATTTTTCGAGCATGATTGCGCGCTTCACTACACCCTCACCCGCCTGCCCTGCAAGCGCTGCGGCATGGATAAAAGCATTCTGGCCCAAAAGGCCCTCCAATTCGCCCTCGGAGAAGAGCCTGAAGGAGGGTATTTCCGTTTCGTCTTCGGTGAGGAAGCTTGCAGCCTTCCTCGCCTGGTCGATCTTCCTGACGCCGTCCTCGGCCGCATCCGTCGCGTGGAACACGGCAAGGGCGGCCAATGCGCGCACCGCCTGGTCGACCTTGGTGGCGCCGGTGACGAACTGGCCGGCCTTGCGCGCCATGTTCATCATGCCGCCGAGCTGGGCCGCCAGAAGCCGGTCCACCTCGGCGCCGAGGTCGGGGCTCGCCTTGGCATCCGTCTTCAGCGCGCGGCCGAAGAGCTTCCTGGCGACCGCCTTGTCGACGATCGCCCGTTCGGCCTTCACCCAGCATCCACGTCCGGGAAGTTGGCGCTTGAGGTCCGGCACGACGCTGCCGTCCGGGCCCGCGACGAAACGGATGAGATCATCCGCATCGCCGCTTTCGCGCGTCACGATGCACATGCGGTCGTTCACGCCGTCGTCCTTTTTTGCCATAGCCAACGGCGTCTCCGACCGATCAGGCGTCCTGCTCGGCGCCTTCGACGGCCGGCTCTTCGGCGGCAAGGTCCTCTTCCGTGATCCAACCGGCCGCAAGGCGGGCCTGGACGATCATGGCTTCGGCCTCGGCGCGGGAGACCTCGAACTTCGAGAACAGACCCTCGAACTTCTTCGTCTCGCCGTCCTTGCGCTCGGTCCAGCCGACGAGGTCGTCCGCGGCGCAGCCGGCGAAGTCCTCGATCGTCTTGATGCCGTCCTCGCCGAGGGCGACGAGCATCTGGCCCGTCATGCCGTCGATCTGGCGCAGTTCGTCGGAAACGCCGAGTTCCTTGCGCTTGGCATCCATCTCGGCCTCGATGCGGTCGAGATATTCGCGGGCGCGGGTCTGGATCTCCTGGGCCGTGTCCTCGTCGAAACCGTCGATCGAGGAGATTTCGTCGAGATCGACATAGGCAAGCTCCTCGACGGCGGCGAAGCCTTCGGAAGCGAGGACCTGGCCGACCATCTCGTCAACGTCGAGCGCATCCATGAAGAGCGCGGTGCGCTCGTTGAATTCCTTCTGGCGGCGCTCGGACTCCTCGGCTTCCGTCAGGATGTCGATGTCCCAGCCGGTCAGCTGCGAGGCAAGGCGGACGTTCTGGCCGCGGCGGCCGATGGCGAGCGAGAGCTGCTCGTCCGGAACCACGACTTCGATGCGCTCGGCGTCCTCGTCGAGGACGACCTTGGCGACTTCCGCCGGCTGCAGGGCGTTGACGATGAAGGAGGCCGGGTCCTGCGACCACGGGATGATATCGATCTTCTCGCCCTGCAATTCGCCGACGACGGCCTGGACGCGCGAGCCGCGCATGCCGACGCAGGCGCCGACAGGGTCGATCGACGAATCGTTCGAGATGACGGCGATCTTGGCGCGCGAGCCCGGATCGCGGGCGACCGACTTGATCTGGATGATGCCGTCGTAGATTTCCGGCACTTCCATGGTGAAGAGCTTCACCATGAACTGCGGATGGGTGCGCGACAGGAAAATCTGCGGCCCGCGCTGCTCGCGGCGCACGTCGTAGACATAGGCGCGCACGCGGTCGCCGTAGCGCATGTTCTCGCGCGGGATCATCTCGTCGCGGCGGATGATGCCTTCGCCGCGGCCGAGGTCGACGATGACATTGCCGTATTCGACGCGCTTGACCGTGCCGTTGACGATCTCGCCGATACGGTCCTTGTATTCGTCGTACTGGCGGTCACGCTCGGCCTCGCGCACCTTCTGCACGATGACCTGCTTGGCGGACTGGGCGGCGATGCGGCCGAAATCCATCGGCGGCAGCGGATCGGCGATGAAGTCGCCGATCTTGGCGTCCGGGTTGCGGTCGCGCGCCAGTTCCAGCGGGATCTGGGTGGAATAGTCCTCCGCGTGCTCGACGACTTCCAGCAAGCGCTGGAGGCGGATCTCGCCGGTCTTGGAATTGATGTCGGCGCGGATGTTCGATTCCGTGCCGTAACGCGAGCGGGCCGCCTTCTGGATGGCGTCGGCCATCGCGGCAAGCACGATCTCGCGGTCGATGACCTTTTCACGGGCCACGGCATCCGCGATCTGCAGAAGCTCAAGCCGGTTCGCACTGACTGCCATTGTCTCAGGTCTCCATGGTCAAGCCGGGGCCTTGCCTCCGGCATCGGGGAGCGGGATGCCCGCTCCGGTTCCGTCCTCTCCGCTCCGCCCCGGACGGGGCAAACGCCCCAGGGACGAAACGCACTCGCAATCTTATTCGTCGTCTTCGCCGTTCTGGTTGGCGGCCTGCGCGGCCTTCGCCTTCTTGTCGGCGGTCAGCGCGTCGCGGATCAGGTCGTCGGTCAGGATCAGCTTGCCTTCGGCGAGCGCCGTGAACGGTATGACGACCACCGGCTCCTCGCCATAGGCCGGCTGGTCCCGCTCGAGCGTGAAGCCGTTCTCGTCGGCTGCCGTGATCTTGCCGCGGAAGCGCTTGCGCCCGTCGACGAGGATCGACGTCTCGCATTTCAGCAAGTGGCCGAGCCAGCGGGTGAAGTCCGACTTGCGGACCATCGGCCTGTCGATGCCGGGCGACGACACCTCGAGATGATACGCCTTGTCGATCGGATCCTCAACGTCGAGCACCGGCGAAACGGCCATGGAGACCTTCTCGCAGTCCTCCACCGTCATCGTGCCGTCCGGCCGCTCGCACATGATCTGCAGCGTCGCGCCGTTCTGCGCCGAAAGCCGGACGCGCACCAGCCGGTAGCCGATCTGCTCGATGGTCGGCTCGATGATGTCGGCGACACGCCGGTCGAGGCCGGTCTCGACGATCAGCCGCGGCTCGACGGCGGCGTTTTCTGCCTGGGTCGTGTCAGTCATGACATGCCCTCCCGGGATAGTCGTTATCATGCGCTCGATCGGGCCAATAAAAAAGAGCGGGTCCTCGCGGGCCCACTCTTCATCTGACGATCAAGAATTTGAGGCTGATATAGACGCTGTTCGCCGCAAATGCAAGATCGCTCCCGCAAACGGGCTGCGGTCCGTCATTTTCGCCTTCCGCGGCCACCTCCGGCTTGCCGCTTCCGCTTCATGGACTAGATTGCTACCCAATGCTGCATCGAGAATGAGTACCCCACCGTGCCGGACCGGAAATCCCCCCTCGCCCCCTTCAGAAACGAGACCTTCCGGCTGATCTGGGCGGCGAGCCTCATCTCCAATTTCGGCGGGCTCATCCAGGCGGTGGGCGCGGCCTGGATGATGGCCTCGATCTCCTCCTCGGCCAACATGGTGGCGCTGGTGCAGGCCTCCACCTCGCTGCCGATCATGCTCTTCTCCGTCGCTGCCGGCGCGCTCGCCGACAACTTCGACCGGCGCAAGCTGATGCTGACGGCCCAGTGTTTCATGCTGACGGTCGCCATCGCCCTGACGCTCTGTACCTGGTACGGCGTCATCACGCCCTGGCTGCTCCTGACCTTCACCTTCCTCATCGGCTGCGGCACGGCGCTCAACAATCCCGCCTGGCAGGCCTCCGTCGGCGACATGGTGCCGCGCGAGGACCTGCCCGCCGCCGTCTCGCTCAACAGCATGGGCTTCAACCTCACCCGCTCCGTCGGCCCCGCCATCGGCGGCGCGATCGTCGCGGCCGCCGGTGCGGCGGCGGCCTTCGCGGCCAACGCGCTCAGCTACTTCGCCCTTCTCTATGCGCTTTTCCGCTGGAAGCCGGACGTCTCGCCGAGCGCGCTTCCGCGCGAGGATTTCGGCCGCGCCATCTCGGCGGGCCTGCGCTACGTCTCCATGTCGCCGAACATCGGCAAGGTCCTGCTGCGCGGCTTCGCCTTCGGCCTTGCGACAAGCTCCATCCTGTCGCTGCTGCCGCTGATCGCGCGCGACCTCGTCCAGGGCGGACCGCTGACCTACGGCATCCTGCTCGGCTGCTTCGGCCTCGGCGCCATCGGCGGGGCGCTGATGAATGCAACGCTGCGCGAGAAATTCACCAGCGAGACCATCGCCCGCCTCGCCTTCGCCGGCTTTGCCGTGAGCGCGGCCGTTTCCGCCGTCAGCGCCTCCGCGCTCCTCACCGGCGCGGTGCTCTCGATCGCCGGCGCGTCCTGGGTGATGGCGCTCTCGCTCTTCAACACGACGGTGCAGCTCTCGACGCCGCGCTGGGTGGTGGCGCGGGCGCTCTCGCTCTACCAGACGACGACCTTCGGCGGCATCGCGGCGGGAAGCTGGATCTGGGGCACGACGGCGGACACGCACGGCGCGGAAGCCGCCCTGCTCGCCTCCGCCGTGGCGATGATCGCCGGCGCCGCGCTCGGCCTGCGCTTCACCCTGCCCGAATTGCAGAGCCTCAACGTCGATCCGCTCAACCGCTTCAGCGAGCCGGACCTGCCGCTGGACCTCAAACCGCGCAGCGGCCCCATCGTCGTGATGATCGACTACGAGATCGCGGAGAAGGACATTCGGGACTTCCTGGAGGCGATGACCGAGCGGCGGCGCATCCGCATCCGCGACGGCGCGGGCCAATGGGCGCTGATGCGCGACCTCGAAAACCCGACGATCTGGACCGAGACCTACCACGTGCCGACCTGGGTGGAATACATCCGCCACAACCAGCGCCGCACCCACGCGGACGCGGCCAACGGGGAGAAGCTGCGCCTCCTGCACCGCGGCGCCGAGCCGCCCCGCGTCCACCGGATGATCGAGCGGCAGACGATCATCCCGCACGAATACGAGCGCTTCAAGCAGCAGGTGGAAATCCACTAGCAATTCCAGCAAAAGCGGTTCTGCGTCCGGAATTGCGGTATTCAAAAATCAGCGGAGCTTGGCCTTCAGCGAGGCGTCCGGATAGCAGGTCGGCGCCAGCCCGTTCTTCGCCTGCCAGTCGCCGAGCGAGCGGCGCGTCTTGTAGCCCGGCAGGCCGTCGACCTTGCCGACGTCGTAGCCCTTGGCGACGAGCGCCTTCTGCATGGCGAGCACGTCCGAGCGCAGCATCTTGCCGACATCGCCCCATTTTCCCCGGAACGGCCCGCTGCCATAGGCGATGCGGTCGGCGAGATTGCCGATGAAGAGGGCGTAGAGGTCGGAGTTGTTGTATTCCTTGAGCACGTAGAAATTCGGCGTGACGATGAATTCCGGCCCGTGCGTGCCGGCCGGAACCAGCATCATGCCCGAGGCCCCCGCCTCGCCGGACGGAAAGGCCTTGCCGGAAACGCGCGTGATGCCGCTCGACGCCCAGGCGGAGATCGGCTTGGCGAGATCCGGCCCTTCCTGCGCGCAGGAGACGCCCGCCGGAATCGAGACTTCGTAGCCCCATGTGCGGCCCGCCTGCCAGCCCTTCTTCGCGAGGTAATTGGCGATCGAGGCGAGGCTGTCCGGCACCGAGCCCCAGATGTCGCGCACCCCGTCGCCGTCGAAGTCGACGGCATATTGCAGGAAGCTGGTCGGCATGAACTGCGGCTGGCCGAGCGCTCCCGCCCACGAGCCCTTCAAGTCGTCGACCGACCGGTCGCCGCCGTCGACGATGTGCAATGCTGCGATCAGCTCCTTGCGGAACATGTCCTTGCGCGTCGACATGAAGGCCTTGGTGGCGAGCACCTCCACCGCCGAATAGGGGATCTTGGCGCTGCCGAAGCCCGATTCACGGCCCCAGACGGCGACGACGATCTCGCCCGGCACGCCGAAGCGCTGCTCGATCCTGCGCAGGGTCGAGGCATGCGTCCTGGCGAGGCGGCTCCCCGTTCCCGCGAGGCCCTGCAAGCGCTTCTCGGAGAAGTAGGCGCCGGGCGAGGAGAATTCCGCCTGGCTCTGGGCCTGCTCCGTCTTCGGCTTCGAGCCGGGCGGCACGAGGTCGGGCAGGTCCCAGTTGAGCGTCACGCCCTGCATGGCCGCGCGGAAGGTCTTTTCGCTGATGCCGGTCTTCCGGGCGGACGGCCAGAGGTTGTCGTCGATCCAGGCGCGGAACATCCTTTCGACGTCGGCCCTGGAGGCGGCCTGGGCGGGGAGGGATGCGAAGAAGAGGGTCAATGCGAGGACGGTTGAGGGGAAGATGAAGCGCGTCAGCCACCGAAACATCATCAAACAATCCTTCCTCAGATCGCCGTGCGCGCCCTGAGCGCCGCCGTCAATGTGCCTTCGTCGAGGTAGTCGAGCTCGCCGCCGACCGGCACGCCGTGCGCGAGCCGCGTGATCTTCACGTCGAGCCCGGCGAGCTGGTCTGTGATGTAGTGGGCCGTCGTCTGCCCCTCGACGGTCGCGTTGACGGCGATGATCAGCTCGCGCACGCCGCCCTTCGCCACGCGGTCGACGAGACCGCGGATGTTGAGGTCGTCCGGCCCGACGCCGTCGAGCGGCGAGAGCGTGCCGCCGAGCACGTGATAGGCGGCGTTCATCGCGCCGGCGCGCTCCAACGCCCAGAGGTCGGAGACGTCCTCGACGACGATGATGACCGACTGGTCGCGCCGCTCGTCGGTGCAGACCGTGCAGGGATCGCTCGTGTCCACGTTGCCGCAGCAGGAGCAGATGCGCACCTTGCGGTGCGCCTCGCCCATCGCATCGGCAAGAGGCCCCAGGAGCTGGTCCTTCTTCTTGACCAGATGCAGCGCCGCCCGGCGCGCCGAGCGCGGGCCGAGGCCCGGCACCTTCGCCAGGAGCTGGATGAGTTTTTCGATTTCGGGACCGGTGACTCGTTTTGCCATTGCCGGTATCTAGCTCATATCCAGGGGAAACGGAATCCATCTCAGGAGACGTCGCTTGATCAGAATCCTTGCCGTGTGCACGGGCGTCGCCCGTCCGGTTCCCGGCAGAAGCTACAAGACCGGCATTTTCAAGACGCCGACAGATGCGGCGGTCGTCGTCGACCGCGAGGGGCTGCTGGGCGACGCCATCTGCAACAGAAAGCACCACGGCGGGCCGGAACAGGCCGTCTACGGCCTCGGCTCGATCGACCTCGACTGGTGGTCGAAGGAGCTCGGCCGCACCATCGAGCCCGGCACCTTCGGCGAGAACCTCGTCATCGAGGGCGTCGACAGCCGCAGCGTCTCGGTCGGCGACCGGTTCGAGACGGAGAGCGTGCTTCTGGAAGTGACCTCGGCACGCATCCCCTGCGCGACGCTCACCGCCCGCATGGGCGATCCGGCCTTCGCAAAGCGCTTCATGAACGCCGGCCGTCCGGGCTTCTACTGCCGCGTCCTGCGGGACGGCGTGATCCAGGCCGGCGACGCGGTGGCCTATACGCCTTTCGACGGCGAACCGGTCACCATGCCGGAACTCTTGCGCACCTACGGCAGGAACCTGTCCGAAGACGACCGCATCCGCTATCTCGCGGCCCCGATCAACGACAAGCTGCGCGCTGCGCTGACCGGCTGATCAGCGGGCGGCGATCGCCGCCGCGGCGCCGGCCATGGTGCCGGCGCTGACGCGGTTGGCGATGCGCACGGCACGCGGGCTCTTGAGGAAGAGGCGGGCACGCGACGCGAGAAAGACCCAGGCGAGATCGATCGCGACGAGCACGACGAACATGGTCGCCACCAGCTCCGCCCAGCCGACCAGCGTGACGGCGCCAAGGTCGATGATCGCCGGCAGCAGCGCGACATAGAACATCATGATCTTGGGATTGCCGAGCGTCACCGTCAGCCCGGCGAAGAACAGTTTGACACCGGAGCGCGCCTCGGGCAGCGCCTCATCGCCCGTCTCGGCCGGGGCGAACCACATTTTCCAGGCGAGATAGAGGAGATAGGCGACGCCGAGCCACTTGATGGCGACGAAGGCGGCATGGAAGGTTTCCGCGATGGCGGCAAGGCCGAGCACCGCGCAGGTGAGCCAGACGCCCTCGCCGATCCACATGGCGGCGAGGAAGGGCAGCACGTCCTTCGGCCCGCGCGAAAGAACGCGGGCGACCAGCGCGGCAATGCTCGGACCGGGCGAGCCGGCCGCCATCATCAGCGCGCCGGCAAAGACAAGCAGGGTCGTCAGGCTCATGGGAATTCCTCCTCGGGAACCCGGAGCCTACAGGATCAGAACGGCAGTTTGAAGCCGGGCGGGATCGGCAGGCCGGCGGTCAGCGCCCTCGTCTTCTCCGCAGCCTCGGCTTCCGCCTTCCCCTTGGCATCCTTGTGGGCGGCGACGATCAGGTCCTCGAGGATCTCGACATCGTCTTCCTTGAAGAGCGAAGGGTCGATCTTCACGCCCTTGAGGTTGCCCTTGCCGTCGAGCGCGACGGAGACGAGGCCGCCGCCGGAGGTGCCGCTCACCTCGAGCGCGGCGATCTCCTCCTGCATCTTCTCCATCTTGGCCTGCATTTCCTTGACCTTGCCCATCATGCCCATGATGTCGCGCATCGGCCTCTCCTCTGTAGCGTTATGTCAGTGTTCAATGTCGTCGCCGGGCAGGATGTCGCCTTCGGCGGATTCCGCGACGGCCGCGGCCTCGACGGCCTCGGGCTCGTCCTCCGTCTCCTGCACCTTGATGCGCACGTCGGTGATCCTGGCGCCGGGGAAGCGTTGCAGGATCGCCGCCACGTCCGGGTCCTGGCGCGCATCGGCGACGCGCGCCTCCTGCGCCATCGTCTCGGCCTCGGCCAGCGTCGGTCCGCCGGCTTCGCGCGACAGGATCACCATCCAGCGCGCGCCGGTCCATTCCTGCAAGCGGTTCTGGAGGTCGGTGACGAGCGACTTCGGCGCGTCTTGCGCAAGGCTGATCTCCAGGCGTCCGGGCTCGATGCTGACCGGGCGCACGAAGGCGCGCACGAGGGCGCGGAGGCGGATGTCGCGGTTCTTGGTGCAGAGGTCGGCGACGTCGGAGATGGACTTGACCGGCACCTTCGGCGCGGCCGCCGGCTGCTCGGCCGGCGCGGCTTCGATCCGGCCGACGGGCTGGGGCGCGGGCTCGGCCTGCGGCACGGGGCGCAGCATGGTGACCGTTCCGCCCGACTGGGCGCGCTGGGCCGGCGCGTCCGGCTGCCGCGACACGGCCGAGACGGAGGCCTGCGCCGTCGGCTGCCCGCCGTTGCCGCCATAGGCCTGCGGCATGCGGCCGCCATTGACACCGCCCTCGCCGCTCGAAAGCTCGGCAAGGCGACGCACGGCCTCTTCCGGCGACGGCAGGTTGGCGGCGTGGGCGAGACGGATGATGACCATCTCGGCGGCGCCGGCCGGGCGGCTGGAGGCCTCCGTTTCCGGGATGCCTTTCAGGAGCATCTGCCACATGCGGGAAAGCACCGTGACGGCGATGGACCCCGCGAACTCGACGCCGCGCACCCGCTCGATCTCGCTCAGCGACTGGTCGCCGGCCGCGTCGGGCACATATTTCATGCGGGTGACGAGATGGGTGAAATCGGCAAGGTCCGTCAGCACGACGGGCGGGCTGGCGCCGGCCTCGTACTGCGCGGCGAATTCGGCGAGCGCGGCGCTCGCATCGCCCTTCACGATATGCTCGAAGAGATCGACGATGCGCGCCCGGTCGGCAAGGCCGAGCATGGAGCGGACCGCATCCACCTCGACGCGCCCGCCGCCATGGGCGATCGCCTGGTCGAGCAGCGAAAGGCCGTCGCGGGCCGAGCCTTCGGCGGCGCGGGCGATCATGGCGAGCGCATCCGGCTCCGCCTCGACGCCTTCCTTGCCGAGGATGGTGGTAAAGAGGCCGACGAGGTCGGAGGCGCCGATGCGGCGCAGGTCGAAGCGCTGGCAGCGCGACAGGACGGTGATCGGCACTTTCCGGATTTCCGTCGTGGCGAAAATGAACTTCACATGCTCCGGCGGCTCTTCCAGCGTCTTCAGGAGGCCGTTGAAGGCCTGCGTCGAGAGCATGTGCACTTCGTCGATGATATAGACCTTGTAGCGCGCCGAGACGGGGCGGTAGCGCACCTGCTCGATGATCTCGCGGATGTCGTCGATGCCGGTATGGGAGGCGGCGTCCATCTCGATGACGTCGACATGCCGGCCTTCCATGATGGCCTGGCAATGCTCGCCGGGCACGCGAAGGTCGATCGTCGGCTTGTCGATCTCGGGCGTCTTGTAATTGAGCGCGCGGGCGAGGATGCGGGCGGTCGTCGTCTTGCCGACGCCGCGCACGCCGGTCAGCATATAGGCCTGCGCGATGCGGCCGGTCTCGAACGCGTTGGTCAGCGTGCGGACCATCGGCTCCTGGCCGACCATCAGGTCGGAGAAATCCTTCGGGCGATACTTGCGCGCAAGCACCCGGTAGGCGGCCGGTTTTTCGTTGGACGGATGTGGGGTTTCGTCGCTCATCGACCCTGCCGCTAATCGAACTTTAAGTCCCGACAGGACGGCCAGGATCAGGACGGTAGGTGGGAGGCTGGCACGATGACCCGTGCCGGGGCTCGTTAGGGCTGCTTCCTTCCGGACCTGACCCGGTTGGCGAGTGGCTCGTCCACCACCAACCTCCCGTCCCCCATATCGGCAATATTCCAACCGAATGCAAGCGGAGCCGATAAAAAACTGTTGGAGCGAGTTCCGATGCCGTGGCATGAATCGTCTGTAAGAAGCATTCCGGGAGAGGCCCCTTGAGCGATTTTCAACCCGACGAACGGCTGGTGCGCGAAAGCGATCTCCTGACGAGGATCGGCCTGTGCGAGCTGCGCCTGATGAAGGACGGGCGGTGGCCCTGGCTGGTGCTCGTGCCGCAACGGGCGGATGTCAGCGAGATCTTCGACCTGACGCCTCTCGACCAGACCATGCTGACCTTCGAGACCGTGCTGGTGGCGGAAGCCCTGAAGAAGGTGACCGGCGCGACGAAGATCAACACCGGCGCGCTCGGCAATGTCGTCCGGCAGCTTCACGTCCATGTCGTCGCGCGCAGCGAGGGTGACCCGAACTGGCCCGGCCCGGTCTGGGGCCATGGCACCGCCGAGCCGCGCTCGGCCGAAGAAACCAAGGCCTTCGCGGCCAAGCTCCTGGACGCGCTGACCCCATGAAGCCATCGCTTTTCGATCTCTACCGCCCGCATCCGGAACCCAGCACCATGGTGGCCTTTGCGGAAAACAGCCTCGACCGCCAGTCGGAGCACCGCGCACCCGACTGCTTGGAAAAGGCCTTCAGGGCGGAGACCGTGCACGCCTTCGCGATCGCCGGAGGCAAGCTCGTCGTCAAGCATGACGAGAAGATCATCGACCCGCTCTTTGCGCCCTACGAGCTTGCCGAGCTCGGCCCGGTGCCGGAGGATGCCGTCCTGCTCGGCTACCTCAAGAATGGCGAGCCGCGGCTGGCGATCCCGGTGCGCGCCGATCCCGACACCCTGCAGGAGCCGCTGAAGGCCGCCGACGGGCGCACGCTCTACCGCCAGCAGATGCTCGACGACGACCTGCTCGGCCAGTTCGCCCAGGCCTCCAGCCTGATGACCTGGAACATGAACAACCGCTTCTGTGGCAAGTGCGGCTCGCCGACGCGCCCGGAGATCGGCGGCTACCGCCGGGTCTGCGAGGCCTGCGGCCACACGATCTTCCCGCGCACCGACCCGGTGGCGATCATGCTGATCGTCGACATCGAACGCGACCTCTGCCTGCTCGGACGCTCGCCGCATTTCCCGGAAGGCATGTATTCCTGCCTCGCCGGCTTCCTGGAGCCGGGCGAGACAATCGAGCATACCGTGCGCCGGGAGACCTACGAGGAGTCCGGCATCAGGGTCGGGCGCGTGCGCTACCACGCCTCGCAGCCGTGGCCGATGCCGCATTCCCTGATGATCGGCTGCTACGGCGAGGCGATCTCCTTCGACATCCGCCGCGACGAGCAGGAGCTGGAGGACTGCCGCTGGTTCACCCGCGAGGAGACGGCGGCGATGATCGAGCGCAGCGCCATGTCCGGCGTTGCGCCCGGCGCCACGACCCCGCCGCCGAAGGGCGCCATCGCGCACCGGCTGATGCGCGACTGGCTGGATTGGGAAACCTGATCAGCGCCAGCCGAAATCCGGCTGATCGCCGGGCCGCGGGCGCAGCCTGAGGCTCGGCGCCATGAACCGGGCTATGACGGGGCTGACGAGGAAGGTGAAAACGATCCACGCCGGCAGCAGGTACTTCGCCTGCTCGCTCAATGCGGGAATGGAGAGGATCGCGATGGCACCGGCGCCGAAAACGACGGCGTTCACCATCAAGGATACCATTATCGTAATATATGTGATCGTGCGCATGGGCATCTCCTTTCCCTTGGAGAATGCCCGCGCCGCGGCACGGTTCCGCGCCGCTTGACGTTCGTCAAGTCAGAAGGCGCTGCGCATCGGATGGGCGCGGTAGGTGCCGAGGATGCGGACCTTTTCGGAGAAGAAGCGCAGCTCCTCCAGCGCCTGGCGCACATGCGGCTCGTCCGGGTGTCCCTCTATATCGGCATAGAACTGCGTGGCGATGAACTTGCCGCCGATCTGGTAGCTTTCCAGCTTCGTCATGTTGATGCCGTTCGTGGCGAAACCGCCCAGCGCCTTGTAGAGGGCGGCAGGGATATTGCGGACGTTGAAGACGAAGGTGGTGACGATGATCTCGTCGGCGGCGCGCTCGATCGGTACGGTCTCGCGCGACAGAACGACGAAGCGCGTCACGTTGCTCTCCGTATCCTCGACATTTTCCGCGATGATCGACAGGCCGTAGAGCTCGGCCGCCAGCCGGGGGGCGAGCGCGGCCATGGAACGGTCGCCCGCCTCGGAGACGAGCTTTGCCGCGCCCGCGGTATCGCCGGCGATCACCGGCTTCCAGCCGTTGAGGCGGACGATCTTGCGGCACTGGCCGAGCGCGTGGATATGGCTGTGGACCGTGCGGACCTCCTCCTTCGCCACACCGGGCAGCACCATCAGCTGGAAACGGATCGGCATGAAATACTCGCCGACGATGTGCAGGCGCGATTCCGGCAGCAGGTGGTGGATGTCGGCGACGCGGCCGGCGATCGTGTTCTCGATCGGGATCATCCCGAGGTCCGCATCGCCGTTCTCGACGGCGAGGAACGCGTCCTCGAAGGTCTGGCACGGCAACGGCTCCATGTCCGGGAACATGTCGCGGCAGGCCATGTCGGAATTGGCGCCATACTCGCCCTGGAAGGCGATCTTGTTGGTCTTCATGATCATGGCTGGGATCCGTCTCAGATGGGATTGGCCGCGAGCATCGCGCGGGCTTTTTCGAGGTCGGCGGGAGTATCGACACCCAGCGGAACGGTGTCAACGATCTCGGCGTCGATGCGCATGCCGGCTTCGAGGGCGCGAAGCTGCTCCAGCGATTCCCGCTTTTCCAGCGTCGAGGGCTTCAGCGCGACGAACGCCTCCAGCGCCTTGCGGCGGTAGGCATAAAGGCCGATGTGGTGATAGAGCGGGCCGTTGCCGTAGGGCGCGGTGGCGCGCGTGAAATAAAGGGCGCGCAGGCGGCTGTCGCCGAACGGCGAGCCGACGACCTTCACCACGTTCGGATTGGTCTTCTCGTCGGCGTCGCGGATTTCCGTCGTCAGCGTCGCAATGTCGGTCGAAGCGTTTTCCAGCGGGCGGAGGGCGGCGCGGATCGTCTCGGGATCGATGGTCGGCAGGTCGCCCTGCACGTTGATGACGACTTCGGCGCGGCCATCCGGATCGCCCTTCGCCAGCGCCTCGTGGATGCGGTCTGAGCCGGACTGATGATCGACCCGGGTCATCACCGCCGTGAAGCCCGCCGCCACAACCGCGTCAAAAATATCCTTATGATCGACCGCCACGACGATGCGGCCGACATCGGCCGCCGCCGCCCGGCGCGCCACCTGCACGATCATCGGCAGGCCGGCAATATCGGCAAGCGGCTTGCCCGGAAGCCGGGTCGAGGCCATGCGCGCCGGGATGAGCACGAGGGTCTTGTCAAAATTGGCGGGTTTCATCTCGGGCCCTTCAAAACCCCCGGGAAAAGTGTCAAAAGGTCTCAGTGCGGGGGCTACAATCACTGTTGCAACGAAGCAGCAAAAGACATAGGTTCCGCGCGATTTCAAGATTGGCCGGCGTCATGTCCGCCGGTCCCTAGGGGAGCGTATGGATGAACTCTTATGTGAACATGGGCGTGGGTGCCCTTTTGGGCACCGTATTCGTATTGATGTCCGTGTCGATCGCTTCTGAAGGCATTTTCCATTCGGGCGCTCCCGAGAAGGAAGGTTTCGCGATCGTCGCGGAGGAAACCGGCGGCGAGGAGGCCGGCGGCGGCGAAGCTGCGGCCGCTGTTCCGATCGCGACCCTGCTCGCCAGCGCCGATGCGGCAGCAGGCGAAACGGTCTTCAAGAAATGTGCGAGCTGTCACACCTCGGAGAAGGGCGGACCGAACAAGGTCGGACCCGGTCTCTGGGACATCGTGAACCGCCCGATCGCCTCGCACGAGGGCTTCAGCTATTCCGCAGCCATGACCACCTTCTCCGAAGGTCACAAGGTCGTCTGGGATTATGATCACCTCAACTTCTTCCTCGAAGCGCCGAAGAAGCACATTCCGGGCACCGCCATGGGCTTTGCCGGCCTGAAGAAGAATGACGAGCGCGCCAACCTGATCGCCTACCTGCGCACGCTCTCCGACAACCCGGCTCCGCTGCCGACCGCCTCGAACGAAGGTGCCGACGCCGGTGGTGCAGCGGCGACCGAAGGCGGCGCGGCCGCCACGGAAGGCACGACCACCAACGAGGGTGCGGCTCCGGCCGAGGGCGGCGCGACGGCAACGGAAGGCCAGGCCCCGGCCGGCGGCGCAACCACGACGGAAGGCGCGGCTCCCGCTGAAGGCGGCGCAACGGCGACCGAGGGCGCGGCCCCGGCCGAAGGCAACGCCACCGAGGGCACCACGACGGAACAGCCGGCCCAACAGTAAGAAAGGGCCAAGTTTCACGAACGACAAACCCGGCCTTCGCGCCGGGTTTTTTATTTATTGTCACCGGGACTTTTGGCCCGGCTCCATTCTCCGCCGCAGCGAACCGGGTTCAGCCGAGCAGCCAGGCCCAGAAGGAGACGGTGAAGACGCCGAGCGCCGTGGTCATGGTGATGGTCGAGGAGGCAAGCGCGTGGCCGACGCCGAAATGGTTGGCGAGCAGCCAGGCGTTGACGCCCGTCGGCACGGAGGAAGTCAGCACCATCGCCGCCGTCCATTCGGGACTGAGGCCGAGCAGCCGGCAGGCGACATAGACGGAGCCCGGCAGGAGCACGAGCTTGAGGCAGGTCATCGCCAGGGCGATGCCGGCATTGCCGCCGACCTTGTACTTGTTGAGCGCCATGCCGATGGAAACCAGGGCTGCCGGCGCGGCGGTCGCCGCGAGCTGATCGACCACCACCTTGACCGGCCCGGCAAGCGGCACGCCGCCCGTATGGAACAGCGCGCCGGCGACGAGGCCGATCACCAGCGGGTTGCGGACGAGGCTCCTGCCGATGCCGAGCAGGAGAGCGGCCAGGCTCTGCGGATCACGCGTGCCGTCTTTCCGCTCGGCCCGCTCCATGAGGACGGTGCCGGCGATCATCATGACCGGCAGGTGCACGGAGAGCAGGACCGAGATCGCCACGAGCCCGTCATCGCCGACGATGCGCGAGACGAGCGGCAGGCCGATGAAGACCGTATTGGCAAAGGCCGAGGACACGCCGGCCAGAACGCCGATCCGCCGGTCGCGCTTGAAGCCGAGCGTCGCCACCAGGTGGGCGATCGTCCAGGTGACGGCGACGCCGGCAAAATAGGCGATCCAGATGCGCAGGGGCGATTCGCCGGCGAAATCGGCCTCCGCGATCGTGCGGAAGAGCAGCACCGGCACGGCGACCCGGAAGACGAACTCGCCCAGCCCCTCGCCCAGTTCCTCCCGGAGATAGCCGGTGCGCACGAGCACCCAGCCGATCAGGATCAGCGCGAAGATGGGCAGGACATTGAGGGCGACGTCCGACATGAAACCGTCCGGAAAGCGATGGGGCGTGACAAGGCGGCGGCCTTGCGGCCCCATGGGTAGGACAATCGGGAGGAAGGGTCCAGCGGCAAGCGGTAAAGCGGAAATGAAAAAAGCGAGGGTCATCCCCCCGCTTCCTCATCCCGGCCTGGCCGGGGAAGTGTTCCGCGCAGTGCCAGTACATCCGTGGTCACCGCGATTGCGAAACACGACTTTCGTGTCTGACGAGGCTTCTACCGGCCCGCTGTAACAGCGGTATGACAGAACGGCGCTCATCGATGTCCTGGAGTCTGCGCGCATATGGTTAACAAAAGGTTAACGCACGGACGGCCAAAAATTTTCGCTTTCCGGCGATTGAACCGCATATCTCAAACGTCTTTCCCCTGGTTCCATGCGCCATCCCCTTTCCGGCCTTCCCGGCAGCGGCGTCTTTCGATTGACAAGCTGCATCCGGGCCTGGACAGTGGCGGCGGCAACGAGACGGGCAGCGGTAGGAGGACTTCATGTCTATGCGCGCAATCTTCGGTTTCTCGGCACTTCTTCTTTCCGTCGTCGCCTCTCCACCCCTGCCCGCCCATGCCGAAGAGACGCGCACCGTCGTGACGACGGAAAACAGCGACTATTTCGGCTTCGACCTGCGCACCGTGCAGGACGTGACGCTCGACCAGTGCAAGGCGGACTGCATCGACGACCTGTCCTGCCGTGCCTTCACCTATAATCCCAAGGTGAAATGGTGCTTCCTGAAGAGCGACTTCAACCAGCTCAACCACTTCCAGGGCGCCGTCGCCGGCAAGATCGTCAAGGCCGACAACGCCGCCGACATCGGTGCGCCGCCGCCGCTCTCCTTCCTCAGCGACTACATGATGAGCGATGCACGCTCCTTCCGCGACAACCTGTCGCCGGCAGCGGACCAGCAGGGCCAAGGCGCAGAAAGCCTCGCCTCGCTCGGCCGCATCGAGACGGCCTCGAGCCGCTTCGACCAGGCGCTCGCCGCCTACAAGGGAGCGCTTTCGCTCGCACCGGACGACTACTATCTCTGGATCGAGACGGCCGAATCCCTCAGCCGCGCCGTCAACAACAGCTATCTCGCCAGCCAGGGCGCGCTTGCCGCCATCAACGCCTACCAGCTTTCGCGCACGACGGAGACGCGGGCGCGGGCGCTCGCCGTCCTCGCCGACACGCTCGACAAGTCGGCGAACTATCGCGCCGGCATCAATGCCTACAAGGCGAGCCTTGCGCTCAAGGAGGACGTCGCGGTGCGCTCGGCCTATCTCGGCCTGCGCGCCCGCCAGGGCTTCCGCGTCGTCAACCACACGATCGATTCGGACAGCGCCAGCCCGCGGGCCTGCGTCGAATTCTCCGAGCCTCTGGTGAAATCCGGCGCCGACTACGCCTCCTTCGTCACGCTCTACGGCGCGGCGCCCAAGGCCGTCGAAGCCAAGGACCGGCAGATCTGCATCGAGGGCCTCGCCCACGGCCAGCGCTACAAGATCGCCTTCCGCCCCGGCCTGCCGTCCGCCGTCGACGAGCCGCTGGAATCGCCCGTCGACCTCGACATCTACGTGCAGGACCGCGCCGCGACGGTGCGTTTCACCGGCGACGGCTTCGTGCTGCCGGGCAGCGTGCGCCGCGGCATCCCGATCGTCTCGGTCAACACCGACAGCGCGGACCTCAAGCTCTACCGCGTCGGCGACCGGGCGATCGCCTCGCTGCTGGCCGAAAGCCGTTTCCTGACGCAGCTCGACGGCTATTCCGCCAGCAATATCGAAAACCAGAGCGGCGAACTCGTCTGGGAAGGCAAGATCGACATCTCGCCGGAGCTCAACAAGGACGTCGTGACCAGCTTCCCGGTCGACGAGGCGCTGCCGGAGCGCAAGCCCGGCGTCTACGTGCTGACCGCCGCCGCCTCGAACGGGCGCAGCAACGAATGGGACGCGAAGGCCACGCAATGGTTCGTCGTCTCGGATGTGGGCCTCACCACCTATGCCGGCACGGACGGCCTCAACGTCTTCGCCCGCTCGCTCGACAGCGCCGGCCCGCTCGAAGGCGTCGAGCTCCAGCTGATCGCCAAGAACAACGAGGTGCTCGGCACGGCGACGACCGATGCGGACGGCCGCGCGACCTTCACCGCCGGCCTGATGCGCGGCACTGCCGCCAACACACCCGCCGTCATCCTCGCGAAGAAGGGCGAAGGCGACTTCGTCTTCCTCGACTTGACGCGCGCCGGCTTCGACCTGTCCGACCGCGGCGTCACGGGCCGCCCGGCGCCAGGCGCCATCGACGTGCTCGCCTGGACCGAGCGCGGCATCTACCGCGCCGGAGAGACCGTGCATGCCACGGCGCTTGCCCGCGACATCGAGGCGAACGCGGTCGAGAAGCTGCCGCTCACCTTCGTCTTCAGCCGGCCGGACGGCGTGGAAGACCGCCGCATGGTCGCCGACGGCGCTTCGCTCGGCGGCTATGCGGTCGACCTGCCGCTGCAGGAAAACAGCATGCGCGGCACCTGGACCATGCAGGTCTTCACCGACCCGAAGGGCACGGCGATTGCCGAAAAGCAGTTCCTCGTCGACGATTTCGTGCCGGACCGCATCGAATTCGACATGACGAGCGAGGCGAAAGCAATCGAATCCGGCGTTCCGACGCCCGTTTCCGTCGAAGGCCGCTATCTTTACGGCGCGCCGGGCGCGGGCCTCGAAATCGAGGGCGACGTCGCGCTGAAACCGACGCGGCAGGATCCGGCCTATCCGGACTACGTCTTCGGCCTTGCGGATGAAGAGGCGATCGAAGAAAGCCGCATCCCGCTCGAAGGCCTCGACGTGCTCGACGACGAGGGCAGGGCGACCTTCGACGTGACCGTCACCGATCTTCCCTCGACGACCCAGCGCCTCGAAGCGCTCGTCACGCTGCGCATGATGGAAGCCGGCGGCCGCGCCGTCGAACGCAACCTTACCCTTCCGGTCAAGGCGTCCGGCCCGATGATCGGCGTGAAGCCGGAATTCAAGGGCGAGCTCTCGGAAAACAGCGTCGCCAACTTCCACGTCGTCGCCGTCGGTGCGGACGGCAGCAGGCAGGCGATGCAGGGCCTGCCCTGGAAGCTGCTCGCCGTGGAGCGGAACTACCAATGGTACCGCGACGGCAGCTCGTGGCGCTACGAGCCGGTGCTCTCGACGAAGCAGATCGCCAACGGCACGCTCGACGTCGCCGCCGATGGCGGGCGCATCTCGGTGCCCGTCACCTGGGGCCGCTACCGCCTCGAAGTGGAAAGCCCCGAGCCGGAGGGTCCTGCGACCAGCATCGAGTTCGACGCCGGCTGGTATGTCGCCGCGACCTCGACCGAGACGCCCGACGCCCTGGAAATCTCGCTCGACAAGGAAAGCTATGCGGTCGGCGACACGGCCAAGCTGAAAGTCTCGCCGCGCCATGCCGGCCAGCTTCTCGTCACCGTCGGCGCCGAGAGCCTGATCGCCACCCAGACCGCCGCCATCGGCGAGGAAGGCGGCGAGGTGGAAATCCCGGTCACCGAGGAATGGGGCGCGGGCTCCTACGTCACCGCCACGCTCTTCCGCCCGGGCGCCGACCGCGAAAGCCGCATGCCGATGCGCGCCATCGGCATCACCTGGCTGAAGGTCGACCCGGCCGAGCGTAAGCTCGATGTCGCGCTCGACGTTCCGGAAAAGACATTGCCGCGCCAGCCGCTCGACACCTCGCTCAAAGTCGCAGGCGCCGGGGCGAACGAGGAGGCCTATATCACGGTTGCCGCCGTCGACGTCGGGATCCTCAACCTCACGCGCTACGAGGCGCCCGATCCGGCCGGCTGGTATTTCGGCCAGCGCCGCCTCGGCATGGAGATCCGCGACCTCTACGGCCGGCTGATCGACGGCTCGCTCGGCGCCACCGGGCGGCTGCGCACCGGCGGCGACGGCGGCGAAGGAGCCCTCCAGGGCAATCCGCCGACCGAAAAGCTCGTCGCCTTCTTCGCCGGCCCGGTGAAGCTCGATGCGGACGGCAACGCGAAGGTCAGCTTCGACATTCCGCAGTTCAACGGCACCGCCCGCGTGATGGCCGTCGCCTGGACGAAGACAGGCGTCGGCAACGCGACTAAGGATGTGGTCATCCGCGATCCCGTCGTCGTGACGGCGAGCCTGCCGAAGTTCCTCGCCCCCGGGGACCGTGCGGACCTGAGGCTCGACATCGCCAACACGGATGCCCCGGCCGGCGATTACGCGGTCGAGATCACCCACAATGCATCCGTCATGGTCGAGCAGACCGGCGCGGGCCGGACGGTCAAGCTGGAGCCCGGCGGCAAGACGGCGCTCACCCTGCCGCTCGTCGGCGGCGAGGTGGGCGACGGCCTCGTCACGGTCAAGCTCTCGAACGGGTCCGGCCTGTCGCTGGAACAGGCGCTGAACGTTCCGGTGCGCCCGGCCGCCATGCCCATCACCACGCGCCGGCCGATCGAGATCGCCGCGAACGGAAGCCTCACCATCGACGACCAGCTGCTCGCCGACAGCCAGCTTGCCGGCGCCTCCGTCAGCCTCAGCGTCTCGCGCGCGGCCGCCTTCGACATCCCGGGGCTGCTGATGGCACTCGACCGCTATCCCTACGGCTGCACGGAGCAGACGACGAGCCGCGCCCTGCCGCTGCTCTATCTCAGCGAGCTCTCCAGGCAATCCGGCCTGCCGGAGGACGCGGAGACGCGGAAGCGGGTGCAGGACGCGATCTACCGCGTGCTCGCCAACCAGTCGTCCTCGGGCAGCTTCGGCCTCTGGTCGCCCGGCTACGGCGACCTCTGGCTCGACGCCTTCGTCACCGACTTCCTGACCCGCGCCCGCGAGCAGAAGTTCGACGTGCCGGAACAGGCCATGCTGCAGGCGCTCTCCAACCTGCAGAACGCCCTCTCCTATGACGTCAACGTCTCCAGCCAGGGCAACGAGATCGCCTATGCGCTCTATGTGCTCGCCCGCAACCGCAAGGCCGCGATCAGCGACCTGCGCTACTATGCCGACACGAAGCTTTCGGAGTTCACCTCGCCGCTCGCGCGCGCGCACCTTGCCGGGGCGCTCGGCCTCTATGGCGATGCCCAGCGCTCGATGACGATCTTCTCCAATGCGCTCGGCCTTTCCCGCGACAGCGTCATGACGGCCAGCCTCTCGCGCACCGACTACGGTTCGTCGCTGCGCGACGGCGCGGCCATCCTGGCGCTTGCCGCGGAGAGCCGGCCGGTTCCCGACATCATCCCGGAGCTGACGAAGCTCGTCGCCAGGCAATGGGAGGACAAGCGCTGGACCAGCACGCAGGAACAGACCTGGATGCTGCTGGCCGCCCGTTCCGTGAAGGATGCCGACAAGGACCTCAAGCTCGAGATCAACGGTGCCGCGCGCGCCGGCGGCTATGCCGCGCAGATGACGGGCAAGTCGCTGCTCGATAACCCGCTGACGATAACCAACCGCGCGGGCGAGCCGGTCTCGGCCATGCTGACGACGGTCGCGGCACCGGCCGATCCGCTGCCGGCCGGCGGCGACGGCTTTACCATCGAGCGCGCCTATTACACGCTCGACGGCGAGGAAGCCAACATCACGGAAGCCAGGCAGAACGAGCGCTACGTCGTGGTGCTGAAGGTGACGGAGCACAATGACTGGCCGTCGCGCATCATCATCACGGATCTCTTGCCGGCCGGCTTCGAGATCGACAATCCGAGCCTCGTCGACAGCGCGAAGCTTTCGAACTTCGACTGGCTCGGCGAGACCGAGGCGGCGCATACGGAATTCCGCTACGACCGTTTCGTGGCGGCCTTCAACCGCAGCGCGGGCGACAACCGCGACGTGATGCTCGCCTATGTCGTGCGCGCCGTGACCCCCGGCACCTACGACCTGCCGGCCGCGCAGGTGGAGGATATGTACCGTCCGCAATATTCCGCCCGCACCGCGACCGGCCGCATGCAGGTCGTCAAGGCGGAATAGGGCGGACCCGCGATGGCGCTCCGGCGCAAGCTCCTCATCGGCTCCCTGGGCGGGGCGGCGGCGATCGCCGCCCTCGCCGCCGGGCTCGACCGTGCGGACCGCGCCTTCCCGCCGCCGGTCGAGATCGCCGATACCGTCTCGAAGGAAGTGCTCGACCGCAACGGCCGCCTGCTGCGCGCTTTCGCGACGCCGGAAGGGCACTGGCGGCTGAAGACCACGGCCGCCGACGTCGACCCGCAGTTCATCCGCATGCTCATCGCCTATGAGGACCGGCGCTTCCACGAGCATTCCGGCATCGATCCCCTTGCCCTGCTGCGCGCCGCCGGCCAGTTCGTCACCAACGGCCGCATCGTCTCCGGCGCCTCCACGCTTTCCATGCAGGTCGCCCGGCTGATCGAGCCGCGCGAGAACCGCTCGATACTGGCGAAGCTGCGCCAGATGGCGCGCGCCGTCCAGCTCGAGCGGCGGCTGTCCAAGGCCGAGATCCTCGATCTCTACCTGACGCTCGCTCCCTATGGGGGCAACCTGGAAGGCGTGCGCGCGGCAAGCCTTGCCTGGTTCGGCAAGGAGCCGAAGCGCCTTACTGTCGCGGAAGCCGCACTCCTCGTCGCCCTGCCGCAGCTTCCGGAAAAGCGCCGCCCGGACCGGCACCGCGACGCGGCCGAAAAGGCCCGCGAACGCGTGCTGACCCGCATGGCCGTCTCCGACATCATCGGCGAGGGCGAGGCCGGACGCGCCGGCGCCGAGGCCGTACCCGACCGCCGCCGCCAGCTTCCTTCCTACGCCGCCCATCTTTCGGAGCTTGCGCTGCGCAAGGACCCGAAGGCGACCGAGCGCGCAACGACGCTCGACCGCACGGTGCAGGACGGCCTCGAAACCGTCGCCCGCGAGGCGGCCGAGCGTCTCGGCCCGAAGGTCTCCATTGCCATGGTGATGGCCGACGCCCGCACCGGCGAAATCCTCGGCGAGGTCGGCTCGGCGGATTATTTCGACGGCAGCCGCGCCGGCTGGATCGACATGACGCGCATCCGCCGCTCGCCGGGCTCCGCGCTGAAGCCCTTCATCTACGGCCTCGCCTTCGAGGAGGGGCTGGTCGCGCAGGAGACGATCGTCGAGGACCGGCCGGCCGACTTTTCCGGCTACCGGCCGCGCAATTTCGACATGACCTACCAGGGCGACGTCAGCGTGCGCAAGGCGCTGCAGCTGTCGCTCAACGTGCCCGCCGTACGCCTGCTCGAAGCCGTCGGCCCGACGCGGATGATGGTGCGCTTCCGCCGCGCCGACGTGCGGCCCGAGCTGCCGCCGGGCGAGACGCCGGGCCTTGCCATCGGGCTCGGCGGCGTCGGCATCACGCTGCGCGACCTCACCCAGCTCTACGCGGCGCTCGCCAACCGCGGCATGCCGGTCAGGCTCGGCAACGGCGTCACGAACGACGCGGCGGTGATCGAGGGCGATCCGCTGCTCGACCCCGTTGCCGTCTGGCACGTTTCGGACGTGCTTTCCGGCGTCATCCCGCCGGCCGGCAGCCGCCGCTTCGGCATCGCCTACAAGACCGGCACGAGCTACGGCTACCGCGATGCCTGGTCGGTGGGCTACGACGGCCGCCACGTGCTCGGCGTGTGGGTCGGCCGCGCCGACAACGGCGCCGTGCCGGGCCTGACCGGCTACGGCGCGGCCGCGCCCATCCTGTTCGAGGCGTTTTCGCGCTCCGGCGTCGCCATCACCGCATTGCCCCGGGCCCCCGCTGGCGCGGTGCGCATCGCCCAGTCCGAGCTCCCCGCAAGCCTGCGCCGGTTCTCGACCACCGCAAACGGCCTCGTCGCCACGGCGGCGCGCGAGCCGGCGCCGGAAATCGTCTATCCGCCGGAAGGCGCCCATGTGGAGCTCGGCGCCGCGTCGGGTGCGGACATCTCCCCGCTCGTCCTGAAGCTGCAGGGCGGCCGCGCGCCTTTCCGCTGGCTCGCCAACGGCAAGGTGCTGCCGGATGCCTCCCGCCGGCGCACGACCGAGTGGACGCCGGAGGGCGCCGGCTTCTCGACGCTGACGGTGATCGACGCCGCAGGCCGCGCGGCAAGCGTGCGGGTGTTCATCGAGTAGCGAACGCGGAATCACTGCCCCTCATCCGGCCTGCCGGCGACCTTCTCCTTGGCGGCGGGGCGAAGATTAGGGTGAGCGGCAAATCCTACCTGGCCGTATCCTCCACCACCCACCCCGCCTTCCGCTTTTCCAGGAAAGCCGCGATGCCCTCGGCGGCTTCCGGCGTCTCCCAGGTGTCGGCAAGGCGCGTCAGCGTCGTCTCGATGAGCTTCTCGTCGATCGGCGGCGCGAGCGCGTGGGCAAGCGCCTTCGCCGCCGCGACTGCCTTCGGAGACGTCGCGAAATAGGGGGCGATCTCCGCCTCGATCTCCTCGTCCAGCGCGTCCGCCGCAACTACGGCGCTCAGAAGGCCGATGTCGCGGGCGGCGGGCGCATCGAACAGGCGCGCGGAGGTGGCAAAGCGCAGGAAGGCCGCAGGTCCGATGCGGGCGGCGACATAGGGGCTGATCGTCGCCGGGATGAGGCCGAGGCGGGTTTCCGTCAGGCCGAAGCGGGCGCCTTCCACCGCTATCGCCGCATCGCAGACGCTGATGAGGCCGACGCCGCCGCCATAGGCCTGGCCGTTGACACGGGCGACCAGCGGCTTCGGCAGGTCGCGCAGCGCCTTCAGCATCAGGGCGAGCCGGCGGGCCTCGGCGATGCGTTCGTCGCGGGTGGCGGCGATCTGCTCCTTCATCCAGTTGAGATCGCCGCCGGCGCAAAAACTCTCGCCCTCGCCCGTCAGCACGACGAGGCGCACCGCCTTGTCCTCGCCGAGGAGGCCGGCGACGGCGGTCAGTTCGCGGATCATCAGGCCGGAGAGCGCATTGTGCTGCGCGTGACGGCGAAGCGTGAGCGCGGCCACGCCGCGCCGGTCCACGGATACGGAAATCGTCTCGAAGTTCATGACTGCACCTCCTTCTGCGCAGCGCCGGGCGCAAAACCGTCACGCACTCTTGCTGACCTCGCCCTTGCCGGCGATGCCGCGGGCGAAGGCCGCGGCTGCCGCCAGCTTCCCGCGGTCGAGCCCGGTCTCGTAGCCTGCCGCCGCCAGCATGTCGGCGAGGGCGAGCGTATCCACATTGCCCCGCGCGCCCGGTGCATAGGGGCAGCCGCCGAGGCCGCCGACCGAGGCATCGAAGACAGACAGGCCATGATCGAGCGCGACACGGATATTGTCGAGCGCCAATCCGTTCGTGTCGTGGAAATGGCCGGCAAGGTTTTCCGGGAAGGCGACGGCGAGCACGACGTCGAGCATGGCCGCCACCTCGTTCGGCCGCGCACGGCCGATCGTGTCGCCGAGGCTCACCTCGTGGCATCCGAGCCTCAGAAGCTGGTTCGTGACGCGCGCCACCGCGCAGGGCTCGACCGGGCCGTCATAAGGGCATTGCACGACGCAGCTGACATAGCCGCGCAGGGGAATGCCGTCCGCCTTCGCCGCTTCAGCGACAGGGCGGACGCGCTCGATGCTTTCGGCAATCGAGCAGTTGAGGTTGGCACGCGAGAACCCCTCGGAGGCCGATAGGAAGACGGCGACTTCGTCGGCACCGGCCGCCTTGGCTGCGTCGTAGCCCTTCATGTTGGGCACCAGAGCCGCATAGGAAATGCCGGGCCGGCGCCTGATGCCGGCCATCACCTGCGCGCCGTCCGCCAGTTGCGGCACCCATTTGGGGCTGACGAAGCTCGTCGCCTCGATGCGCGAGAAGCCGCAATCCGACAGGAGGTCGATCAGAGCGATCTTGTCGGCGGCGGGAATGATCGCCTTCTCGTTCTGCAAGCCATCGCGGGCCGCCATCTCGACGATTTCGATGCGCCGGCTCATACCGCCTCCTCGGGCTCCAGCGAAAGGAGCAGCGCGCCCTCCGCCACCTGGTCGCCCACGGCCACGGGCACGGCGGCCACCACGCCGTCGCGCGGCGCGGCCAGCACCAGTTCCATCTTCATCGCCTCCATGGTGACGAGCGCCTCGCCCTTCGCCACGCGCGCACCGGGCTCGGCCTTGACGATGCGCACGAGACCCGGCATCGGCGCCGAAAGCCGGTCCCCGCCCGCCGCCGCCTCTCCATGGTGGCCGGCCTCCCCGGTGATGGCGAAGGCATGGCTGTGGCCGCCGAAGAAGACGGTGATCGCCGCACCGTCGCGGTGCACGGACGCGGCAAGCGCATGGCCGTCGACATCCATCCGGACAGACCGGCCATCGGCCGGTTGCAGGCGCATTTCCGTCGCGATGCCATCGTGCTCGATGCGGAAGCGTTCCCCGCCGGGCACGGTCACGCGCAGCGCATGCTCCGCGCCGGCGTGATCGAGAAAGACCGTCTTCGCCGCCTCGCCCCACAGGCGGAAGCCGCGGAGCCGGTCCCAGGGATCAGGTCCGGCCGGCGCATCGAGAAAACCGAGCGCGGAAAGGGCGGCAAGCGCAAAGGCTTCTTCCGAGGGACCGGGATCGGCCAGGAGGCCCTCGCCCGCCCGGCCGATGAGGCCCGTATCGACATCACCCGCCGCGAAAGCCGGCAGGCGGCAGAGGCGGGCGAGGAAGCCGGCATTGGTCGTCAGGCCGCCGACGCGGCATCGCTCCAGCGCCCCTTCCAGCTTCGCCAGCGCGTCCGCACGGCTGCGGCCATGCGTGATCACCTTGGCGATCATCGGGTCGTAATAGGGGGTGATGGTGTCTCCGGCGCGCACGCCGGAATCGATGCGGACGCCGTCCGGCAGGTCGAAGACGCTAAGGCGGCCGGTGGCGGGCAGGAAGTCGCGCGCCGGGTTTTCCGCGTAAAGCCGTGCCTCGAAGGCCCAGCCGTCGATGGCAAGCTCCTCCTGCCGCTTCGGCAGCGGCTCGCCGGCTGCCACCCGGAGCTGCCATTCGACGAGGTCGAGGCCCGTGATCGCTTCCGTCACCGGATGCTCGACCTGCAGGCGCGTGTTCATCTCCATGAAGTAGAAGCGGTCCTGCCGCAATCCTTCCGAAACGTCGGCGATGAACTCGACGGTTCCCGCCCCGCTGTAGCCGATCGCCGCCGCCGCGCGCACCGCGGCCGCGCCCATCGCCGCCCGCATCTCCGCCGTCATGCCGGGAGCCGGCGCCTCCTCGATCACCTTCTGATGCCGGCGCTGGAGCGAGCAGTCGCGCTCGAAGAGGTGCACGACATTGCCATGCCCGTCGCCGAAGACCTGCACCTCGATATGGCGGGGCTTGGCCATGTATTTCTCGACGAGCACGCGGCCGTCGCCGAAGGCGCTTTCCGCCTCGCGCCGGGCGCTTTCCAGGGCCGCTGCAAAATCGGCGGGCCGATCCACCCGGCGCATGCCCTTGCCGCCGCCACCGGCCCGCGCCTTGATCAGCACCGGATAGCCGATGGCATCCGCCTCGCCGCCGAGGAAGGCATCGTCCTGCCTTTCGCCATGATAGCCGGGCACCACCGGCACGCCCGCCTTTTCCATCAACGCCTTGGCGGCGTCCTTGAGGCCCATGGCGCGGATGGCGTTCGCGGAGGGGCCGATGAAGACGAGGCCGGCCGCCTCCACCGCCTCGACGAAGTCCGGATTCTCCGACAGGAAGCCATAGCCGGGATGCACCGCCTCCGCGCCGCTCGCCCTGGCCGCGGCGACGATCGCCGGAATGTTCAGGTAGCTTTTCGCCGCCTCGGCGGGACCGATGCGGACCGCTTCGTCGGCCATCCCGACATGCAGCGCATCCCTGTCCGCATCGGAATGGACGGCGACCGTCGCGATACCCATGCGGCGTGCGGTGCGGACGACGCGGCAGGCGATTTCGCCGCGGTTGGCGATGAGGATCTTTCGGAACATCGAAGGCCCGGCTTTCTATTGTGCGGCGATGGCTTCGACCTCGAGCAGCCACTTGTCGTCGAAGATCGATGAGACGACGACGGTGAGCGCCGGAGCGAGCGAACCCAGATATTCGTTGCGGATCTCACGATTGGCGGTCGCGTACTGGCGGTCCGAGAGGTACATGGTGACCTTCACCAGATCGCCCTTAGACATGCCGGCGGCCTTCAACTGCGCGTCGATGTTGCGCCAGACGAGCCGGGCCTGCGCCTCGAAGCCCTCCGGCACCTTGTCATCGTTGGAAACGGGGATCTGGCCGCTGACGAACAGGATCTTCTTGAAATCCTCGATCTTCACGGCCTGCGAATAGCCGCCGTGCGGGTCGGGTGCATTCTTCGCATTGAACGATTCGCTTTTCATGACTTTCCCTCCTCTACATCCTGAAGACGCCGAAACGGGTGGGCTCGACCGGTGCGTTGAGCGCCGCCGAAAGCGAGAGCGCCAAGACGTCGCGCGTCTTGCGCGGATCGACGATGCCGTCGTCCCACAGCCGCGCCGAGGCATAGAGCGGGTGGCTCTGACGGGCGAACATGTCGATGGTCGGCTGCTTGAAGGCGGCCTCCTCCTGCGCGCTCCAGCTGCCGCCCGCCCGCTCTATGCCTTCGCGCCTGACGGTCGCGAGCACGCCTGCCGCCTGCTCGCCGCCCATCACCGCGATGCGGCTGTTCGGCCAGGTCCACAGGAAGCGCGGCGAATAGGCCCGCCCGCACATGCCGTAATTGCCGGCACCGTAGGAGCCGCCGATCAGCACCGTGATCTTCGGCACCCTGGCCGTCGCCACGGCGGTGACGAGCTTGGCACCGTGCTTGGCGATGCCCTCCGCCTCGTACTTCCGGCCGACCATGAAGCCGGTGATGTTCTGCAGGAAGACGAGAGGAATGGAACGCTGGGCGCAGAGCTCGATGAAATGCGCGCCCTTCAGCGCCGCCTCGGAGAAGAGCACGCCGTTGTTGGCGAGGATGCCGACGGGAAGGCCGTGGAGGGCCGCGAAGCCGCAGACGAGCGTGGCGCCGAAACGGGCCTTGAACTCGTCGAAGCGCGAGCCGTCGACGATGCGGGCGATCACCTCGCGCACGTCGTAGGGCGTACGCGTATCGGCGGGCACGATGCCGAGCAGTTCCTCCGGATCGTAGAGCGGCGCGTCGCCTTCTCCGATCCTCGCAACCTCCGGCTTGCGCGTATTGAGGTTGGCGGCGATCCGCCGGGCGATCTCCAGCGCGTGGCGGTCGTCGCGCGCCAGATGGTCGGCGACGCCGGAAAGGCGCGTATGGACGCCGCCGCCGCCGAGGTCCTCCGCGCTCACCACCTCGCCCGTCGCGGCCTTCACCAGCGGCGGGCCGGCAAGGAAGATGGTGCCCTGGTTCTCGACGATCACCGTCTCGTCGCTCATCGCCGGCACGTAGGCGCCGCCCGCCGTGCAGCTTCCCATGACGACGGCGACCTGCGGAATGCCGGCGGCCGACATCTGCGCCTGGTTGTAGAAGATGCGGCCGAAATGGTCGCGGTCGGGGAACACCTCGTCCTGGTTCGGCAGGTTGGCGCCGCCGGAATCGACGAGGTAGATGCATGGCAGACGGTTCTCCGCGGCGATCTCCTGCGCGCGCAGGTGCTTCTTCACGGTGATGGGGTAATAGGTGCCGCCCTTCACCGTCGCGTCGTTGCAGACGATCATGCATTCGCGGCCGGAGACGCGGCCGATGCCGGCGATCATGCCGCCCGAGGGCGAGGCGCCGTCATAAAGGCCATGGCCGGCGGTAAGCCCGATCTCGAGGAAGGGCGAACCGGGATCGAGGAGTTGCGCCACGCGCTCGCGCGGCAGCAGCTTTCCGCGGGCGACATGGCGCTCGCGCGCCTTCGGCCCGCCGCCGTCCATGGCGAGGTTCGCCGCCTCCTCCACCAGCGCCAGTGCGTCGAGCATGGCCTTGCGGTTCGCCTCGAAGGTCTCGCTGCGCGTGTTCACGGCCGAGGGGATGACCGGCATCACAGCGTCTCCTGGAAGATTTCGCGGCCGATGAGCATGCGGCGGATCTCCGAGGTGCCGGCGCCGATCTCGTAGAGTTTCGCGTCGCGCAGCAGGCGGCCTGTCGGGTAGTCGTTGATATAGCCGTTGCCGCCGAGCGCCTGGATGGCTTCGAGGGCGAGCTTCGTGGCGTTCTCGGCGGCAAAGAGGATGCAGCCGGCGGCATCCTTGCGCGCCGTCTCGCCCCGGTCGCAGGCCGCCGCGACGGCATAGACATAGGCGCGGGCCGCGTTGAAGGCGACATACATGTCGGCGACCTTGCCCTGCATGAGCTGGAACTCGCCGATCGGCTGGCCGAACTGTTTTCGCTCGTGGAGGTAGGGCACGACCGCATCCAGGCAGGCCGCCATGATGCCGAGCGGGCCGCCGGAGAGCACGACGCGCTCGTAGTCGAGGCCGGACATCAGCACGTTGACGCCGCGCCCCACCGTGCCCATCACGTTCTCCTCCGGCACCTCGCAATCGGTGAAGACCAACTCGCAGGTGTTGGAGCCGCGCATGCCGAGCTTGTCGAGCTTCTGCGCGGTCGAGAAGCCCTTGAAGCCCTTCTCGATGAGGAAGGCCGTGATGCCGCGCGGGCCGGCCTCCGGGTCGGTCTTGGCATAGACCACCAGCACGTCCGCGTCCGGCCCGTTGGTGATCCACATCTTGCTGCCGTTCAGCACATAGCGGTCGCCGCGCTTTTCCGCGCGCAGCTTCATCGAGACGACGTCGGAGCCCGCCCCCGGCTCGGACATGGCGAGCGCGCCGACATGTTCGCCGGAGATCAGCTTCGGAAGATATTTCTCCCGCTGGGCCTGGCTGGCGTTGCGGACGATCTGGTTGACGCAGAGGTTGGAATGCGCGCCATAGCTGAGGCCGATAGAGGCCGAGGCGCGGCTGATCTCCTCCATCGCCACGCAATGGGCGAGGTAGCCCATGCCCGAACCGCCATAGGATTCCGGCGCGGTGATGCCGAGCAGGCCGAGGTCGCCGAGCTCCCGCCAGAGCGGCATGGGGAAGTTGTTGCTGCGGTCGATCTCCGCCGCCTGCGGCGCGATGCGATCGGCCGCAAAACGCCGCACGCTCTCGCGCAGCGCCTCGATGTCTTCCCCGAGCCCGAAGCCCATTCCAGCATCATACATATCCGTCCTCCCCTCGCAGTCCTATGCAACTGCCTTTTCCCGCCCAGCCCTGTCGAAAGCCGCGCGCATCTCGGCCTCGCGGGCTCTTGCCCGTTTCGCCGCATCCTCCTTCACCGGCCCGTAACCGCGAATCTCGCCGTAAAGCGAAAGAAGCGCAACGGCGGCGTCGAGGCTCTCGCGGCGAAGGTCCCGAAGCACACGGTCGACCAGCGCTTCGTAATCGGCGATGAGCTGGCGCTCCATGCGGCGCTCCGCCGTGCGGCCGAACGGGTCGAAGGCGGTGCCGCGCAGGCCCTTCAGGCGGGCCAGCACCCCGAACACCGGCAGCACCCAGCGACCGAAGCGCCGCTTGCGCGGCCGGCCGTCGGCGTCCTCCCCCTTGAGGAAGGGCGGCGCGAGATTGAAGGCGATGCGGTACCTGCCTTCGAACTGCTCGGAAAGACCCGCCTTGAAGGCGGGATCGGTGAAGAGGCGCGCCACCTCGTATTCGTCCTTGTAGGCCAGGAGCTGGGCGTAGACATGCGCGACGGCGCGCGCCAGCCGGTCGTCGGGACCGAGCGCCTTTTCGGCCCTGCGCACGCGGTCCACCAATGCCTTGTAGCGGGCGGCGAGGGCGGCGTCCTGGTAGGCCGTCAGGTGTCGAATGCGATGGGCGATCAGGTCTTCGGTCGCCATCGTCTCCAACGTGGCGACCGGCTTGCCGGGGTGCAGCAACCGCTCGGCGCGGGCCGGATCGGCGGCGATCAGCCGGCCCCAGCCGAAGGCCGAGAGTGTCGCATCGACCGCAACCCCGTTCAAGGCGATCGCCTGCTCGATCGACTGGCGGGTGAGCGGGATGAGCCCCTTCTGCCAGGCAAAGCCGGTCATCAGGATGTTCGTCGCCATGGCATTGCCGGCAACCCTTTCGGCGATCGTCGTGAAGTCGAGGAAGTGCGAGGGCTCGCTGAGCGCGGCACGCACCGTGCCCTCCACATCGCGGCGGCGGAAGTCGAAGTCGCGCTTGCGCACGAAATCGGCGACCGGCGTCAGCCGCGTGTTGACCACGCCCGTCGTGCGGTGGTGGTCGCAGAGCGTCACCGCATCCCTGGAAGCGGCCACGACGTCGTCGGCGGCGATCAGGAGGTCCGCGCCGCCGGTGATGATGCGCGGCGAGGAGACGTCCTGGTCATGAAGGCCGATGCGCAGGTGGCTCATCACCGCGCCGCCCTTCTGGGCGAGGCCGGCCATGTCGAGGATCATCGGCGACTTGCCGTCGAGATGGGCGGCCATGCCGAGGATGGCGCTGATCGTCAGGATGCCCGTGCCGCCGATGCCGGCGATGGCGATGTTGTAGGCGCGGTCGCCGATCTTCACGACCTCCGGTTCCGGAATGCCCGTCATGTCCGGGTTCGAGCGCGCCGCCTTGCGCAGCCGTCCGCCCTCGACCGTCACGAAGGACGGACAGAAGCCCTTGAGGCAGGAATAGTCCTTGTTGCAGGTCGACTGGTTGATCCTGCGCTTGCGGCCGAGCTCGGTATCGAGCGGCTCGACGGAGACACAGTTCGACTGGGTGGAACAGTCGCCGCAGCCCTCGCAGACGGCCGGGTTGATCATCAGGCGGACCGGCGGGTCCTCCATCAGGCCGCGCGAGCGCCGGCGGCGCTTTTCCGCCGCGCAGGTCTGGACGTAGACGATGGCCGAACAGCCGGGCGCCTCGCGAATGTCGCGCATCACCCGGTCCATCTCGTCGCGGTGGCGCACGATGACGCCGGGCGCAAGCGTGGAGGGCGAATAGGCTTCCGGATGGTCGGAGACGAGGTAGATCGGCTCGACGCCCTCGTCGTAGAGCTGGTGCGTCACCGCCTCGGGGCTGAGCGGCCCGTCGACGGGCTGCCCGCCGGTCATCGCCACCGCGTCGTTGTAGAGAAGCTTGTAGGTGATGTTGACGCCGGCCGCGACCGACTGGCGGATCGCCAGGATGCCGGAATGGTAATAGGTGCCGTCGCCGAGATTGACGAAGATGTGCTTCTCGTCGGTGAAGGGCGCGATGCCGGACCACGGCACGCCCTCGGCGCCCATATGGGTGAAGGTCGTGGTGTTCCGGTCCATCCACTGCACCATGTAGTGGCAGCCGATGCCGGCCGTCGCGCGGCTTCCTTCGGGCACCTTGGTGGAGGTGTTGTGCGGACAGCCCGAGCAGTAATAGGGCACGCGCTCGATGGGGGCGGTGTGCGACTTGCGGATCTTCTCGCGCTCCAGGAGATAGGCGAGCTCGTCGGCGATCACCTTCTTGAGGCCTGCGTCGAACTCGAAATGCAGGAGCCGGTTGGCGATCGCGCGCGCGACCATGCCGACCGTGAGCGCCTGCGAGAGCGGCAGAAACGGATGGTCCTCGTGGTCGAACTTGCCGATGATGCGCGGCCGTTCGCCGTGGTGCCAGTTGAAGAGCTGCTGCTTGATCTGGTTCTCGATGATCTCGCGGCGCTCCTCGACGACGAGCACCTCCTCCAGCCCCTGCGAGAACCGCCGCACGCCCTCCGGCTCCAGCGGCCAGGGCATGCGGACCTTGTAGATGCGCATGCCGATCTCGGCCATCTCGGCAGGACCGAGCGAAAGCTCCTTCAGCGCCTGGAGCACGTCCTCGTAGGCTTTTCCCGAAGCGATGATGCCGAAGCGGGCGCGCGGCACGTCGTGCGTCACCTCGTCCACCCGGTTGGCGCGGGCAAACGCGATGGCCGCATAGCCCTTGTAGGTCTGCAGCCGCTCGTCCTGCGGCAGCGGCGGATCGGGCCAGCGCAGGTTCAGCCCGTCCGGCGGCAGCTCGAAATCCTCCGGGATGACGAACCGGCGCCGCTCGCCGGCAAGATCGACGGACGCGGTCGTCTCGACCGTGTCGGAAATGAACTTCATGCCGACCCAGCAGCCGGAATAGCGGGACATGGCCGTGCCGAGCAGGCCGTATTCGACGAATTCGTGGATCGACGAGGGATAGAGCACCGGGATGAGCGCCGACATGAAGGCGTGGTCGGACTGGTGCGGAATGGACGACGATTTGGCCGAATGGTCGTCGCCGGCGAAACAGAGCACGCCGCCGTGCTTCGAGGTGCCGGCGGCATTGGCATGCTTGAAGACGTCGCCGCAGCGGTCGACGCCCGGCCCCTTGCCGTACCAGTAGCCGGCGACGCCGTCATAGCGGGCGCCCGGCGAGAGATGGAGCTGCTGCGTGCCCCAGACGGCGGTGGCCGCCAGGTCCTCGTTGACGCCCGGCCGGAACACGACGTCGTGCGCCGCCAGGTGCCTGGCCGCCTTGGCAAGCTGCTGGTCGTAGCCGCCGAGCGGCGATCCGCGATAACCCGAGATGAATGCGGCGGTGTTCAGCCCCGCGGCGCGGTCGCGCCGCATCTGGACGATCGGCAGGCGCACGAGCGCCTGGATGCCGGAAAGGAAGATTCTGCCTTCCTCCGCCGTATACTTGTCCTCGAGAGAAAAGCTCTGCTTCAGCATGACTTCCTCCTCGATGGCCCTCCTCCACGAAAGCCATCCTCCTAATGTAGGAGCTTACGCAGAGATTGGGAGGAGCGCGTCCTTATTTTCGGGCTGGCGGATCATGCTTTTAGGATGGCGTCCGCAAAGAGGGCCGCCCGGCGCAAAGCCATCCTATTTCACCGTCAGAGCGGCACACGGTGCGTGTTCTTCAATTCGTCGAGCGCGAAGCTGGAATTGACGAAGCCGACGCCCGGCAGTTTCAGGAGCGCCTTCTTCAGGATCTCCTCGTACTGGCGCACGCTGCTCGTCAGCACGCGCAGCACGTAGTCGTGCTCGCCGGTCATCGAGTAACACTGCACGACTTCGGGCATGTTCTTGACCGCCCTCTCAAACTCCAGAAGGGTCTCCTCGTCGTGCTGCTTCAGCCGCACGAAGCAGAAGACCGAGACCTCGAGGCCGACGAGCTTTGGATCGATGGCGACGATGCGGCCGCGGATGATGCCCAGCCGCTCCATCTCCTTGATGCGCCGCCAGCACGGCGTGTGGCTGAGGCCGACCCGCTCGCCGATCTCGGCGACCGTCAGTTCCGGCTCGCTTTGCAGGAGCCGCAGGATCTTGCGGCTCGTCTCGTCCATCGCGCCCTCGCCCATGGCTTCATAGAAGCCCGCGGGAGGAGAGGTTGCGCATCAGCGCGGCGATGCCGAAGGTCCAGGGCGGGCATTCGGTGGAGAGGCGGACGATGTTGGCGAGCGCGCCCAGTTCCGCATTCGAGATCGTCACCCGGTCGCCGGTCTTGTGGGTAAAGCCCTGCCCCGGCGCGTCGCGGTCCTCGACGGGCGCGAAGAGCGTGCCCATGAACAGCATGAAGCCGTCGGGATATTGATGGTGCCGGCCGATCGTCTGGGAGACGAGGTCGAGCGGGTCGCGGCTGATCTCGCGCATGGTGCTGCGGCCCTTGAGCACGAATCCGTCCTCGCCCTCGATCAGGAGGTCGAGGTCGGCCCTGCGCACGTCGTCGATCGAATAGGTCTCGTCGAACAGGCGGATGAACGGGCCGATGGCGGAGGAGGCGTTATTGTCCTTCGCCTTGCCGAGCAGCAGGGCCGAGCGGCCCTCGACGTCGCGCAGGTTCACGTCGTTGCCGAGCGTCGCCCCCTTGACGCGCCCACCGCTGTCGACGGCGAGCACGATTTCCGGCTCCGGGTTGTTCCACTTCGAGACCGGATGCAGCCCGACCGAGGCGCCCCAGCCGACGGAAGAGAGCACCGGCGCCTTGGTGAAGACCTCCGCGTCCGGCCCGATGCCGACCTCCAGATACTGCGACCAGACGCCTTCCTCGATCAGCGCCGCCTTGACCCTCGCCGCCGCGTCCGAACCGGCCTTGAGGTCGCGCAGGCTGTCGCCGATGATGGCCGTGACGCGGCCGCGCACCTTTTCCGCCAGCGCCGGATTGCCCGCCGCCTTCTCCTCGATCACGCGCTCGATCATCGAGCGGGCGAAGGTGACGCCGCAGGCCTTCACCGCCTGGAGATCGCAGGGCGCCAGCAGATGCATCCGGGAAAAATTGCCGGCGCCTTCGACGGAGGCCTCCAGCACGGCATCGAGCGTGCCGAGCGCTTCGCAGGGCGCGGCGCGGGCGATCGCAACCGGGTCGTCCGCCTCCAGCAGGTCCCGCATGGTGGGTATGGTCTTGGACGTGATGTCACAGAGCTTGCCGTCCCGCAGCACCACGACCGCCGGCCCCTGCACATCCGGCCGCCAGACGCGCCCGACAAAGGTTCCCCGCGAAAAATCTCCTGCCGTCATCGTCACGCGCAGCTCCTCCCGAATTGCTCGCCTGGAGTTCTAGACCGAAAATGGCGGCCGCGAACAGGGCGAAGAAGAGGACTTGCGGTGAAATGCAGGATGAAAGGGACGGCGGGCCGGTGCACCGCCGTCCGACGCATGGTTCATGCCGGGCGGGTGCGCACCGCCGAGACGATGGTGAGCGCGGCAAGGAAGAGCACGGCGCCGCTGGCGACGAAGACGCTCGTCACGCCGCTGGTATCGAACATCGCCCCGCCTGCTGCCGCGCCCGTTGCGATGGCGAAGTTGATCGCCGCCACGAAGAGGCCGCCGGCGCTTTCGGCCTCGTCCGGCACCGCGCGGGTGATCCATGTGGACCACGCGACCGGCACGGCGCCGAAGGCCAGGCCCCAGAGCGCGACCATGGCCGCGTCGCCGGCGAGGTTGCCGCCGAAGGCGGAGAGCGAGAGCGCCAGCGCGCCCATCACCACCGGCATGATCGAGAGCGTGAAGCGCATGGAGCGTTCGAGCAGCACCGCGCCGAGATAGTTGCCGAAGAAGGTGGCGACGCCGAAGCCGAGCAGCACGCCCGAGACGCCTTCGACGCCGACGCCCGTCACCGTCTCGAGGAAGGGGCGGATATAGGTGAAGAAGGCGAAATGGCCGGTGAAGACGAGCAGGATCGCGAACATGGCGAACCCGACGCCCGGCCGGGCCAGCACCTCGACCAGCGTGCCGAAGCGGGAATGGCCGTGCGGCGGGAGCGAGGGAAGCGTCGCGAGCTGCACGAGAAGCGCCAGCGCGCCGAGCACGGCCGCCCCGAGGAAGACGTTCCGCCAGCCGATGATGTCGCCGACATAGCTTCCCACCGGCGCGGCGAAGACCGTGGCGGCGGAAACCCCGAGGAACATCACCGAGAGGGCCTTGGCCACATAGGCTTCCGGCACCAGCCGCATCATGGTCGCCGCCGACAGCGTCCAGAAGCCGCCGAGGGCTATGCCGAGCAGCACGCGGCCGACGAGCAGCATGGCAAGGTTCGAGGCCATGGCGACCAGGAGGTTCGAAAAGATCAGGAGGACCGACAACCCGAGCAACACCAGCCGCCGGTCGAGCCTGCGCGTCGCCACCGTGACCACGAGGCTGGTCACCAGCGCGACCGCCGCGGTCGCGGTCACCGCCTGGCCGGCCATGCCTTCGGAAATCCTCAAGTCCGCCGCCATCGGCGTCAAAAGGCTCGCGGGCAGGAACTCCGCACCCACGAGCCCGAACACGCCGAACGTCATCGAGAGCACGGCCCCCCAGGCCGGGCGCGCGTCCGCTTCGCTTTCCGGCGCCGCGATTGTTGCATCCGTCATCTGCCATCCCTTTCCTATTGCAGTGCGTGCTCCAACAGGTGGGTTGCAACTTGAGACGCACAATGCCATTTTATCCGCAATGTTTGATCAATCGTCCGACCCTTCGAAAAATGCCCACGATCCCGTCAGCGAGCTGCTGATGGGCATGCGCCTGCGCGGGGCGAGCTACGGCCGGCTCCAGCTCACGCCCCCCTTCGGCATCCGTTTTCCGGCGGGGCCGGAAGCCCGCTTCCACTTCGTCGCGCGCGGCAATGTCCTCCTGCGCGCGCCGGGCGAGGCGACGCGCGAGCTCGGCTGTGGCGATGCCGTGCTCCTGCCGAGCGGCGAGGTGCACGAGATCGTCACCGGCCCGAATGTCCAGATCCGCGAATACGAGAGCTACGCGCGAAAGCCGCTCTGCTCGGAGGTGGCGGCGGTGGAGGCCTGCATCAAGTCCGCGGACCGGGAGAACGACGCGCTGATCTTCACCGGCCGCATGGAATTCGAGCTCGACACGCTGCATCCTTTGGTCGGCCTCATGCCGCAGGTCATGTCGGTCGGCGCGCTGATCGGCCGCCAGCCGGAGCTGATGCCGCTGCTCGACGCGATGGAGCGGGAGATGGCGCAGGAGCGCGTCGGCTCGGCCGGCATCCTCGCGCGCCTTGCCGACGTGATCGCCGCCTCCATCGTGCGCGGCTGGGTGGAATGCGGCTGCGGCGATGCGACGGGCTGGATCGAGGCGCTGCGCGATCCGCGCCTCGGCCGCGTCATCGCCGCCCTCCACCGCGAGCCCGGCCGCAATTGGACGCTCGCCGACATGGCGCGCGAGATGGGCAGTTCCCGCTCGGTCTTCGCCAAGCGCTTCGTCGAGGTGACGGGCGTGACGCCGCAGCGCTACGTGCTGGCGCTGCGCATGCGCCTTGCGGAACAATGGTTCCGCCGCGACAAGCTCGCCATCGACACCGCCGCCCGCCGCCTCGGCTTCGGCTCCCAGGCCGCCTTCGCCCGTGCCTTCAAGCGCGTCGTCGGCGAGCCGCCGGGAAGGACGCGCAAGAAGGCGGCTGCCAACGACGCGCAAAACGGAACGATAGGGGGAAGGAATGGTGCTGCTAGAGAGATTTGAACTCTCGGCCTCTCCCTTACCAAGGGAGTGACAAAACCGCGAACGCCTGAAAACCAGCACGTTCCGCAAGGGATCGAGACAGAAACTTCACGATATGTTCTCACGTATCTGTCAGGTTTCTGTCAGGCTCCGGCCTTGTCGTTTGCCAACTTGGCGCAAGGTTCGAATGGCATTCTTCCACCCGTGGCTTGGGGAGAAAGAGGTAAACGTGAATGCTGACTACGCTATCTTTTCGTCATCGGCGGAACGCGCTGCATGGCGAATCGCAACCCGTAATCTTTCCCGCGGACAGCGCGATCCAGTCAGGATGATAGCCGAAGCGATAGAGGAAGAACGGGCGCGTTGCATGGACCTTATCGAGGCCGCCGGCTTTTCCAGTGACGACCTTTCGCCCTTCATCGCCGATCCCAATGCCGACTGGTAGGAACCTTCGCGTATGAGGGGCGTTGTGCGCATGTGATCGCAACCTCCTCCAGCGATCGCGCAGGGACCCGGTCGAGCGAACGAGGGCGCTCCCGGGTCCTTTTCTTTGAACAAGCAGGCCGACCGGCATCTGACTGCTCCGGGCCAAAACGCTCGCAGGAGCCGTCAGCGCCCCGCAGCCGCGCTGCTTCCGTTCATGGCGGAGCCCCTGCCGGGTTCTGCCGTTGGGTTGCAGGAGCCTTATAGTCCAGCGTTGAATTCACAGACGTTTCCGCACAGAATTAGCCTCAACAAATGGGCATACCCACGGGCGTCGTCGATTGCACGATGGCTATGGTCATGGCCTCCGAACCAGGCCGCCGGATAGTTTTGTCGGTTGCAATGCTGATACCCCCAACCGGTTTTTGCCATTATGAGAGACGGGATATCTACGCCTGCACCATAAGTCAGGCCCGGGACACGAGGGCGGTAGAAGAGACGACGTCCCGTAAACTTTTGCAGGTACCAGTCGACCCAGGCCCCGTCAAATGAGAGAGGATGAGCCGCAAATACGGGGGTGCCGGGTCTTTTCGCGACCCAATCTGCCCAGGCGTGGATGGCGGCTTCCGGTCGCAGTTGGTCCCTCGTTGCCTCGTGCCAGGCAGATGGATGCGTTCGCCACCACCTCATTGTGTCGGCATCCTGCACGGCTTCCGGTAGAGGCTTGAGATTGACGGTGAACTCTCCCTGATCCTCACCGCTCTCACTTTGGGCGACCGAAGCAAGGCTCAGCATGGAATGGCGCCCTGGATCAGGGCCATCCGCTTCGATGTCCGTCACGATAAAACTAAGTCCCTGCTTCATTGTGTTACCTGCTCGTTTGACGCCGAGCCTCCGATACGGACAAGAACATCTGCAAGCAAGCCTCTTACGGGAACACCGGCAATCCGCTTGGGCGTAGCAAGCGCTGTCGGCCGAGGTTGCTGGATGGGAGCCTGTGTCGAGCGCATTCGCCTCGAACTTGTCCGTCGTCGATATTGACTCTGACCAGATCGAGAACATATTGAGAACAAGCCGGCGATGCGGACGCCAAATCTGAAACCAAGGGGATGATGCCTGCTGTGGCATGAGACACAGGAGAACGATGACGTGCGCCCGCTTGAAAAACACGATGAGAACCGAACCGAGATCGATGACGCGCTGGCCTGGCACGACGGGAACGCGCGGGCAGCGATCGCCACGCTGCTCGCGGACTGCGCCTATCTGCGCTGGCAGCTGGAGCTTGCAGGGCGGGCGATGAGCACCGGGTTCACCCGAGGCTGGCGACCCAAGGCAGACCGTGAATGACGCCGTCGACCGAGATAGGCGCATGCAATACGCTCCAACACCACGGCCTCCCGCCAAGGGGCTCGACGGCGAAGACAACTATCAGATACTGGTCTTCGACCGCGAGGGCGGAAACTTCCTGGGCTGCGCGCTCAAGACGGCCATGAATGGGATCACCGCCCAGGGATGGAAGGACGCCATCCAGAAATATCCCGGACGCTATCTGATCGAGGTGAACGGTCCGTACGTGCTGCGAGCCGCGACGGCACCCGTCGAAGCCCCGGATGGCCGTCTTAACGGAGCTGGCCAAATCTGCCTTTCGGACCTACCGCAATGGTACGGCCTCAGAGGGGAATGCGCCTGCGGCAAGCGCGCGGAAATCGACCGATATCACCCTAAAATCCAGAAATGGAAGGGCTACCCGCTCGACAAGATCGGCGAAAAGCTGAACTGCACAGCATGCGAAAATGCGGGCCGACCGAGAGGACAAATCAAAATCGAACCCTACAAGCTGCCGAGGTGACACGATGTCGAGACTCGCCTACACGGACCACATGGCTACAGACGATAAAGCAGACACCAACCAGCACGTCCCCGAAGAGCACTATTGCGAAGAGCCCGGCTGCGCCGAATGGGGCGGCTTCGGGCTCGCGCGCAGCAAGGGCGAGCCGGTGCGATGGTGGTGCTGGGAGCACTACCCGTACAAGGAACCCGGGTCGACGCGCTCGAGCGGCACCTTGCAGGCTTAGCAGACCCGCCCTATCTTCCGGTCCGCGACCATGAGGAGACAGCCTTGATGCCTGACCTTGCATTCATCGTTACGACTGGCCTTGTCGCGTTATCGGCCGCAGCCAGCGTTGTCATCTCCATTGCCCGTCCGTTCGTCGATCTCTGAGCCATGTCCGAATATCCAGACCTTATCGAGGCATTCAGGCGAGCGCCCGTCACCTACCTCGCCTCTGCCGCGTCGCGCGACGGAACGCCGATCGCCGCCAAGGATGATGATGGTGAGGTCCATCTGGTGCGGTGGAAAACCGGCGCGGACCTCGAGGAGGGTGAAGAGCCCTATTGGGCTATCTACGAGACCGACGAGCCGATAGAGATCGTGGAATGGATTCCGTCCCCGTTGACCGTGGACGAGATATTGAAACTCTATGGATAAGCCGTAGGGTGTGCCATGGACAACGGAAGATGGGAAGAGCCGATCACGTTTGAAACCCAGCGGCTCGGGCAGTACCGCACCATCGTGGGCGCGGCCGAGGCGGCACGGGCGCTGATGGAGGATTGGCCGGTCGAGACCGGCGATGCTCTCGCCAGAGCGAAGGAAACATGCCTTGCCGTTCTGGAAGGCAGGGAGCCGACAGCGGCCGCGAGAGAGGCGTTTCTTGCGGCAGCGGCAGAAGCCGGCGTGTTCGTGCGGCCATGACTTGTGTGGCTCCTGTTTCCCGGTATCGTACGGGAAACCTCAGGGGGCCGGGGCAATGTCAGAGAAGTACAAGCATCATCTCCGCTACAGCATGCGCGAGGACGGCACGGGCATGTGGGCCGTCTACGATATCTTCACGGGGCTCACCGCCGAACTTAACGGCGAGGTGCTGGACGGCTTGACGCTCGATGAGGCCGACATAACCGTCGACCTGCTGAACGAGGACTACATCGCCAGGCGGAAGGGGACGACGCATTGAGGTCGCTCGGTGCTGTCTCTATCTATCTCGAGTAAGCTATTGAACCTCATCTCTGGGTAGCAAGCGGTCTCGGATGCGGCAAAAGAGGAGAACGAAATGGACGTGCCAGGCATCATAATCGGCGCCGCCGTTGGCGTCAGCATGGCTGCCGCCATGTCGACCTCGTTGGGCGCGTTGATCGGCATTCCCGTTGGCATTGGAATAGGTATTGCAATGGCAATTGCAATGAACGCGACGTTCAAGCGCCGATAGCGCTCTGATCCGTCGGCCTTTTGCTATCCCGTTCATCTGCTGTTCATTTCCGCCGGAGCAGATTTCCTTCGCCGCGGTGCATGCGGCCGGAGAGGCCCGCTCGACAAGGCCCCCAGCCATTCTGGGCGGGCCTCTTTGCCAATAACCTGAGGCGCTCCGTTACGCCGGGGAGCGTTGCTCGTCAGGCAGCGGCTGGATGCGCTCCGACCGGCAGGTTTTCCACGCCGAATACAACTTTACGTAATGCAGAAACCGAATGGAAACGCCCGTCGGTTAACCTGCCAGCATGAGCAACTTCACCTATCTCGTCATCGGCGCCTCGGTCGCCAGCTTCCTGGCAACGGGCGGCTATGCCCTTGTTCCGCGAGAGGTTTACGACCCCAGCTGCAATATCAAGGGCAACGTCTCTTACAACGGCGGCCAGCGCATCTATCACGTGCCGGGGCAATACTACTACCACGACACCCGCATCAGCTTCAGCCGAGGCGAACGGTGGTTCTGTTCGGAAGAAGAGGCGCGGGCAGCCGGCTGGCGGCGTGCCGGCTATTGATGAAAGGAGGCCGCCGTTGCGGCCTCCCGTCTCGGGCTAGAGGGACACGCGTCCGCTTGCGGAAGACGGCTTTATCATCCATGGCTGCACTGCGGGCTCCTTGACGAGAACACCCTTCTTCTTGGCAAAAGCGCGAATTGCGTCACGAGCAACCCGCAGCGGCTTATGTCCGTCGTGCGCCATATGGCAGGTCTTCAAGGTCGCGTCATGCGTGACGTCGCGTTCCCGCTCCGGCCAATTCTCAAGATAGTCTATAGCATCATCGACGCTCGATATCTCTCGCACCAGGCTCCTCCCCTCCTTCAGGTAAACGGGACGATCGAACATTTTCGAGATCATTTCTGCCTCATCTGATTACGTTGGCGATCAACAAGGAGGGCGCCAGATGACAGCGCCCATTATCCATCTGAGAACGCGCGCGGAAGGATTCAAGGCCCAACCGGAGAACATGTCGGCAGGATCACTGCCGACGGTGATCGAAGGCGGTAATAGCATTTTTTGTAGCGCTTTCCTTGCTGCAGTTGGAATCAATTTCATTCAACCGGTTAACGTGACCGCAAGCCCGCGCGCGCTAAGTTTCCTTTTCAAGCACAAGGAACCTGCTGTGAACGCAATCGCTTTCCGATCCCGAACCAGTGCGCGCGCCATCACCCATCCCCTAGCGGCTGCCTTGATTGTTGCCATTGTGGTGTATCTCGCTTCACTGTTTGGGATTTTAACAAGGCCCGTAGGGTTTCTCGCCGCGCTTTGGCCAGCCAATGCAATCCTCCTGGGGTTGATGGTCAGAAAGCCGGACCTCGCCACCTTCTGGGGATGGCTCGGCGCCTTCGCAGGCTACCTCGCCGCAGATCTCTCCACAGGCGGAGATTTGAAGCTCACGCTATGGCTTACGGTGGCGAATATGTCCGGGGCGATAACCGGATACCTGCTGTTCGGACTCATCCCCGCAACCGACAGGGGAATGCAACGTCCTCTTTCCGTATTGAAGATTCTAGGAATATGCATCGTTGCAGCTTCGGTTGCATCCCTCGTGGGGGGAGGCGCGGCGCGATTGGCGTTTGGCCGCGATTTCCTGTCCGGCTTGGAATTCTGGTTTGTCACCGAATTCGTCAATGCCCTTATCATCCTGCCCGTTATGCTTACACTTCCGTTGAGTGCGAGCGGCTGGCGCACCTGGTGTTTGTCAATCGCAACCTGTAGCCGAGCGAAAGTTGCACCGCTGCTGGTCCTTTTTTGTACGGTAGCGGCCGGCGTCTGGATCGGGGGGCCGGGGGCCGTCGCATTCGTTGTTCCAGCCTTGCTTTTCTGTGCGTTGACATATTCGATCTTTAACGTCGCGTTGCTGACCATGCTTACCTGTAGCTGGCTGCTCGTCGCCATATCCGCCGGCATAATCCAGATCGATGTCCAGGGCGACCCTCTGGCAACGACATCGTCATTGAGGCTTGGCATCGCCCTGATCGCATTGGCTCCGCTAACAGCCGCCAGCATCGATACGGCGCGCCGTGAGCTTCTCGAGCAGTTGGCCTACGCGGCGAGCCGGGACGGCCTGACAGGTGCTTTAAACCGAAAGACTTTCCTGGACATGGCAAGCAAGCTGCTGGGCGACCCATCTCGGACTGCGCGCTCGATCGCCATACTCATGGTCGACATCGATCATTTCAAGCAGATCAACGACAACCATGGTCATGCGATGGGCGATGCGGTGCTTAAGGCATTTGCCAGATTTGTGTCCGATATCCTTCGGCCTGGCGACCTGTTCGGACGAATGGGCGGTGAAGAGTTCGCGATCGCGCTCCCGGGTACCGACATGGATAAAGCCGCCGAAATCTCAGAGCGGATTCGCAAAGCAACCGAGGACGCGGCGGAGGAGTTTTCCGGGCTGTCCGTCACCGTCAGCATCGGTGTTACAACGTCGGAGAGTCATCCTAGTGAAAACATCGAGGCGCTGCTCGCGACCGCCGATCAAGCACTCTACCGCGCAAAAGCTGCCGGTCGAAACCGAGTTCGTCGCGGTTGACCGCTCCGTTTCACTTCCCCGACCGCCGCGCCATCTCCAGGATCATCGCGTTGATCGCCGCCGTCTGCGCCTCCACCGCGTCCGTCAACGCCTCGATGCGCCGGCAGAGCATATGCGTGTGATCGTCGCCGCGCTTGACGCAGAGCCGCAGCGCTTCCGCCAGGGCTTCGCCAGCCGCGGACGCCCGGTTGAGCGCGGACGGATCGACGATGACGGCCGCGACCTGTGCATTGTCGGCAGCCGGCGCGGCTCTCTGCCCTTGCCAAAGGCCGAAGCGCTGGACCGCGAAGATGATCGCCAGCGTCACGCCGAAGGTGATCAGCGCGGCCGGCGGCAGATCAGCCAGTTTTTCCATGGATGCTCTCTCCCTGGTCGCGAGCGGCGCGGTGGATGTTGACGAGTTCGCCGACCGCGAAGAGCGGATAGATGGCGAGCCAGGTGCTCACGATATTGGAAGATGCGTATCCGTATGTGATGCCGACCCAGATCATGCAGCCAACCCCGGCGGAAACCTGCCGGATGTGCGGGGTGACGTCCTTGCGGGCGCCGTTGACGACGAGACCGATGAGTCGCAGGACGCCGAGCGCGACCATGATCCAGCCGAGCACGTCCTCGTCGCGGAAAATCTGGCGAAACCCCGCCCATGCCGGCTGGTCGAAGACGCGGTCCGGCAAGAGCAGCACCCATCCCCATACCGCCGTGTGCGCGGCCATGAACCACTCCATCATGCGGGGGCCGAACCGATGCTGGATGCGGATCCAGAGGCCCGGCGAGCCAGCTGCGGGGCCGCTCATCTCAGGGCTTCGCCATGGCGGCCGCATTCGTCAACTCGCCACACGCCGCCCGCACAAAGCCGCACGACCGTCCGGTCGATCTTTCGTTGATCGGCATCCGTCGCGCCGCGGGCGCCGATCAGGTCAACGCCCACGACCCGACGCAGCCCCGAGGCATCGGCCGGCGCGGAAGTCCCACATCCGGTCAGCATCCCGGCAGCCGTCATAATCGAGAGCGGCATCATCAGCCTTGCGAGCAGCTTCATTGTTCTGCCTTTCGATGGAGTTGCGGACGCTTTCCGCGCCCTGGTCACGGATTTCGGCGTAGAGCCAGATGAGGACGCCGGCGAGCGCGGCACCCAGGATGATCTTCGACCAAGGGATCATCGGCGGGCGCCCTCCTGAAACGCCTCGACGCCCTTTTTCTCGCCGTGGCTGGCAATCAGGTAGGTGCCGCCAGCGATGACCAAGACACTCGCGAACCACACCCAGCCAGGAATATCCGAAAAGCTTTCCTTGAGCGGGTCGATATAGCTCTTCGCAACGCCGAGGTTGCCGAGGATGCCGTCGAAGAACGTCCCCAGCGCCGCCGGGATTCCGACCAGGTAGGCACCGACCTTCATCAGCCAGTTGGATTTCACCTCCGGCACGCTCTGTCGCACTTGGTCGGCCGGCGCATCACTGCGCGGGAGGTTTCGCTTCGGCGCCTTGTCGAGCGCTTCGAGCATTTCGCGGTCGATCACATCGGCGACGGGCAGGCCGTTGTCATTGCGGAAGGCGAGAATCGCCGCCTTCGTCATGTCCCCGATCTTGCCGTCAAAAGAGCCGTCGGCCCGGCGGCTGCCGACCTCGGTATAGCCCAGCTCGTAGAGCCGGCGCTGGACGATCTCGACCATCGTCCTGTCGGTGTAGAGATCGGTGGCGGCGCGTTCCGCCGGCGACGGCTTCGGTTTGGCCGACGCGCTTTGTCCGGCGGCGTAGCCGGCAGCGACAAGCGCGCGCTCGAAGGCCCGCGCATGTCCGGCGATCTTCGTCGCCTTGTCCGTGCCATTGATGATCCGGCGCGCGCCTTCGTAATCGGCGCGGCCATCGCCGATGTAGTCGGAAAGCGCTTTGCCGGTGAAGCTGCCGAGCTCCATCCCGACAAACAGGATTTTGACAGCCGTGGAAAGCTCCAGCGCCTTCGACGGGTCCTTGACCAGATCGACGCCGATCAGCAGCCCGAGTTTCGAATAGTTCGCCTTGTGGGTGATCTGGACAAGGCCGCGGCCGAACCACGCCTTTCCGTCCGCGTCCTTGCGCCAGTACGGCGTCTTGACGCTCCCGAGCTTACCGGCCTTCCATGCCGTTCCCAGACGCTTGATGACCGTCTCGTCCGATGGATTGCGGTCCTTGCTGGATGCATAAACGGTTTCCTTCACCGGCTGCATCTGGCCGCCCGTCTCGTGATAGGCCGTTGCGAGAATGTAGGCGAGATGACGAAGTGGCGTCCCTCGCGTTTCCGCCTCGTCAAGAATGGCTTCGGTGCCCTGCACCTGGGCCTGGGATAGAGAGGTGCCGAAAATGCCGGACGTGCGAGAGCGCACGCTGGCGTAAAACGCTGCGCGGTTCATGGTGGAGTCCTTTCTTGAAATGGCTCGACTTTAAAGCGAGTTGGTGGAATCCTTCCTAAAAGAGGAAGGATTTCATGAGTGTTTTTTGCGTTTCTATTTCTATCGCCGACAAGAACATTGACGGCAGGACGTGTGAAGAACGGCGCCAGTCGGTGTTCGATGCCTTCCACACGGACGGAAGAGGATTATGGCAGGAGATGACGTCGTTCTTTTTGGTCGAATCCGAATTGAGCGCTGTCGACCTCGCGAAAAAGGTTTCGTCCAGACTAAGCAGAACGGACGACTTTTTGCTGGTTTTTGATCCGTTCGACATGACGGTCGGCTACTTCGGGCCGTTTACATCGCCAGAAGTGCTGGAGTCATACTTCACCCATACGACCAGGGTGTAGGAATTGAAAAGGCGGAGAGGAACCGCGACAATGGCGTATGGGCAAATGTCCCTTTCAGGTTCCGATACGCCAGCCATCGTCCGATGCAAGAACTTATAAACCCGTGTCCACAACGATTTTAGCGGTAGTGTCCGACGCCGCGGTCAAGGTCCCGGGCATGCCAACGATGGCGTCATCAACAGCGATGACCATACCGGCCGTCTTACGGCCGATCCGTGAGAACGACATCGAGCCGAAGATTCCCACCGATGGGGCGGGCACAACCTTAAATGATCCGCTAGACGTAATGGTCGGCTTTCGAATTTTCTCAGAATAGTGAAGTGTTCCGCGGACCTCAGTCGAGGTTTGCGCGAATACCGCGCCGAATTCCGTGTTGCCGTCGTCGGCAGCAGAGATGACTTCGCGGAAAACCTTACAACGCGCCAATTCGGCGGAGTAGCCGCCTCGCTCGCTCAATGTCTCGAATGGCGTCGATACTGGACCATACTCGACTTGGATGGAAGCAAATCCAATCTCTTCCGTCTCATTGGCAGGACTAACGATAAAAACTTCGAGACAATGGTCCCCATCGGCTCCGAGTATCTTTCCCGAGATCGATGGGAGACGGAACGTCTTGCTAAAGCGCACCCAGTCACCTAACGAAACAACATCAATCGACTTGATCTGGCTGACGACGGGCTTCGATCCGCCTTCGCCAAAGTGCTGCCGGACGAAGACATTTAGTGCGCCGCCGCGAGCCTTGTAAACGGAACCCGAGATCGTGACGGTACGAGAACTGAAATGCGTAACGTCGTGGATGCGATGGATGATGCCGGAATTGTCGCCGGGGATAGTCGTGACAAGCTTGGCAAAGTACCGTGGGTTGCCAGGAACATCCGTTTGGCCGAGCGTGAATTCCTCGCGCGTCAGAGTGCCTTTTGCACCGGAAAGATTAAGCCACCATCTGTCGGCCGCCTGAGTGACGTTCAGCGAGAAGCTGGTCCCGTTTTGCCAGACATCAAATCCGCCATTGATGGCGAGGTTTCGCAGACTAGATGGATGCCCAGCCTCATTTGCTAGGACGAAGGCACGATCAATGATACCTTGTTGATCGATCGAATAGTCTGGTCCTGCGTTGGCATCTAGTTGGACACGGTTGCCGTAGTATACCAACTCTTTCACGCGGCCCATCTGGCGATAGAAGAAGTCCCAATCGGCTGCTGAGGTGGTGTCGCGCGCAAAATTGTTCGTGATGATCACATTGTCGACGTCAACGGTTTGCACCGCAACGTTGCCGACTGCAGTGCCGTGTGTGTTGACCATCGAGTTTTCGGTGAAGACAAGTTGGCCGGAGGGAACGCCGCTATTGTCAATATCGACGTCCGGCAGCAACTCGCCGCTTCGATTATTCCCCTCGAAAAAACACCCCTTAACGATGAGGGAATTCACGAGGTATCCTTTAATAGCCTGCTTTTGGGAGTTCTGAATCGCAGCGCCTTGAATCGTCAATGCTGTGGTGACGCCGTTCGCGCCGGGGCCGGTCGGCTCCATCAATATGCTGGCCTCACCGGAAAACTCGTACCTACCCCCCACCAACTGCGACGATGTTCCGTCAAGGATATGCACATTGTGGGTACGGGCGCCCATGACGTAACAATCGTAGAGGCCCCAGGCAAACCCGGTGATTTTGACATTCGTGTCGCAAGACCAGACCGTCACACGCCGCAGTTCGCACAGCCGGACGCCACGCTCCATGGATACGCCAATTTGGCCGGGCGTGGCGTCGTGCGCCGTCCAGGTTGTGCCATCTCCAACTATTGCAATATCTCTGAGCGCAACGCCGGCGTGCCATCGCTCATTGCTACCAAGCGTAACGATAGTGCCGGAACCGGATGCACTCAGTACAGTCAGGAGAATCCCAGCGCCGCGAAGTTCCACGCCGGTCGGCACCTCAATGACGCCCGTACTGACCTTATAAATTCCCGGCGGGATATCGACGGGATAACTAGCTATATCCACATTATCAGCAAGCAATGTCGCAATTTTCCTTGCCGCATAATCAATAGCAGATTGGATTGCCGGTGCTGCGTCCGTCCTATTGTCGGCAACAGCGCCCCAGTGCTGCGGCGTTGGAACACCCGCCGGAGACCACCTCGCGCCATCAGCGGTCTTCAAAGCCGTACCCGCGGCGTCGCGAACATAATCCAGCGCCATTCCTGCGTGAGTAACAGAAATACGCGCGACAAAGGCCGGAACGTGCTGCGCGGTAGCATTCGTCCGAGCACCTAGGTCGTGGACATTTGCTGCAAGGTGAAGAGTCGTACTCGTCGTCTTTTCGGCGGCAACGCGAAGATCATCAGTGATGACCTGGCGCCCCAGCGTTGCCATGACACTCCCACCAATGAACGCGCGACGGTCCATTAGATCGTGAAGCCCTTTGATGAAATCACAAAAATCAACCCGCACCCTTCCGCCAACACCAGTTCCACCAATAAAGCCACTTCAAAAACCAAAAAGAAAGAGAAAGAAGAATCGCCCTTGGGCATTGAGGGTCGCGGATAACTCTGGCGATTTGCGGTTGCAGCTTTATGGGCTAGACTCCCCGGTCCGCCGATGCTTTCCTTCTCCTAGGCACGGTCAGCATCGCGATCACAACGATGCCGCGCTTGGTTCTGCTTTTGCAGAGTAGCTCTTTTGCGCGGCCTCCCCTCCTGGAGGCGAGGTGTCATTCCTGCCAGTCGGTTGCGTAGGCAGGACGAAAATGCTTAGTGAGAAGCCTCACGAATGCGGGTGCAGGAGTATTCCTATGGCTAAAGAAAAACTATTGTTTGTCGGAAATTGCCAGAAAACGCTCATAGCGAGAATGGCAGAAATTCTCGCACTGGACGCTGATGTGCAAGTCGTTCACTCGTCCCATATCATTAAGTTCGGAGCGAAGGAATACCGCTCGTTGCTGGATGACGCAGATGTGGTTTTCACTCAGCCACTAATAGGAGAAAAATTTGAATTCTTCCAGGATTCTGATGTTTCCGCATCACATCGAAAAGTTATCAAATTCCCTTCTTTGTCATTCAATGGATATCACCCTGACTGTGTTTATCTAGGATCCGGAAAATATAAGTCGCCAATCGGAGACTACCATTCATCAATCGCAGCCTTAGCATTCAACTTTAAATACAGCACCGATGACGCTATAAGGCTTTATTGCAATGAAGTATACGAAGGGATAGGTTATTATTCGTTATTTGAGAGTGAGGTAGCGCGCCTATCAAATAGCTTAAAGCGGTTTGGGATAGAAATCTCACGAGACATAGGGGAGTTGATGGCGTCAAGCCGTATGATGCATACCATCAACCATCCCACTGCGCAGTTGTTATCCCTATTCACCACGGCTCTGTTGAAAAAAGCGGGGGTCCCGTGCCGAGATACCGACGCTGACCACTATGTAGTCGATACCTTTCCTGAAAGCACTGTTTTCCCCGTGTTTCCGGAGGTCGCAGCTAGGCTCGGCCTTCGCGGAGGATATGTCTTCAAGGCCGACTTAAAAGCAGCTTCGAACGGTCGCCAGTTCTACGAACTTACCGACTTCGTTGAAGGCTCAATGGCAAAATACGCAGGGATGGGAGAGGAGGTGCTTGCCAACCCTCGATTCACACCGAAGTATGTGGAGATGGCTAAAAACATCTTCGAGCGCGTACTCGAAAAGCAAGCCAAAGTAGAGAAGCCTGCGCGGAGACATCCCTATGCCGGACTACCAAGCTATCAAAATTGGATGAAAAGCTTCAAGAACGTCCAGGCACAAGACGTAGACCTTGCTGTTGATTGCTTTCCCTTTATTAAGCCTAGCGATAAAATCGCGACTGCTGGGAGCTGCTTCGCCCAGCACATAGCTAAGTCCCTTTCATCGAGCGGCTACAACTATTTTATTGCGGAAAGCCCCGCTGTCCCTATGTCGCGGGCGGAGGCGTTCAACAATGGATACGGTGTATTCTCGGCGCGTTATGGGAACGTTTACACTGCAAAACAACTCCTCCAACTCTTTGATCGAGCTTTCGATGCATTCGACCCAATTTTGCCAGATTGGTTTAGAGACGATGGCCGGGTGGTGGATCCGTTTCGTCCGCAGGTGGCTGCGGAAGGCTTTGCCGACAACGGAGAGATGCTTTCTGATCGAAAAAGGCACCTGCTATCGGTCAAGCGAATGTTTAAGGAACTGGATATATTTATTTTTACGCTCGGCCTTACGGAAGCATGGCGGCATAAATCCACCGGCGCCATCCTACCCATAGCTCCAGGGGTTGTTGCAGGCACCATGAGCGAGGATGAGTACGAGCCGGTTAACTTTAGATATGACGAGGTATACTCGGATATGGCCGAGTTTCTCGATAAGTTGAAGGCAGTGAACCCGAGGGCTGAGGTATTGCTCACCGTTTCTCCTGTCCCGCTCATGGCAACGTTCGAGCCTCGCCATGTCCTTGTTTCTACCACTGTGAGCAAGTCAATTCTACGGTCTGCCGCGGATCAATTGGTAAGAAGGTACGGCTTTACTCATTACTTTCCATCATATGAAATCATCACTGGAAACTACACCCGCGGAGAATATTTCGCCGAAGACCTTCGGGAAGTTAAGCCCGAAGGGGTTTCCCACGTCATGACTACATTCCTTAAACATTGCGTCCATCCCATTACAAAATCCATTGAGGCGCGTGACGAGCTTGAGCAACTAGACCAGATAATATGTGACGAAGAAGCTCTAAACGTATAAATGTAATATTAACAGCTTGGATTCACATCATGAATAATCCTGAAGTAACTATTGTTGTCCCGTCGTATAATTCAGGTCATTTTCTAGAATGGACGCTGGACTCCATCGCGGCTCAAACATTCGAAAATTTCGAATGCGTTGTTGTTGATGATTGCTCAACTGATGATTCATTTAAACGAGCAAGGAAACATTTCGCAGACCCGCGTTTTCGACTCATAACTCATAAAATGAATGTCGGCCTTTCGGGGGCCAGAAACACCGGCATTCGCGCCGCTCGCGGGGAATTCGTTGCCTTCCTCGATTCCGACGACCTGATGATGAAAAACAGTATCGAGGTTCGCTTAAACACCTGCCGGTGGGGAAGGCGAACCAGTGATCGTTTTGCTGGTTCGTATTGCGGAAGCGTTCAAATCGACGAACCGACAAGAACGGCTCCGGACAGCCAACCAATGGGGCTACCATTCGTAACATTTGCATCATCTCACGGTCATTGCCCATTCAACGCCAATCAGCCAATGATCCGCAAGGACGTCTTGCGCCGAGCGGGCGGATTCAACCACGGTCTTAAGCAAGCCGAAGACTTCGACCTATGGCTCCGAATTCTGCGCGCCGGGTTCATTTTTGCGCCGGCCAAATTTGCTTCAGTCACTTATCGGCGGCGTGCCGGCAGTATGGTACGCGCGCAACCGCTTGCTCACCTTGACCTATCGCTTTCGATTATCAACAGCGCCGAGCGACCGTTGAGTGTGGACCAACTTGACTGGTCTCCGCAGTATAGAATGAGTAAGCCGCTTAGCAGCTACGCAGCGCAAGAAAAGAAAATACAACGAACTCTTGAGTTTGTCGGAATGAATTTTGCCAGCTCTGATCCAGAGAGCCCAGAGGAGCTCGCAAAATTAGTCAAGCGTGAAATTCCAGATTTACACCTGCTCACCCATAGCGAAAAAGCAATAGAAGGAATAATTCAGAACGGAGTTCGTCGTCAGAAGTCAATTGCAGGCCCTCTGCCCGATGCGGATCGTGAAAGCGCCGAAAATCTAGCTGCCCTAATAGTATCTTCGGTTCGTAAATCTTACGATGGTTCGGCTTCGGTTGTAGATAGAACACCTATATACCCGAACCCCTCTCAAGACAGGCCTTGGTTTTCTAACCTTCAAAGCAAGTATCAAATCGTCTTTATTCCTCACTCAGCTTATCATGTGTGGACTATCTCTCTCATCGGAAAAAGCCTGAATGAAATAGGGATTGAATTCATCACCGTTGACATTTCAGCAGAGTGGAGGGACGGCAAGGTTCGCTCGGCCGCGGCTGAACATGGCATTGAACTCATCGCACTGAGCGAGTTTGTGTTAGGGCGATATAAACCTCGGGCAATTGTGACTTTTAACGACTGGGACCCGGTGACGAGACCGATCTTGGTTGCTGCTAAGGCAGCCGGCATTCGAACGGTCGCTATTGTCGAAGGAATACAAGACTATGATGACGCTGATGTACACTGGCGGCGTTTTGCGTATAAAACTAGCGATGTCGTACTCTTGCCAGGAGACTTCGACAAAAAATACTTTGAAGGCCATAACGCGATCGTCGAATCTGTGGGCGTACCTCGCATTGAATCCCTTCGCACAAAAGAGAAGAGGGTGTGGCAAAAGGACAAAACACCGAGCGTATTGATCAACTGCAACTTTTCTTACGGTGTTCTGGTCGAACATAGGGACCAGTGGCTATCTGATTGCGTCGAGGCAATCCAAGAGCTTGGGATGAAGCCGATAATCTCTAGGCATCCCGCCGATACCGGAAAGCTCTTTCCTGAACTCGTTACATCTAGGAGTTTCTACGATGAAATCGAGGACTGCGATGTTTCGATCCAGCGTTTTGCGTCCGGTGTTCTAGAGGCGCTGGCTCGCGACGTTGGCGTAATCTATTATAATCCGCACAATGAGAAAGTTGATAAGTTTCAACTCGATCCGATGGGAGCGTACACGCTCGCCTATGACAAGGAGGCACTAAGGTCCCAACTGCGTTCATGGTGGGATCTCCATGAAATGGCCCGTGAGAATGGAGGGCCTTTCCTTGATCATCATTCGGGGCCATTGGGAGATGGAGCCATTCACCGTTGTGCATCTGCACTAAGACGTCATATGGGAACGGAGCCGTCCGAAAGCGCGCTTTCGGCTTTCCGAAAAAATCTCGCTGTCATCGATAATGTGACATCCGCATTTTCTCAGGTTCGGTTCAACAATGAACCGCTGTTCCCCGATCCAAACACGGCTGAGGAGGCGCTTTTGCGACTTGGCGGCGAAAAGTATCGGAATGCCCTCGATATGGACTTGAAGCCAATTCCGAATATCTCAGATAACCGGCAAGAAAGTAACACCCCTCGAACATTGGCTGACCGCCTACGATCTATCCAGTTGGTGGGGGAGAAAAACAACTTACTTCTTCCTTTAGTATCTTCAGCATTGCTGATTGACAGTGAGGACGCCCTAGATGTTCTGGAAACATGTGAGGATATCCGCACCGCCGTGAATCGGGAGCTGGATCGCAGGCAGGATAACGATGGATTTCGCGGTCATTACGAGAAGGCGGTCTTGTTTGCAAAATCAAGGCGAGCCGCCACCAAATTATAGTCGATCTATCATCCGCCCTGCGGTGACAAAAAGATGCTCGATTGTGTGGCGGACTTTCGCCACCATATCGGGCTTGCCCGCAAGGATCGTCTCTCCCTCATCGACATGACGACTGACCGATTCGAACATCATTTTTAGAAACTCGTTCGGATCATCGGGTTGTGAAGCCGCTGACACGAAGATCAGTTGCAGCAGAACATAGCGACTTGCCATGTCCTGCGCCTCTAGGTCCGCTATACGTCGTTCGAATGCGGCCAGCTTCGCTTCATCCATACCTGTCATTTCAGTCTCCTTACCGAGGCTAGCCATCATCCAGATACGCGACGAAGTTTCAACTGGCCTTTACATCGCCGTGCGATACCGCCGCACGCAGTATTCGTGCAGCAAGGCCACGACGGCTGCATTCGCGTTGACATCCTCGTCCAGGATGGCGAGATGGCCGATATAACCGTTGTAGCGGTTGGTCGTGACGGCATCGTTCCACGCGCCGACATTGCCGGAGCCGGACGGACGAGAGTAGGTCAGAGCGCCGGACGAAGGAGCAGAGAGCCCCGAACGGACGGTCACCTGATCGGTCACGTCGTTGACCGTGGCAAGGTAGTGCTTGATGGCCGTCTTGATGCCGGAAACCGCCTGCGATGCGTTTGCACCCATCGCTATGAAGTGTGACTGGTTCGTGTAGAAATTTGCATTGGCGGCATCCCCGTCGCCGAGGAAGATGCGGCTGGTGCCGTCCGCGCCCGTCGCGTAGAGCGTGGCCGATACGGTGAGGCGCATCGAACCGGAAAACAGGCTGGCGTTGGTGAGCTTGTTCGACCCGTTGAACTGTACCGCCGGCACGCTGTTCATGGCGCCTTCCGCATAGGTCGGGGGGTCACCAGACGATGCGGTGAGGTGCAACGCGTTGGGGCCGAGGTCGAGCACCTGGCCAACCAGATTGCTGCCGTCCTTCGTGATCTTGGTGGGATCGCTGAAATCGTAGAACGCGCGCAGCGACGGCAAGGCGAGGATCTGGTCAAGGATTCGGCGATAATCGTAGTTGATGAGGATGGGCAGGTCCGCGCTGAACGTCTGCCCGGTGCGAATGATGCGTCCGACCATTGATTGTGCTCCTTAAAAGATGTGCTGGAAGGCGACGAGCCAATTGCGCATCGGCGTGCCGGTATAGGTGGATAGCTCGGGGTCACTGTCCCGAATGCAGCCCCGGCATCCGGTTGTCGGCCCGGAGTTGCTGCCGGCCGAGGTGGCGCCGTTGTGGAAGGCATAGGACAGCCGCCAGCCGGCCTGCGGCGGCGCCGAGAGAGTGACGGTGATCTGCATGGGGCCGGTCACGGCGACACCTGTGATGGTCGCACCGCCAGCATCGAGCAGGTTGAAACCAAGATTGCCGGGATCGGTGACAGCCGTCGTATCGATGACAATGGGCGCGACCGGCACGTGGCAGTCGATGATGACATCCGATCCGCTGACAGCGATCGTCGCCGGGCTCAGCGGCCGCCAGTCCTCGCCGTGGATGACGACGCGGCGGTAGACTTTGGCGTAGTATTCGCCCCACAGGCGCGTCGATGCTGCATCGATGTGCGAATGGTCGAGATAGGCAAGATGATACTTCGGCCCGACGAGAAAGATGTCATCGTTCTCCTCCGACGCCTTCAATTGGAGAAACGGCGTCGTGAAAGTGTCGCGGACGCCGATCGAGCGATAGCCGGCCGCGCTCGACGTCTGGCAAGTGAGCATGACGATGCGGTCGGACTGATCCAGGGCGGCCCTGATGTCCTCGTTGAGATCGTCAAGCCACTCGCGCAAGTCGGCGTCATAGTTGGCATTGGAGATCAGTCCATCGGCCTCGCCGTGGATGATGTTCACCGCACGGCAATGAGCGCCGCCGGGCAGCCCAGCCAGATAGACAGCCTGCGCGATCACCTTTTCGTAAACGCCGTCCGCCGCGCCCTTCTTCAATTCGGCATAGGTCTTTCCGCCCCACGCCTGACCGGCCATGACGAGCGTGCGATCCAACTCGTCGGCTAGAATGTTACGGGCCATCCCGGTTGAGATCGTCTCGTTAACCTCCTCGGCCAGTGGGACGAGCGGACCAGTCAGGACCTCCGACTGTTTGCCGACTGGACCGTTCGTGAGCTTGAGCGCGTTGCTCGGGAACGGTGGAGTCGTGGTAATCGCAGCAGCTCCGCCCTCCGCGAGCGACTGACCGATCGTGAAACTGACCTCGTTGGCCTTGCGGGACGCATAGAAGACCTCCAGATCACCCGGATTGTTGTAGGCGAGCCGGTAGGTCATCGACACGCCTCGGCGGCGGGTGCTGCGGAAATGCACGTGCTCGTTCACGACGCGGGGCAGATCGTCCTTGCCGGTCGCGGTCAATTGCACCTCCTCTGTGCCGAGCAGGCCGTAGAGATTGCCGCCGGCCTCCCACACGACCGCGCCGACGTCCTGGAGCGCCAGCGCACCGATCAGCGACCCATCGGACCTCACGCCCAGCGGCACCTTGCCATCACTTCCGACGATACCCCAGATCAGGTCCAGGTTGTTGCTTCCGACCGGTTCGGAATACTGTCCCCCGATCCACTCGCCGCCCCAACGGTCGACACCCCAGAGCAATCGCCCGCCCGCACCCACCAGACCGTCGACGAGGCCGAGATTGTTGCCTGCGTAGTTGATCTCGGTGAGGAGCGCTCCCGCATAATAGGACCCGTCCGGCAGCACGCCCCAAGGCATCTTGCCGTCGTCGGCGGAAATGGCAAAGGTCACACCGAGGTTGTTGCCGCTGAGCGGCCAGATTCCCGCCTCGCCGGCAACGATCGAGGCGCCCCCGGCGGTCGCGGCTGCTTCGTCGGCGGTCAATTGCGCCGAGTTGGCCGTAGCCTGCGCATCCGCGATGTCGGCATTCAGTGCAGACTGGTCGGAAATCTCCTGAAACACCAGATCGGTGGTACCAACGGTGATGGGCGCGCGTGTCGTACAAAGGTACTGCTTACCGCCGTTAGCCGTGCCCTCTCTGACGAAGACAGCCAGCGCAACCAACTCGTCGGCCTCATTCGCATCGCTGGCTCTGGCAGCAGCGCCGGATGCGGGAACCACATAGATGCCGTTCTGGCTCGCCGTCGTCTGCCCGAAGAGAAGCACGCGGTCCCCGGTCGATAGCGTCACGCCGTCTAAGGTGTCGCCGTTCTCAAGCGCGTTGGAGATGTTGACGTTGGTGCCGGATGCTGCGCGGACGGGCTGTTTCCACTGTGCGCCGGATGATGCGAGCGCTCTAGCGTTGGAGATGTCGCGCTCGACTTCCGTGCCCCAGACCTGAGCCTCCTGATTGAAGACCGATCGGGCCGCGCCGTCTGCATCCATGGGCGCAAAGACGTCGTTTGCCCGCTTCGTGTAAAGCGACATTGGGACTTCCTTCTATTTCGCTGATGTTCAGTCGTTCGGGATATTGACGGTGATGGTCGCCGACGGCGGGCCGAGCGTGCCGTCGGAGGTGCGGGTAATCAGTTGCCACTGCACGGAACGTCCCGTGGAGCCCGGGACCCCGGGCGGGACATGCGCATCAATGAAGACAAGGTTCTCCTCGGGCCGGGCGTTCTGCATGGAGATGTACTCCCATGGTCCATACGATCCCGATCCGGACTTTGAGCGCCGCTCCAGTTGCACGGCTGCCGCCCGAAGCTCGCTGACGGAGACCGTCACGTTGAGCTGGGCGACGTTGAAGCCGCCGGCCGAGCCGCCTCCGGAGACAAGCGTTGGAGCGCCGCATGCGGTGTTGTCGACGCCGACGATGGTATTCAGCACCGCCGAATACGGGCTGCCGTCGTCGCCGTAGAAGATGCGCACGCGGCTGTCGACCTGATCTCCCTCGACGTCCGCAGCCGCATAGGCAAAGGTCCACTTCTCGGTCATGGAAGCCCATGGCCCGGGAAGCGCGCCGGAATAGCTGCGGTAGGTCGCCTCGATCTCGTCGATTGATCCCGGCCCGCCCGGGAGGCTGTAGGCGATGCGAAGCTCTTTGCCGCCGCCCGGATAGGTGATCTGCAAGGCGGCCGACGGCGGGTCCGGTTGAGGAAGTCCGCCCTCATAGGCAAGATCGGGTATCGGATCCGGCGCGGCCGCCTCGTCGGTCTCCGGGTTCCACGCCGGCAGGTCGGGCCAGATCGCGAACGGGATCTCCACCGTCCCCCGGGCATCGTCCACGCGCGGCGGCGCGAAGCGCACCTTCTCCACGTCGCCGAGGTCGGGCAGCTCCACCGTGCCGTAGTATTTGCCCCATGCCGCCAGGCCCGCCATGTTGGTGACGGCAACGCCGCTTTCACCGCGCGCAAGCAGGAAGAGACGCCGTCCGATCCGTTGCGCCTGGCTGGCGGAAGGGCAGAAGGGCAGCTCGACGTCGAAATATTTGGGGCCGTAGCGCGTCACCTCGTCCTCGATGCGTGACCACGCGATGCCCGTCAGGTCGATGTCGGCCATCTCGTAGTTGCGCTCGGGCGAATAGTATTTGATGCGGCAGATGTTCGGCCGTTCCACCGCCTCGGGTCCGCACACCCAATCGAAGTCCAGGAAGTCCCGCGGCGTGAAGGCGATTTCCGGCGCGGGATCGTCGTCGATCAGTTCGAACCAGATCTTGCCCTCGGCCGTCAGGCGGATTTCCGCGCCGATCGAGCGCAGTATGTCCTCCATCGTATCCTTGCGCGCGCCTTCCCACGCCCACATGCCGGAGCAGCGCGCGCGCTTCTCCGTCCCGGTCTTCGTGGCGACGAGTGCGTCGGCCGCGTCCGCCTGCGCGGCGATCAGGCTCCAGTCGAAGCGATCGTAGACGAAGGCCGGATCGCGACGCAGCACGTGGGCGGCGCAGATGATGCCGTTGTCGCTCCAGGCGGTGAGCCCGATGCGCGGGTCGTAGATCAGTGAGGCGCGCACCAACCGTTCGGTGTCCGGTACGCCGCTTTGGTAGAGGGTCAGGTACTTCGGCTCCGTAAGGCCCGGATTGAAGTAGGTCACGAGGGACTGCGCGATGCCGCGCACCCGGTGGTCCACGCTCCAGAGCGTCGGAAAGGCGGCGATCAGCTCTCCCCAGGCCGTCTCCGCTCCATCGCCGATCTTGTCCTGGATCCTCATCCACGATCCGCCCGGCACGGCCCAGGGCGGCGAGGAGACATCGCCGTTCGGTTCGACGGTGACAGCCCGCCCTCCGACAAAGTATTCCTCGACGGCGTCGATCGGTCCTTGCAGCCAGCACACCAGGCGCCAGCGCGTGGAGCCATCGGTGTTCCCGAAGGCCTTCATGCCCCCGACGCGCACGCGCCCGAGGCCTTCGATCACGGAGCTTTCGCTGCTCTCGAACGTATTCTTGGCGTCCGAAGGGTTGACGGCGCCCGTCTGACGCTGGCGCCCGAGCAATGACAGGCCGAGCAGAGCGCCGCCGACGATGACGTTCGCCGCCACGGTCGCGATGACGCCCGTCGCCGTCGCGGCAATGGCCGTGCTCGAAAGCAGGAAGCCATGAATCGCCGTCGCGATCAGCGAGACGGGATCCGCAAAGGCATGCGTCGCCGTCGCGACGTAGGATGCGCCGCTGGCAAAGCAGATCTTCAGGAATGTCATCGGATGGACCAGACCCTTACGATATCGCGGGGCATGAGGAAGAGAACGCCGGCAGGCTCGGCCCGCCAGGCGAAATAGCCGCCATGCAGGAAGATGCCGCCGACCTGGCCGAAGCGTCCGGTTTCGACGATCCCGACATCGCCGTAATCGGGTACGCCCGCTTCGCGGACGCCGTGGAAAGGCAGAAGAGCTTCGGCCCAGAGGGCATCGAGCGATCCCGCCTTGCGGATGAGCGCATGCGCCTCCTCCCGGCTCGACCATTTCGGAAGGGAGATGGGACGGCCGTGCACGCTCTCCACCCATCCTGCCGGCCACATGCTGCAATCGGAAACGCCCCACACCATGGGCGCATCCTGCGCCGCCTCGATGTAGGCGCGCAGCGGCTCGACGAGATCGTCACGCACGAATGATCTCCTGCACCTTGACCCCGACATAGTCGAGGCCCTTGTCCCCCGGGAAGCGTGCCCGCTGGTCGGCCGGCGTCCACTTTCCTCCGAAGGGGTAGTTCTGCGAATGCCAGAGGCTTTCGATCGTCAGCAAGACCGTCCGCGAACCGATGCCGCTCCAGCTGATCTTCGGCGAGGAAAGGAACCCGGGGAACATTGTCTTGAGCCCCGAGGGCCACACCTCCTGCGTCTCCTGGTCGAAGGCGCACCAGTAGACGTCGGCAAGCCTGCCCTCGATCTGCCGGCCCTGATCCTTCACGGAGCGCAGGAATGCGACGTTGACGCCGGCAAGCACGATATCGATCTTCGCCGCCTGCCCGAACCTCGGGTCCTCTACCGCGCCGATTGAAACGAGCTGCCCGCCGCCGGGATCGGAAACACCGCGCCATTCTTGGCCGCCGACCGTCTTGCGCCCGACGCCGTTGTGCAGGCGCCAGCGCCCGGAGGGAAGGTCTATATCGGCGAACCACGCCCTGGCGATGTGCGGCCGGCGAAGGAATTCCAGCTCAGCCTCGGAAAACTGTGTGGCCATCGTCAGTCCGTAAAATAATCGCGCACGTCATAGTCGAAGACCTCGACGAGCGTGACGGAAGCCGCATCGGCGACGTCGACGCCGCGGGAGGCGCTTGCCGCCTCCTCGATTTCCAGCCTCATCGCCATGACGGGATAGAGCGTCGCGAAGTCGTCCGTCGTGAAGGCCTTCCGCAGCGGCGGCCATACGCGATAGAGCCCGGCTTCGCGAACCTCCGTTACCATGTGCATCCCGAAATAGAACGGGAAGAAGCCGATGTAATCGCCGATATCGAGGCGATGCCCCCAGGCGACGTCGGAAAGCCGAACGATCGTTGTGTCGAAGGCGGCCGGAGCTGCGAGCGCCACGTTCGGCGCGGTGATGCTCCAGTTCATGCCGTTGCTCCACGGCATGCCATTCCCCCAGGGAACGCCGAACCGTTCCTGTGCCGGCGTTGCATTCAGGCCAGCCTCGCGCAGCGTCATCATATCGGGATCGCCGAACGGCACGCGCGTCGCGTTGGCTCCCGCGTGCAGGCCGGTCACCCATCCACGGTAGCGGCGGAACTCCGCATCCGCCCGTGGCGGAAAGGTAAGCCGCCAGCGCCATGCGCCGAAGGGGGAAGCAACCGTCTGCGTGAACCCGCCGATGGCTGTGCTGGAGGATGAGCCGATCGCACGCGGGCCCGAGAGAGGTTCCATCGCGGAAGGATAGAGGCCGGCGGGCATGGAAAGGAGACGGCTCACGCCCTTACACCCCTCGCCTGGCGCAGGTGCTGATATCCGGCAATGCGCTTGCTTTCCGTGCGGTCGCGTTCTGCCAAGCCACGCTCCAGCCTGGCGATGGCGACCTGGTCCGCTCCTCGGGCATCGATATTGTAAGTGGGGGCATAGGTGGCGCGGCCGGCGCGCTGTCCCGGCTTCGTGATGTCGACCTGCTCGTTCGGCGATTTCCGGAACATGACGAGCTGGCTGTCGATGCCGCCCGTTCCGCCGGGAAGGATCGTCCCGCCGCTCGAAAAGCCGACGAGTCCGCCGAACAGACCGGACAGGAATCCGCTGAACCCTCCGCCGAAGGAACCGCCGAACATCGCCTTCAGGCCGTTCTGCAATGCGCTGCTGGCGAACTGCGCGACGACGTCGGCCAGAACCTCGCGCAGGCTTTTCGTGCCTTTGATGAGGGCGGCAACTGACGAACCGAAGCCGGAGAACATGGAGCCGAGGGAGCTTCCGGTTTCGTCCGCCTGCTTCTTGACGTTGCTGAGGCCGCTCCACGCATCCGCTGTCTGCTTCGCGGCGGCCGGCGCCTTCCCGGCCGTGTCGGCAAGCGCGTTCGCAACCTCCTCGGCGACGCCGATCACAGCGGCGCTGCCGGCCTTCATCCCGTTCGTCAGGCCCTGCATGATGTCGAGACCGATCTCGTGCATCACACGCGAAGGCGAGTGCGTATCGGTCTCCTCGCGCGCCATGCCCGGGATCATGGAGAAGATGTTGCGTACGCTGCCTTTGACCTGATCCCACCTGGCATTGATGCCGTTCCATAGTCCGTCGATGATCTCGCGCCCGATGCGCAGCATCTCGCCCGGGATCGCCTTGAACGCCTCGATGATCTGGAGGGCGATGCCCTTTATCTTCTCGACCGCATCCGGGAAGACGACGGTCGCGACATCGAGGAAGGTCTGGCCGACATTGACGAACATCTGCCTGAGCGTCTCGAGCGCGCCGGCGAAGTCGCCCTGCAGCACCTGGACGATCAGCGTGACGGCGAGCCTGATCTGCTCCCAGAGCCCTGTCAGGTAGGCCTTGATCGCCGTCACGGTCGTTTCCACGGCTGAGCCGAACTCCGGAAGCGCCGCCTTGATCTCGTCCCAGTAAAGCCAGGCCGCCGCGATGCCTGCGAACGCGGCGACGACGAGCCCGATCGGGCTGACGAGCGCGGCGAGCGCCACGCCGATCGGCGCAAGCAGCGGAAGCAGCGCCGCAAAGCCGGACACGGCAAGGCCGAGGCCGGCAGCAAGCGGCCCGATGGCCGCCGCAACTGCCGCAACGATCGTGCCCCATTTGAGGATTTCCGGATTCGTCTGCGCCAGCCATTCCACCCATTCGGCAAGGTTGGCGACGAAAGTCGTCATCGCCGCCAGAAGCCCGCTTTTGGCTATGGCGATCTGCAGTTCCTCGAACGCGCCGGACAGCTTTTCCATCTCGCCGTTGAAGCCGCGCATCCGGGCTTCGGCCTGCTCCTGGGCGATGCCGGCCTTGTTGATCTGCTCCGTCGCGGCCTGGATGCCGGCGGCCCCCTGCTTTGCCATTGCCACGGCGGTACGCATCGCGTCCTGCCCGAAGATGCTTTGCAGCGCCTGCGTGCGCGCCTCGTCGCTGAGGCCGGCAAGACTGTCCTGCAGCTCCTGCGCGACGTCCGCCATGCTCTTCATGTTTCCCTGCGCATCGAAGAATTCGAGCCCGAGCTCTTCCATCGCGGCTGCCGCCGGCTTGCTCTGGGGAACCAGCCGCGTCAGGAAGGTCTTGAAGGACGTCCCCGCATCCGAGCCGGAGTTGAACACGTCCGATGTCGATGCCATCACGGCGTTGAAATCCGTCAGGGTTACGCCGAGCGCGCCGGCGACACCACCGGCCTGTCCGAGCGCGAGGGCGTAGTCGTCGAAGCCGAATTGCGAGGCCAGCGTGACGCCGGTGATCTGGTCGACCACGTGCGCCATGTCCTTTGCCTGGAGACCGAACTGCGCCATGACGTTCGTCGCGACGTCGGCCGACCGGGACAGGTCGCCCCCGGTCGCTTCCGAAAGCCTGATCGCCGCCTCGGCCGCGCCGCCGAGGATCTGTTCGGCGTCGAGACCGTTCTTGGCGAGCATCTCCAGCATGTCGGCGCTCTCGGACGCCGACTTCGACGTGCTGGACCCGAGGTCGCGCGCAAGGGTTTCGAGCGCGCGCAGCTCGGCGCCGGTCGCGCCCGTGGCGGCGCCGACCCGGTTCATCGAGGCTTCGAAGTCGCCGGCGGTCTTCAGCGTGAGGGCACCGAAGGCGGCGATCGGCGCCGTCAGGCCGACTGACATGCTTTTGCCGAGCGACTGCATGGACTGGCCGACGCCGCGGAGCGTCTTTTGCGCATCCGCCAGACCCTTGTCGAACAGGGCCGTATCGATGCCGAGCACGACGCGGAGCGCGCCGATGACCGCTGATGCCATGGATAATCACCTGCTGGGGGTTGCGAGCACCGACGGTGCTCAGGTCTTCTTGAATGACGAAACCCACGACGACATGGCGGCGAACTTGTCCCGCCAGGTGTCGATTTTCCGCTTCTGAGGCTTGTCGCGCCACAGAAGCGACTTGAGGCGCCAGAAGTCTTTCGACTTCGACGGCGCATATGCCGACATGAACGCCGTGTGCCAGGCGAACTTGGCGGCGCGGTCGTGCTCCAGCCTCAGCCGGTCGGCCTCGCCGTCGAGCACGATATGGACTTCGCGAAGCGTAAGACGCCAGAACTGGTCCGCATCCCGGCCGGTCGAAGCCCAGGATTTCAGGAGCGAAAGCGGATCTAGCTTTCCGCTTTCGCCCGGCGAGGGTTTTGCTTTCCGTTCGCCTCCGCGCCGGCGCCAGCTTCGGGAAACGCGAGGCGGAACGCCTCGCCCACTTTCGCCATGGCGGCCTTCATGCCGAGATCCGAGACGATCTGCCCAGCCTCTTTCAGGTCGATCTCTTCATGATGGTCGCGAAGCGATGCCCAGAACAGGGCGCGAACCATGTTCATGCGCATCTTCTCCGGCGTCTGGATGGCGGTGACGATCTCCATCATGGGCTTGTCGAGCAGGTCCTCCAGCTCGCAAAGCGCATTGACGGAAAAGGAAAGCGTGTAGTTGCCGAGCGCGACCTGCCCGCGGTGAGGATTGGCCATGGTCTGTTCCCTACGCGATGACGGCCGCAGTGCCTGCGGTCTCGGCGGCCGTGGTGAAACTGTCGTTGGCAGCGGTCACGACGCAGGTGATGACATCGCCGATGTTGCCGGCGACGGGAACGAAGCTTTCGCCCGTCGCGCCGGATACCGCCGCGCCGTCCGCCTCCCACTGGTAGGAGATATCGGTCGCCCCGGCCCAGTCGCCGGGCTTGACCGTCAGCGGCACGCCCACCTTGGCGACGCCCTCGATAACGGGGGTGATGAGATTTCGCGGCGCCGTGACCTCCGTCATGTACGGCTCGCCGGACACCTTGAGCGTCAGCGTCGCGGTCTTCCGGTCGTCGACGGGTACGGCGGTCTCGTAGGACTGGCGCAGCGCGTTGTAGACGATGGAGACCCCGTTGGCGAACGTGTCGCGCACGATCAGCTTCTTGCCCCGGATCGAGCGCAGGAAACGGTCGGTCTCGGAACCCGGAACATAATTCATCTCGTAGGACGCCTCGCCCGAGTCCGTCAGGCCCGCGATATACTCGCGCCGGCGCCCCGGAGACTGCATGTGCGTCGCCTCGACGGTGTCGTCGCTGTCGGCCGGCGGCGTCACGTCGAAGACTTCCCGGATATAGGTGAAGGCCGACGGCCCCGAGGCGAGCGCGATTTCCAGTACATGGCCGTAGCCGATGGCGGTTTCGGTGTCCGACATGGGACCCTCCTATTCGTGATGGTGGATGATGAGGTCGACGGACGTTCTGAACAGGTAAGTGACGTCTCCCGCGTCCGCTGCCGGAAGGTCTCTTTCGGAATCGATGAAAATGCCCTGGATGACGCCGCCTCGACGCCCCGACAGCGCAGCCGTCATTGCCCGGGCGATCGTCTTGCTGCTGGTGTAGGTGTCGGCATAGACGTCCGCCTGCACCCGGCTCTGCACGTACCCGCTCGCCCCGCGCATCGTGTAGTTCCGCGGGCCGCTGATTCGCTGCAGCACGATGTATCTTGGGCTGGCATCCCTCTGCGGCTTGCGCATCCAGTAGATGCTGTCGGCAACAAGGGAGCGCACCGCCCCCGAACGAAGCAGCAGCCCGATCAGCGCCTCTTCCATCTCTATCTGCCTTTCGCGGCCTTCTTCGCCAGGCGCCTGGCCGCCTGCTCGATCTCCCACCACGTGCGGTTGGCGATCGTGTCGAGCACGCCCATCTTGTGCTGATCCCATGCCGGCCGCATGAAGGGCTGAGCAGGCATGGACCCGAGATTGCGCCCGTCCTCGGTGATGCGATCGCCCGTGCCGAATTCGTCGAGATGCGCAGCCGGATCGGGTCCGGGACCGATATACATTTCGACTGGGCTTTCCTTTTTGTTGAGCCGGCGCTGGCGCGGGGATAGCTTCGTGGTAACGTCGATGCCCTCGGACAGGTGCAGCTTGTCCTTTGGCGCCAGCGCGCGCGCCGTTCTGGCGACGGGCTCGCCCGCCTCTTTCAGCGTCTTCGTCAGCACGCGCTTGGCGTTCGCCTTCGGCAGGTCGCCGAGCGCCTTTTCGAGGTCCCTCAGACCTTCGACCTTTACCGAAAAACCGCGACGCGCCATCAGAGGCTTCCTCCGTTGTTCTTTGTCGCCGCGGTGATCTCGATGAAGCGGCTGCGACCTTCGGACGTCTCCTTCGTCCCCTTGATTTCCCAGATCCTGCCATCGTGGCCGATCCGGTCCCGGGGAGAGACTTTGCGGGCATCCGGCGTCGACCGGATCACGAAACGCGCAAGCAGGTACGAACCGACCTTCTCGGCGGCGAGCACCTCGGTCTTGACGACGTCGGACGTATCCCTGCGCTGCGCCCACACGGTGATGAACGGCGCCCACGCCTCCACGTCCTCGTTGAATTCGTTCTTAGTCCAGGTGAACCGTTCGACGGTTATGCGGCGGTCGAGCTTTCCGGCGGCCGGCATGATGTCACCGATAGATCCGATAAGGGTTCAGCAAGGCCTCGACGCCGAATGGCATCGCCTGGGGCGTCAGGCTTTCGGCAACCGCATCGCGATTGTAGTACCATTGCGATGCGAGCATGAGGATCGCGACCTTGATGGGCGCGGGAGGTTCGTTGATCCACTTCGACGCCTCGCCGGGATCGCGGTGACCGTAGCCGGCCCAATACCGGATGCGATGATCCGGCTGCGTGACCCATGCAGCGCCGGAGGCGACGACGAGGATATCGCCGTCGAGACGGTAGGTCGAAGGATCGACCGCCTCGCGGACGCCGCCCGGCCCCTCGATCGTGATGTCCTCGATTTCGAGGACGGGCGGGAATTCGAGGCGCAACCGTTCGCAGGAAAGCCAGCCGCGCGCCTCCAGAAGCTGCACTCCTATGGAGCGGCCGAGCCATCCCGCCGGTCCGTCGAGCCATTGCGTCGCCGAGGCGACATAGGACTCGATGAGGCCGTCCTCCAGATCGCCGCCGTCGACCCGGATGTGCATCTTCGCCTCTTCGAGCGAGACGACGGGTTCCGGCGGCGTGATGACGGTGACGGCCATGGTCAGGACCTGGCTCCGCTCTTGTTGGAGGCCTCGGGCGCCTTCTTGTTCTCCGACGGATCGGCCTTCTTTGTCCCTCCGGTCTCCTCGACCAGGCCGTTCGCCTTCAGCTCCGCGAACCTGTTGCGTGAGACGGTGAACGGTTTGCTGCGCGCGTCCTTGTAGCCTTCCTCGCCCTCGAACGGCCGGAGGGCCTTTACTTCCACCTTGTCGGTCATGGATACGTCCTCTTGGGTTGTTGTCGGGGCCGCCGGTCTGGCGGCCCCTTGCGGCTGGCCGCCGTGTTACTCCGGCGTGATCTCGCCGGTGACGAACGCCTCCGGGCGATAGACGGCGAGCGCCAGGCGCTCCTCGGCCCGGATGGTCACCATGTTCTTGATGAAGTCGTCCTCGTTCTCGGTCGAAAGAAGGACTTCGATCTCCATGCGATCGAAGATCTGCGCCGCCATGTTGAAGGCGCCGGTCAGGAACGTGTTCTGCGCGATCGCCGGGGTCTCGACCACCGGCAGGCGCCACAGCCGCGGCGTCGCCCCCTCCTGCGGATTGCCAAGGATGTAGCGGTTCTGGCTGTCCTTCGTCAGTTCGATCGTCGCCCAGTCGATCGGGTTGAGGACGAAGCCGGAGGAGGGATACTCGGCAAGCACCACCTGGAGGATGGCGATACGCAGGCGGTCGATGGCGGTGACGCCGGTTACCGGGGGCATGCCGGCGGGCACGGCAAAGGGCGTCGCCTGCGGCAGGATGCCGAGGATGTTGGCGCCCGTGCCGTCGCCGGAGAGGAACTGCTGCTCCTCCTTGAGCAGGAGCCCGTACTCGGCGCGGCCGTCGATATAGGAGCGCAGGCCCGGTGCATCGTCGAGGATCTGGCGCGAAGCCTTGAAGTAGTGCGCGATCGTGCGGACCGGCGCGTTCTTCAGGTCGAACGTGATGTCCGACTTCGGCTTGGCCGCGGTCTCCGCGACTGCGGCGGCATTGTTGGTGAAGCCGGTCTCCTGCGTGTATTCGACGCTCCCCTGGGAGGTTTCGCCGGGCATCAGGAGGCTGCGGATCGTCATCGTGCGCATCGGCGGCGCCACGATGCCGGGCCGGCGGTCGGACGGGTTGAGCGAGGTGCCGGGGCTGCGGCCCGTGCCGACCGTGCCGTTGGCGTTGGTGATGTCCTTGCGGCTCATCTTGACGCGGAGGGACTTGCGCGCGGAACTGTCCATCCCGCCGTTCTTGAAGGCCTCGCTCTCGATGAGCAGTTCGCCCAGCGTCTTGCCGCCCTCGTCGCCCTGCTCGTCGCGGCCGCGGCGGGCCGCCTTCTGCTCGAGCTCGGTCAGGCGCTCCTTCATCTCGTTCATGCCGGAGAGAGCTTCGTCGACCTGCTCCTTGACGCCGGCGGAAAGCTGCTCGCCCTTCTCGAACTTGCCCTTCGCCTCCTCGGCGAAAGCCTTGACCTTGTCGGTGACTTCGGCGAGCGACTTGCGGATGGCCGAAAGATCGGCTTCCTCGCCGCCGCCGGAACCGGCTTCCTTGCGGCCGTACTCATAGGCACGGCCGTCGTATACGGCCGCGAATGCGGCCGTGTTCTTCAGGTATTTCATGGGATTGCTCCTAGAGTTTCGGGAGGGTGAAGCCGTCGAGGATGGTCTTCATCTGCTCGATCTCGGCCCGTTTTTCGCCAGCGCTCCCGGACTCGCTCCGGAGCAGGTGCGCAAGACCGCGGTTGGCGACGACCGCGGCCTTGGTTTTCGAGAAGCCTGCCTCGCGCAGGAACCGCTCGAATTCGGTAATGGTGGGCAGCTCGCCGTGCGCGAGCTTCATCTTGATAGCGTCGATCCGCGCTTCGTCGTTTGCCGGGAACGTCACGATGCTGACCTCGACCAGGTCGAGCCTGGTCAACGTGCGGATGCCGGTCTTCTCGTCGTAGCTGCTTTCGCGGACCCAGTATCCGATGGAAAGGCCCGTGACGGCGCGCGCCTTCATGAGCGCCTGCGCCTCGCGGGCGAGGGCGACGTGCTCGACGAGCAGCGTTCCCGTCCCGTGCAGGCCTTTCTCGTCCTCTTCCAGCGTGTCCCATACGCCGATGGGGGCCGAGCCCTGGTGCTGCCAGAGCACCGGGATCGGGCGCCCCTTGGCCGCAAGTTCCGCCAGGCTTTCGCTGAACGCTCCCGGTGCGACGACCTCCTTGTAGCTGTCGACGACGCCGAAGACCGAGCCGTATCCCGAGAAGGAGCCGTCGTCCCCGACCGCCTTGACCTCGAGGTCAAAGTCGCGGACCTTCAATGTGCCATGCTTCCGCTTCATTGTTCGTTCTCCAGTGGCGGGCCGCCGTTGTGCCCGATGAGTGCGCTTTTCACGGCGCTGGTGACGATTTCCTCGAGGCCCAGCCATGACAGGAATGCGGAACGGGCCTGCTGATCGGACGATGCGGCGCTGCCGAGCCGGTCGAGAGGAACGAGGTTCGATTGCACCGTAAGCATGTCGCCGCCGTCCGCCCGGGGCAGGTTTTCCCGCGCCCGGATTTCGTTGCGCGTCGATATCCCGTTCTGCGCGAACGTCGCGTAGAGCGCCGCGCGGCCGGCGCTGTCGGCACGCAGCAGCCCTTCGAGGTTGAATTCGGCGTAGATGGTCTTCCGGTCGTTGACCGGAACCAGCTGCTTGCGGATCGCCTGCTCGATGCGCGTCAGATAAGGCCTGAGCGCGTAGGTCAGGAACGCGATCGTCTGCTGTTCGAGCCCGGTTCCCCAGGACGTGGACTTTTCCGTGTGGCCGACCATGAACGGAGGCACCCGGAACCATCGGCAGATCGTCTCGACGTTGAAAGCGCGGCCCTGCAGAAGCTGGAGGTCCTCGGGCGGCATGCCCCTTACGTCCTTCCAGTCCATCCCCTGTTCGAGAATTCCTGCGCGCGCCGTGCCCGCCGGCCCGGTGATGGGCTCGATGAAAGTCTCGCGCAGGTCCTTCTTTTGCTCGGCGGAAGGCTTTCCGGGCACGACCAGGAAACCGGCGGGCCGGATGCCGCTGCGCATGGCGCTGGAAACGGCGTTGTCCGTATCGATCGCAAGCGACAGGCTCTTGCGCGCGTAGCCGATCGGGGAGAGGCCCACATCCCCGCCCACGCCGAAGCCGCGGATGTGGAACATGCGCTCTTCGCGGATCGTGCGGCGCTCGGTTCCGTCGCTGAACTGGTAGACGCGCGCGCCGGACTGATCGCGCTTGACCTTCACCTTGTCCGGCGGCAGGAAATCGAGCGCGACGATCTCCTTCGACGCGTTCCGCGTGATCTCCGCATAGAAGTTGCCCCACAGGCAAAGGCACGCGACGGCCGCTTCCCAGAACTCCGCCGCGGTCATGTCGGCGTTCGGGCTGTCGTGCACCAGCCCGTAGAGCCAGTGATCGGTAGCCGTCGACCGGCCGCCCGCACCATCCTTGGCGTAGACCGGAAGCGGCAGGGTGCCGATGGTCTCGGAGATCAGGCGCACGCACGACCATACCGTGTCGATCTGGAGCGCGGCGTCGATCCCGACGGAGCGGTCGGGATCGCTCGACGTGCGGGCCGGCTCCGCCTGGTTGCTGCGGCGCGGGCGCCAGAAGCTCCCGAACCACTCGCTCAAAAGCCATGCCATCAGAGCACCACCGCGTTTTTGATGAGGTCGTCGAAGTCGACGGCCGGATGCCGTGCCTCGGGATTCCGGCTCATCAGCGTGACCGCGTTGAACCCGGCGATAAGAGGGTCGATCTTTGCCTTGCCCGACGCCTTCTTGGTGATGAGAATGGCGTTGCCGGCCTGTTCGACCTTGGCGTTGCCGACGCACCAGTCGAGCATTTTCGATGCGGCGTGCTTCAAGGTGCCGTTTTTCAGCTTCCGCTCCGCGCCCCACACGGCGCCCGACAGGCGGAAGCCCTGCGAAACGGCCGCAAGCGCCTCATCCGGAATGCCGCGGGAGGTGATCTCGTCCACCATCGCCGCCACGCCCTGCGGGTCGATCCCGACCGCGGCCTTCTCCGGGAAGAGGCCAGCGAGCCATACCTTCTCCAGGATGTCGGCGATCTCGCGAATGTCCTGGGTCGCGTCGGAGCAGATCACCAGATCGCCGGCTCTCGCGAAGTCGCGCAGCCGCTCGGCGATCTCCTTGCGCGCCTTCAGCACGTCCTCCTGCGCCCACGCCCTGCCCCACCACAGCCATTCGCGCGTGATCTTATGCCGCCCGAGGAGGCAGAGCCCGAGCAGGTCGTCCAGCCCGCCGCCGTCGATGCCGGCGACGATCACGTCGCATTCGGAAAACAGATATTCGAACGTGATGCGCCGGTCGCTCGCGCCGGGCCAATAGAGCGATCCGATCCAGCGGCCGCCGTGGGTCGCGATGCCGACCTGGATGTTGAGATGCTGCGACGCCCATATCTGAAGCGCCTCCTCGCCCTTTTCGCGCTCTGCCTCGAAATCGTCGATCATGCTCTGCAGGTGCAGCGAGCGACCGAGGTTCGGCATCACGGCCGGCCAGAGGCGCGGATCCTGCCATGGCTTGTCTTCGTCGGTCTGGATCGATTCCGGAAATTCGTAGAGGATCGGCAGCATGCGGACATTGCCGCCGATCCTGCCGTCCCGCACGCCTCGGGCATATTCCAGCTCCGCCTTGAACGCGCCGGCAGGCTCCTCGTCGCTCTGCGTCGTGATGATCACGAACAGGCTGTCGCGCCGGCGTACGAGCGCGCCCCGGATCTGCCGGATGACGCGCGTGGCGTAGCTGATGCTGCCCATGATGTGCAACTCGTCGAGGAGCACGATCACGGGCTTCGAGCCGGTCATCACCTTCATGTCGAAAGTCTTGATCTTGATGAACGCCTTCGTGACGCGATCGCGAATGACCTTGACGTGGTCCTTGATGTGGAACCGCTTCTGAAGGTAACCCTCCTCGTCTTCTTCGATCATGCCGACGACCTGCTGGAACGCCGCGTCGGCGATTTCCTGCGTCGGCCCGACGAAAAGCATCTCCGCCCGCGGCGTCTTGTTGGCGAGCAGAAGCGCAAGGATCATGCCGCCCGAATACGTCGTCTTCGAATTCTTCTTGCCGACGAGGGCGAAGATCTCGGGAACATGGCGGACGCCCTCGTCATCGACGGAGCCGAACACGGTCCGGACGATATCCTTGAACCACGGTCCGCAGGCCTCGCCGAGCGTCGGCTTGTTGTCGATGTCGGGAACCCGCAGCTTCTCGAAGATGCGCAGCCCCTTCTCGGCCCTGTCGGCATCGAGCGGAAGCTCCGGAATGAGGGAGCGACCATCCTGCAGGCGCTCCCACCAGTCTGGGCACGCGAACGTCCAGCGCGGCGCGAGGTCGCTGTCGCGAACGGCGAGGCTCATTGCAGAAGGTTACCCCATTCGTTGTTTTCGTGGCCGGAGCGGGCATCGACGTCGGCCTGCTCCTTCTTGCCCAGCCTGACGGGTTTTTCGGCCGGCTGGCGGCGCTGCGGCAGCGCCATCTGGGCCTTGTCGGCAAGGTCGAGGATGCGGCCGGTCGCGACGGAATTGCCCTGGCGCATCTTCCGGTATGTCACCATGAGCGCCTCCGCCTCGACGATGTCGGCACCCGCATCCAGCTCCCGGGAAAAATATTTGCGAAGCGTCTTCACGTCGCAGCCGAGCTGGCGCGCAATGCGCTCCTGGTTCCATCCGGCGGTACGAAGGACGGTAACAAGCTCCTGATTTTCCTTGCTTTTCGCATAGGAAGGCCGCCCACGCCGGTCCTTGATCGGCAGCATCGGCAAGCCGAACATGTCGTACGTGACGGCGTCGTCGTCGTCCGAGGCTGAAAAATCGGTCATGAGCGGAAATAAAATCTCTGCGTGAGGGGGGCGCGGGTCAGGGAGGATGAGGCCTTGCGAACTTTTGACCCGCCCCCCCTTGCCCGGAGAGTGGCCTAAGCCCGTCTGGAGGTTTGAAAATCCTATGGCTAATCTCGAATTTGATTTCTAATCTTCGATTTCGCGCACAATTTGCGATTTCCGATCGTAGGAGCCGAGGTTACGGCTCATAACTTTTCCATACTTCCTGCTACCAGTTAGGCCTGACCAGGTCCTGCTTCTGCTTCTCGCTGTCGTGATAGGCCTTGCTCACCGTCTGAAGGTTCGACGGATCCCAGAACAATGTCTCGTCCCCACGATGCGGTTTGATGTGGTCGACGACCGGGCTATCGTCGGCGGGATACTTGCCGATGCAAAGCACACCGGTCTGCTGGCAAACGAAGTTGTCTCTCAGAAGGACCGCTTGGCGGAGCTTCCGCCAACGCTCGGTCTTGTACCAGCTGCGCCACGTGACGACCTGGTCCCGCTCCCGAAGCCTTGCGGCCTCGTCGCCGGGTGCCCGACCAATCCGAGGAGGTAGTGCAGGTATGCGCGGCCGGATGGTTCTCAACCTTCCCATACCAATTGAACGTCAAAAGCCGGCACAATGGCCGGCTTCGAACATGTTCTGAGGAATAGGCACAGCTTACGCACTGGCCCTGAATCGATGCCTCTTCATCGAGGCAGTCAGGGCGGGGCCGGGGGAGAACAAGTCAATCCCGAAGGAGCATCAGACGCCCCGGTCATCCCGATGGCCGAGACTCGGTCACGACCATGGAACGAATCGATATGCTCAGGCCTCGATGGAGTCAATATCGATCTCCAGCAACGTCATCCGGCTGAAGAGACTGACCTCCGCCTCCATCTTCCACCGCTCAGGAATGAGGCGACGGACCGTCGCGAGGAAGTCGGCGAACGGTCCCGAGCGGATGCAGACACGCTGCCCGATGCGGAAGGGCAGTTTCGGCCTATCCTCCTGATCCTTCTCATCCTTTCGGGCCGCAAGGATCAGCGCATCCATGATCTTCGGCGGCATGAGAAAAGGACGCCCGTCCTTGCCCATCAAACCCTGAAGACGGGAGGCGGCAAGCACACCGGCAAAGGCCTCCTGCGTTGGGATGAGCCGCACAAACAGGTAACCGCGGAAATAGGGGCGGAAGATATCCACAGCCTTTCGCCCGCGCCGAGGTGGCCGGCGATGCCGTTCCGTCGGGCACCACGCCTCGATGCCGACGGCCGCCAGCTCCGCGACGATCGCCTGCTCGCTACCCGACCGGCATGTCGCCACGATCCATCGCGCCATCTTCTCAAAGTCCTGCCGATGCCTGGAAGCGGCATGAACCAGGCTGTCGTGGCCAGCGCGCAGGCGATCGGCACGATGGCAGGCCTCCTCGATACGCATACGCTCGCGCGGCGAGAGCTCAGCTTCCGCCACAGGGCGATATGGAAGCTTCTTTCCGTCGACATGTCCCACCGTCATCATCCTCGTCACCATTGCCCATCATTCCGCCGCATCGGAGCGGCCAGCCTCAAGAAGTTCCCGCGCAGCCGCATCGAACGCCGGCAGCGCTTCCGGCCCGCCCTTCGGAAACCAGACGACGCTCATGCGTCCGGGGTCGGGCAGCCTCGGCCACCCCACACGTTCGTCATGGGCGAGCCATTGCGCGAATGTGACGCTCTCCACCGGGACGGGCTCGCAGAGGTCCTTCAACGGGAGAAAGCGCGAGGCGACAGCCGCCGGCTGATGGATCTTCGCTTTCTCGTGAAGCGCGTTGACCTCAGGAAAGCCGCTCTCGGAGAGCCGCCGCCGCCGCTCCTCCGCATCGAAGCCGTCGGGAAAGACGAACTCGCCCGCGGCGGTCAGCGATATTCCCCTGCGGCTGAGGTAGCTCCTCGCGAGCGGATGAAGGCCCTGCTGTGCCAGCCCGTGGAAATGGCGGATCACGGGGTCGCGGACATCGAGCGGCACCCGGCTGTCGTCCGGCCCCTGGAGGCAGAGCCAGGCGCGCACGGCGCCGAACACCGGCCCGAACGGCGGCGCGGGGACCTTCTCGGTCGGCGACGCAGCCGACGCGGCAGCCTTGGTGATGGCAGCCTCATCGAGCATTTCGAGCATCTGCCAAGCACGGTCGCGGAAGTAGTTTCCGGGCGGCATCGGCACGGCGCCCCGGGCCCGTTCGAGAAAGCGATCACGCCACGCACACGCCCGATCCTGCTCCTCGGGGGAAAGGGCTGCAAACTGCTGGACGATGTAGTTGATCGTCGATGCGCTCCAGCCCTTCCATTCTCCCTGCTCGTAGCCGACGCCGGCGAGGAACTTCTGCACGCGCTTCACGAGCGCCGCCCGCGTCTCGACCTTTCGCCCCTGCCCAGATCGCGCGCCCGCGCCCTCTCTCTCCTTACCGGTTTCTCTTACTGGTTCCCTTACTGGTTCTATTGAGGACTCAGGAGTCCGGTTCAAACCGTCGGATTTGTCCGGTTCAACATGGCACTCCTGTCCGGTTGACGCTTCCGGTGAACCGGACAATTTGTCCGGTTGAGCTTCACCGTCTTCCGGCCCTTCGTGGCGCCGGAAACCGTCTTCGAAAGCAAGGCTGTAGCGGTTCGCCTTGCGGTTCCTACCCTCGCGGTGCTCCGTCCAGTTGATCAGCCCCTTGGCGCGCAGCGAATCGAGCGCCCGACGGATCGATCGCACGTCGATCTCGCACGCATCGGCGAGATAATCCTGTTTCGGATAGCACCCGAACACCGGATTGTGGCAGTCGGCAAGGTGCCAAAGCACCCGCGCCTCGGTGCACGAGATGCCGCGCACCTTCACCGCCCAATTGGTGGCATCATGACTCACGACTTCATTTCCCCTCTATCGCAGGCTTCAGCGCCGCACGGTCGAGGAAGGCGGCGAACCGCTTCTCGACCGCCTGCCGCGCCTCATCCTGCGTCTTCGCCTTGCCCTCTTCCGGCGAGAGCCGCCCGTCGACAAGCATGCGCCAGCGCCATTTGCCGCCCGGGCAGGCCGGCGGGAACACGGCGCCGACGCTGACCGTGCCGCACACGTAGACAAGCCGGGACGGCTGCCAGACCCATTCGAACATCACGGACCTCCAAGATCGATGACGACGCCGACGCACGGCAGCGGCAGGATATAGAGCCGCCGCTTAGGGCGATCCCAGAAGACGCCCACCCAAAGGTCGTACCAGGCGAACAAAGGCCGGATCCTCATTCCGCCGCCTCCGCTGTGAGCTCGCGCCGCACGTTGCATTCGGCGAGCAGCTGCACCATGCGCGGCGGCACGCTGTTGCCGACCAGGTGGTACTTTTCGGTTTTCGTCAGCCTCCGCGTCCTGCCGTCGATCGTGATCATGTCGGGCAGGCTGCCCTTGGCGAAGCCGTGCGCCGCCGCGCCCTCCTCGGGCTCCAGCATGCGCATGCCGATGTCGGTGATGACGTAGGTGTCGCGGCCGACCTTGACGGTGACGAGCCCGTGCCGGGCCTTCGCGGTCAGCGCGCCGAGCGGATCGACGAGCGACTGATCCTGCCCGCCCGTGCCGTAATAGTGCTGGAGGAAGCCGAGGATCAGGCCGGCATGGTTGCCGCCGGCGCCGACGGCGGAAAGCGGATCGCGAATATCACGCCCATCTTTGTCCGTGCCGCGCAGGTTGAGCATGGAAGCGGCGACGACGCCCTGCTGCGTGCCGGCCGAGGTCACGGTCGATAAAGGCTCCAGCAAGTCGCGCGCCGGCTGTCCGGGATGCGACCCGGCGGAATGTTGGGCCATGAAGACGGCGGAAACGGCAACCTGTGGAGACGTCGTGAACGCGGCGAGCGGATCCTCGACGCTCCGACCCTTTCGGGCGGCCTTGCTGCCGTCCCGGCGCGGATCGCTATTGTGTTGGGCGAGGAAAGCGGACACCAACGCGGCCTTCGCGCCGCCAGCAACCCAGGTACCCGAGGGCTCGGCGATATCGAGCGCCCGCGGAGCCTGACCCTCCCGCTCGCCGTAGCCGGATTGAACCATCGTCGCCGCGACCAGCGCGGGATTGGCTCCACCCGCCGTCAGCGTTTGCAAAGGTTCATCCGCAGCACTATACGGCTTGCCGCTGTTGCGCATGACCGCAACATGGGGCACCGCGACCGCCATCTCGCCCCGGTGCGCCGTGGTGAGCGTGCGCAACGGCTCGTCGAGCGAATGCACGCGGTCGGAGCCGCTATGCGTGATCGGCACGATGAACGGCTTGGCCGCGTTGACGACGTACCGCACCACGCCGCGCGCGGTCCGGCGCATCGTCGCCTCCGCGAGGTCCTTCTTCCGACCGAAGATCGACTTCACCGGACGCGTGAAGTCGATGATCGTATGCGCACCCACCCATGGTTTCAGGCCGAGGCGCCTGGCATCCTTGCGCGGCGCATGCGTCCGCTCCGGCCAGACGATCGGCGCGCCGCCCGCCTGGGCGATGCCGAAGAAGCGCTTGCGGATGGTCGGAATCCCGTAATCCGCGCAGACGAGGACCTTGCCCTCGAAGGCGTAGTCGAGGCGCGCCATGTGTTTCAGCCAGGCGCGCCAGATGCGGCCCTTGTGCCTCGGGTCCGGTATCAACCACTGGTCCTGCACGGGCACCCGCTCGCCCTTTGCCGCGACAGACCCGTCGAGCCGGACGACGCGGCCGGTCTTCGGGCAGCGCTTGGCGATGAGCGGCCCCCATGTCCGGATTTCCGGAACGTTCTCCAGCGTGATCGTCTCCGGCCGCACCTGCCCCGCCCATCTGCAGATGACCCAGGCCAGCGAGCGCCGGCGGCGCGAGACGGGCTTGCCGCCCTTGGCGACGGAAAAGTGCGTGCAATCGGGCGAGGCATGCAGGACGCGCACACCCCGGCCGTTCGTCGCCTTCCTCGGGCAGACCTCGAACACGTCGCACCGTTCATGGCGCGTGTGAGGATGCCGCGCCTGGTGGACGGCGACGGCGACGGGATCGTGGTTGATGGCGAGATGGACGTGGAACCCTGCCGCCTCCAGCCCGTCGCAGCCCCCGCCCATGCCGGCGAACAGCACCACCGTCATGCGGTTGTCGAGATCGAAGGCCGCGCCCGCGCTATACGGCATGCGCTTCATGGCGAGCCTCCCTCAATTCCTCGGGAGCCCGGGACGCCGGCCCGTCCGCGCAGGACGGGCAGCGAAAGCCCCCCCCCCTGCGGACGGCCCATCCGAAGGCCTGTGCCACGCGCTCCCGCGCGCGATGGTCGCCGGAAAAGCAAAGCTGGCGCGGGCATTCACGGCATGTCAGAATCATGCAATTCCCCCATTCTGATCGCCTCCCGCATGCCCGAGCGCGCCGCCTCGGTGGCGAGCACGACGGTGACCGGATAGCGGCCGTCGGGAAGGCGTGTTGCGTGCTGCTGCGCATGGAGCGCGTCGAGATAGGCGCGCCCGGGCGCGAAGCCGGCGGCATGGAGCACGGCGGCGATGTCGAGATAGGCGGTGCTGACAAAGTGGAGCGGCACGGCCTCCAGCCATTCCGCCCGCGCGCGGTCGTTTCCGGCGTCCCGCAGGATGTCGATCAGGGGAACGGCATCGCTCATGGCCGCACCTCCCGTGTTTCACGTGTGCCGGTTGCTGTAACAGCTTGATTTCTCAGGAGCGGAACCATGACGAGGTAGCGCATGGGATCGCGCCCGATCGCCCGGCAGAGCGCAAGCAGGCTCTGCGCCGACAGGACCTGCCCCGTGCAGGCGCGCGAGATCATCGCCGGGTTTATGCCCTCGGCGGCCGCCGAGGCGGTGCGCGTCGAAAGGCGGTTCTCGGCGAGCCATGCGCCGACATCGGTGGCCAGCAGGGCGCGGTCTATGTCCGGTTTCACCGCGGTCATCCCGGCACCTCGCTTTCCGCTTCCGGGCCGGTCGGTGCGCGAAGATCCTCCTGGCCGCCATGGACGAGACGCAGGCCGAGGACGTGCGGCGAGATGCCGAGCGCCGACCAGAGTTTCACCCGCGGCTCGGGCTCCATCAGCCGTCCCGTCCACGCCGCCTGGAATTCCTCGCGGGTGACGCCGGCGAGCTGGCGCAGCTGCGCCTTCGCCGCGCGCAAGGCCGAGGCCTTCGGCGTCGCATAGGTACCCGCCATCGCGAGGTATTCCGCGCGGATCCTGAGGAAGCTTCAGCATGGCGGGCGAGAGGTCATGCCGCATCCTCGACCTCCAGGCCGAGCGCGGCGAACATGTCGGGCACGGCGATCTTCGCCTCGGCGGCCCGGCAGTAGCGAAGGCCGTCCTCGAAATAGGTGGCGGAAAGTTCCGAGGCCTGTCCGCGCCGGCCCTTCAGGATCGCCCGGTAGGGAACCGTCATCAGCCCGCCGAACGGGTCGTAGACGAGGTCGCCCTTGTCCGAATACCGCTCTATCAGCCGGTCGACGATGTCGAATTGCAGCGGGCAGACGTGCTTTTCGAGGTTCTTCTGCGACTGCTCGCCGTTCAGCGTGCGCATGCGCGTGACGTCCGTCCACACGGACGGATGCTTCGACTGCGGCGCCAGCGTCATGTATGTCTTGGACAGCTTGTCGCGCGCGGCCAGTTCCTCGCCGAGCCGGCAATGCGCCTCGAAATCGTAGACGGCGTCGCCCGCCGCCATGTCGCGGAAGGCCTTCATCGCCGATTTCGAGCCCATGCGCACGAGCTCGTCGGTCGTCAGCAGCCGGTTGCCCGACGAGGGCCAGAAGGCGTGCGCGTCGAGCTGCCAGCGGGCGAGCGTGTAGCCGATGCCCGGCACCTGCGGGCGCCGGTCCCCGTCCGTCCACTCCGCCGTCCCGCCGTCGCCGGTGATGACCTGCGGCGGCTCGTGCCGGACCCGCACGTCGGCATAGCCCTTCGACCGGTCCGTCTGCGGCTTGCGCATGAGCAGCACGTATTCCGGACTGCCGACGCCCATCTTCGTGGCGTCCTTCATCATCTCGGAATAGGTGAGCCGGTAAGTCTGGTTGTTCTCGTAGACGACGTCGGTCGTCACCGTGATCATGCCGCAGAACTGGAAGCCGTGCCGCATGTAGTGGAAGATCGCCTCGGCATGGAACGGCGAGACGGTCGGCACGCCCTCCCCGGTCACGCTGCCGAAGAGGACCCGGTCCTTGACGTGGATGCACGCCAGGCGCCCCGGCGAGAGGATGCGCAGGAGCTCGGGCGTCAGGAAATCCATCTGCGCCCAGAAATGCGAATTGTCGTCGGTATGGCCGAAGTCGTTGTAGCTCGCGGAATACTCGTAGTGATTGGCGAAGGGGATCGAGGTGACGATCAGCCCCACGCTGTCGCTCTGCGTGCGGCGCGCCTCGTCGACGCAGTCGTTGTGGGCGATGCGGAACGACGTACCCTCCTCGACCCGGCGCGTGACGCCCATCGAGCGCGAAAGCACGTCGTCGACCGGCAGGCGGTCGAGGCCGAAGCGGCGCACGATCTCCGCCATGCGCTCCATCTGGGCGTCGTGGTCGCGCCACTTGCGCTCCAGCTCGCGCCGGACCTCGCGCTCGGCCTCCGAATAGATGATGTCGATCCAGACCTCGTGCGCCTGCCCGAAACGCCAGATGCGGTGCACCGCCTGGATGAAGTCGTGGAACTTGAAGCCGATGCCGGCGAAGATCGACCAGAAGCAATGCTTCTGGAAATTGCAGCCCGCCCCGCTCATCTCCGGCTTCGTCGCGAGGTCGCGGAACCTGCCTTCCTTGAAGCCGATGGCGTTCGCCTCGTTGAGCTCGAGCGCCTGCGATCCGTAGATCGAGCGCACGCCCGGCACGGCCGCCTCGATCGCGCGGCGCTCGTCCTCGAGGTCGTGCCAGAGGATCCGGTGAAGGTCCGGATGCTCAGCGATCAGCTCGCTCATCTTGGCGATGCGCGCCGGCAGGCTGTCGCGCTTGGCGGCCGCCGCCTGGGTGATGCCGAGCGCGGTGTTGCGCAGGAGGAGGCCCTGCCCGTCCCGGTCGACGCCGGCGGTCGAATGGTCGATCGGCACCTCGTGCCAGCGCACGCGCAGCGGCGGAAGGTCGTAGCCCGTATCGTCGCAGCCGAGGTCCGAGGGCTTTTGCAGGAAGATGGCCCAGCTGTGCACCCACAGCCAGAATTCCTCTTCCTTGTGCGGGAAGAGCTGGAGGTCGCCCGCCTTTTCCGAATTGCGCTGGAAGAACCGCGTCAGCGCCTGGCCCGTGTCCATGATGCCGAGGAAGCCGGCATAGTGGATCAGTTCCTTCGTCCGGTTCGGCGAGGGCGTCGCGGTGGCGACGAACTTGAAGCGCACCCCGGAAAAGAGCGGCAGGAAGGTCTGGAAGGTCTTCGTGCCGTAGCCGCGCAGCACCGCCGCCTCGTCGAGGCTGACGCCGGTGAACTGCGAAGGGTCGATCTTCCCGTCGCGGGCGCTCTCGTAGTTCGTCAGGAAGACGAGCGGCACGGCTTCGGACGCGGCGTCGCGGTCGGCCGGCGTGATCTCGTCGGTGGACCGGATGAACCTGAGGCGCACGGCGAAGTCGCCGGCGAACCGCTCTTCCGCCTCCGCGAAGAATTCCTGCCGCACGCCGAGCGGCAGCACGATCAGGCAAAGCCCGCCCGTCACCCTGCGGATGACGCGCATGAGGTCGATCTGCATGGCCGTCTTGTGCAGGCCGAAATTCGCGAAGATCGCGCGGCGGCCCCCCTTCAGCGCCCATCGGTTGATGATGCGGCAATGCGGCTTCATCGCCGGGTTGATCATGTCCATGGCGACGTCGAGCCCGTCGGCCGTCGCCAGTTTCATCTTTCCGCGCAGGAAGGAATCGTAGTCCTGGAGGGTCATGCTGCCGCCGTCCTTTCCGCCCGCCACGCCCTGACCGCGTCGGCCGCATTGGCGGCGGCGGTGACGTGCAGGCCCTGCGCGGTCGGGCGCCACAGGCCCTCCGCGTCCTTTTCGATGAGATCGTTCTCGGCCATGGCGAGGATCAGCGCCTCGGCGACGCTCGGCCGCACGCCGATGGCGCGGCGCAGGATGACGGCGTCGAAGGGCCGCATCTCCTTGAGCCAAAGGACTGCCCGCTCGATCTCGCCGTCCACGCGCTCGTCGAGCGTCAGGCGCGGCGTGGTGCGAGTGAAGTCTTCCCCGACGGGGCCGAAGAGGAGTGCCGCGCGATGCCCGCCCTCGCCGGGCGCGAGCGGCGGCGCGGCCTCGTAAACCTTCCAGTCGATGCGGATCGTCTCCCACCGGCCCCTGCCGAGGCCGTAAGTGCCGTCCGCGTTGCGCTCCCACACGAACCAGGCGGTGTTCATCTGGCTCGACGCCTCGGGCCCGGCCCAGCCGTCCCGGTGCATCATCTCCAGGCGGCGGGTGAAGACGTAGACACGGCTCGGCGGGTTCTCGTCCATGACGAAGACCCGGTCCGGATCGTCGAAGCCGCACATGAAGTTGAGGTTCAGCAGCACCGCCATCTTGCGCGGCCGGTGCACGCGCAGCGCATGGGCAAGACAGGCGTTCGCGTCTCGGCCATAGGGCGGGTTCGACACGATATCCATGCCGAGCGTCTCGCCGGGCTCGGAGTGCAGGAAATTGCCGACCTGCTGCAGCTCGCCGTGCCGGGTGGCGACGCCGCGGTCGCGAAGGTCGGAGATGACCATGTCGTAGCCGGCCGCCTCCATCACCCGCAGGATGGCGCCCTTGCCGACGAACGGTTCCTTGACGACCGCGGAAAAGCTTTCCAGCGCGAGCAGGGAGCGCGTCGCCTCGGCCGCCGTCTCGTAGAGCTTGTCGCCCTGTTCCTCCTGCGAGGCGGCGCGAGTGCCGATCGCGTGCCCCGCCGCCCTCTTCAGGGCCGCCCGGCTCGGCTCCAGCCCTTCCGCCAGCCGCGTCTCCACCACGCGCTCAATGAAATCCGGCTCCTGCCGTACACGGTCGCGCAGCTTGCGCACCTCGTGAAGCTTGCCGCGGTCGAGGCCGATTTCGTCGAGCGTAAAAATGTTTCTATCGGAAACATTTTTGGGGCGTCCTCTGCGGGCAATCTCGCCTTTCGCCTGAGCCTCGTCGACGGCATCCGCCATCGCCACGTAGCAGAGGCTCTCGATTTTCAGCGCCTCCGCCTGCATGCGCCGGGACCGATCAACCAGGTCTCGGGACGCCTTCACACGCTCGGCGGAATCGCCGGCCGCCTTCGCCTGATCATACGCGACGGACGAAACCTTGAGCGCCGCCTCAGTCGCGCCGGCATCCAGCAGCGACCGCGCCGTCTCGATCGCGGCGACGAGGTCCGATGCGTCGGGACGGACGAACAGTTCCACCGTCATGGCGAGCCGTCCTTCACCGCGCCGGTCGACGGAAGCGCGGCGATCGCCTTATCAAGCCCGTCGAGGGCCTTGCGGACGGTATCGAGGCCTGCGGCGAAGCCGGTATAGGTCTCGTGGAAGCCGGCATCGTGGATGGCCTTTGCGAGTCTGGCGATGCGCGCGATCTCGTCCTCGGCCATCCAGCCGCTGAGCGATATCCCGGAGGCCGCCTCGAAGGCCTCGACCTTCGGCGCGAGCCGCTCATAGGCCCGCGTGCGCTGCGCGACGAGCGCTGCAACGCGCTCCTCGATACGGGCCTCGGCTCCCTTGACCGCCGCGCGGATGCCTTCGTCGATCATCGCCTGCTGCAGGCTGTCGGCACGGCGCAGCAGCGCGGCGAGGAACGGCCGGCTCATCGGCTCGGCCGGCGTCGCGGTCGCGGGCCGCACCGTCGTCCACTGCCGGCCGTTCCATTCCCGCAGACCCCAGGCCGGCGGCAGGGCGGAGATATCGTCCACCACGCCTGGCGCCGTATGCAGCCACCATGTGTCGCAATATTTGGCGATCGCTTCCGCCTTGCGCGGGTCGAGTGCCTCGCGGCGATAGTCAGAACGGGAGACCTTGATCTCGATGCCCTGCACCTCCAGCCCCCGCGAAGGCCAAAGGCTCATCATCACGGCATCTGCATAGCGGTGGCGCGAAGCCCCGGTGCTGTCGGACACCTCCCACAGCACCGCCCATTCGGGCTGCGCCCAGCGCTTGGCCATGGCGGCGCGAATGTCGGCGGCCGTGATGCGCTCCGCGTTGACCTTAGCCATCAGTGCGCCCTCATCAGGAGGTCGAGGAAGGCGACGCCGTCGTCGCAGAGGCGAACAAGATCGCAGTCGCGCGCGTCGATGCGGACGAAGCCTTCCCGCGCGCAGATGGCGGCGGCCGCGCGGTCGCCCTTGTCGCGGCAGACATAGGTGCCGCCGGCGGCGCGCACCCTGCGCAGGAACGCCGTCGCACGCGGGCCGACGGCCGCGGGCGGGATGGTCCCGGTCGAGGCGTTGCGCCGCGCTGCCGTCATCGGCCCGCTCCCGCGCCGCGCTCGCGCGCGACCTGTTCGCGCGCCTTGCGGATCGCCTTCTGGCGCTCCTCGTTCCATGCCCATTCCGGAAGCGTGATCACGAGGCCGTCTGCGGTCCTGCGCGTCTCGGGATCCTCGGCGACGGCGGCGAAGTCCGGGGCGAAGTCCAGTTCGGGAAAGCGGACGATGACCGCCGTCTTTAAGAATGTCGGCTTGAACGCCCCTTCAGCGTCCGCGACGAGCAGCAGCTTGCCCGCGTCGCTGCCCTTGCCGATCTTCACCGTGAGGCGCGCGGCATCGCCGAAAGCGGCGGTATAGCGCGCGCTAGGCATGGAAAGGACGAGGCGGAACGCCCCCCCCTGGCGGGCCACGGACATGATCTTGAAGACGCCGGTCCTCGCCTTCGCCTGCGGGATGATCGTCTCGAAGGCCATCAATCGCCCTCCCCGACCACGCGCAGGGAAGCCGCCGTGCCGCCGCGCGCCTTGACCGCCGCAAGCGATGCGCGCAGCCCGTGCGCCGCCCGCTCGAGGCCTGCCGCGAGGCGGTCGATGTTCCGCGCCTCGGTCGGTGTGACCTGGCCGTCCGCGATGGCGTTCGCCATGCCGTTGGCGAGCTCGGCGGCCTGGCGCAGCACCTCGGCGTGCGAGAGCATGACGCAGACGTTCTGCGCGCGCTCCTCCTCCGGGTCGGTGAGCCGCCGGCCGTTGGCCTCGGCCAAGACGCCCGTCACCAGCGCCGCGCCGCAATCGGCCTCCAGCGCGCGCACGGCCCCGATCGGCATCAGATCGGGGTCGGAAGGGTTGTTCCAGCGTCCGACCTGGCTCTTGGAAAAGCCGCTGATCGTCTCGACGCGCAGGATGCCGCCGCAACGCTCGATCAGGTCGCGCTGGGCCGCTTTCACGCGGTACAGGAAAGGATCGGACATCGCATGTCTCCGGAAAAGAAAACGCCGTTCCCGCGCCGGGAAATCCGGCCGGGTTTTCCCGTGGCGGGAAGGTTCGAGATCGTCGAAGGATCAGGGCCTCAGATCACGGAGGCCCGCATGTCATTTGCACGCGAAAGAAGATCGTCCCGCCGCAGCGGGGCAGGGAGTAAAATGGCGCCGGAGCGGTCCGCGCGGCGAAACCTGCCGGTCTCGCGCTCCGGCGCCAGGTGGCAGGGTGGGCGGGGGAGGTTGCCGCCCGGCGTCCTGCGGGGAATTGAGCGAGGTGGACGAGGCGCGTCATTCGGCGGCCTCCTTTGCGGCGGCGCCGTCCTGGGCAGCAAGGCATATTTCGAGAAATTGAAGTTTCGATACTTTGCCATTTGTGCCGCGCTCAACGTCCCGAGCGAGATCTACGCTCGGATCACGCTGGCCAGAGAGAACCCGCGATAAAGTGCTCGGCGCTCTTCCGATGCGAACAGCAAAGGTCGAAAGCTTCTCACCTGACTCAGCAAAATACATCGAAAGGGCATCCATGGCCCGGGAATGTGCCAAATAGGCAAATTCCCGTCAAGGCGAATTTTCGCCTATTTGGCTATGGCGGATTCTTCAAAATTGCGGAAATTTGCCACATGGACAAAAAATTCCCCAATCGCATCCGCGAAATCCGCAAGGATCAAGGCCTCACGATCGAGGACCTTGCCGAGAGGACGGGCCTTTCTGTTTCATACGTGGGCAGGCTTGAGAACGGCGAAAGAAATCTTTCAGTAAAACACCTTAGCTTATTTGCGGACGCCCTATCCGTCACCTCTCAGGATCTCCTTGTTCAGACCGAGTCTTCAGCCAGGAACATCGTGAGCGTGATGGGGCGCATTGGAGCCGGGGCTGAAATTTTGCCAGACGAAGAACAAATCCCTCCGGAAGGCCTCTACGAGATAGAGACGCCATTCCCGCTTCCTGACGATGCAATTGCATTTGAGGTCCACGGAGAATCAATGTGGCCACGCTATGATGACGGAGACATCATCATTTGCTGGCGACAGGGGATCGTAGCTGAGGAGGTTTTAGGCTGGGAGGCTGCGGTTAAGACGGCATCTGGCAATCGGTACTTGAAGCGGGTACTCAGAGGAGCCGAGACGGGGACCTATGATCTTGAGAGCCATAACGCACCGCCGATTCGGGGCGTGCGGCTGGAATGGGTAGCCGCAATACAGTCGGTGATACGCAGCGGGCAGTGGCGAAAGCTAACACCCGCTGCTCGCCAACGGTTAGTGCAGCGCATGACCGGGTCGAAGTAGCCCAACCAAATCATCTCAACGTATCAAACCCGCGCCGTAAGCGCGGGTTTTTCTTTGCCAATTTGGCGAATTGATTCATTCAGGGGAGACATGTTTTGCCAAATAGGCAAATTTTCGCTTGACGCGAATATGCCTATTTGGCAAATATTGAACCGTTCCCCTCGGACGAGCGGGCCGCCGTTAACCCCCACCCAAGCCCTGCGGCGGCCCGTCTTCCGAGTTCATCAACGAACGGAGAAACCCCATGCAGCATGCATCCGCAATCGCAGTTTCGATCCCCATGGAGATCGCCGCCTTCGTGCGCGGCCGCGGCGACGAGGGCCTGACCCTCGAGGATATCGCCGTCGGCATCAACCGGGCCGAGGACGAGATCGGCAGGCACCTTCCCGAGGCCCGCCGCATCGTACGCCGCATGCAGTCCGGTCGGGCCTGACCGCCATGGCGACGATCAGCGACCTCGAAAGACGGGCCGGCATCGCGGACCGCGAGACCCATGTCCCGCGCGACCGCTCGATGATCGAGCGCGTGGCGGACGCCACCGCGCCTTACGTCCTCGTCGCCGCGATCGCGGCCCTCGGCGCTCTCGGCATGGTCTGCGCCGTCCAGCTCGAGCGCTACGAGCGCCAGCTTGTCGCCGAGGCGAGGATCTGACGATGCGGGGAAGCGCCGCGCGACCACGTCGAGGTCCGGCCCCGCCCGGCGCATGTGCGCCGGGCCCGCACCCTCCTCGCCTTCCTCATCCTCATCAACCCCGTGCTCGCGCTCGCCGCGATCGCGATTGCCTTCTGGCGCGACTGAGCGCCGTCCAACCCAGGGAGCACAGCATGCCGAAACTTGGTGCAACGTATTACGACCTCATCACCGGCTTCGAGGGCGTCGCGATCGGCTATGTCCAATACATCACCGGATGCAACCAGGTCCTGCTGGCGCCGCGCGCGATCGACGGTGCCATGAAGGAGTCTCAGTGGATCGACGAGCAGCGCCTCACGGTCAACGAGGACGTCGCCGTGATCGCGATCGACAACGGGCGCGCCGCCGGCTTCGACCGCGCGCCGCCCCGACGCTGAGGTCCGCGCCGATGGCCGACATCCTCACCTTTCCCCGCCCCGCCGCCGTGCACGCGCGGCCCTGCCCCATCGTCGAGGCGGCCACCGGCTCGCTCTGCGAGGCCAAGCGGCTCGTCGGCGACGGCGTGAGCGCGGAGGCCGCCGGGCGCATGCTCGAGCAGACCGACACGCTCGCCTGCCTCCTCATCGCCGCCCGCCACACCATCGCCCTCACCGGCGACCTTGCGCGTGACCGCTTCCTCGGCGCGGCGCTCGATCAGTGGCTCGACGTCCACGGAGGAACCGTCGCATGACCGAAGAGACCGGCGTCACGAAATACCTGCCGAAGGATTGGCTGGACGAAGCCATTCCCGCGCCGCAGCGCGACGTGAACGACTTCATCCACCGCGCCGAGGGCGGCACCTTCCTCCTGATGCCGAAGGACGAGGCGGACCAGCAGGAAGAATGCTGGTGCACTTCGCTGGAGCCGGGCCAGGTCGTCGCCTTCCGGGCGACGGAATGGTACGGCTGGCACACGGTCCATGTCGACGACGACGGCCGCGTGGGCGCGCTGACCGTCCCGGCCAGGGCCAATTGCCTGTGCCTCGACGGCGACACGGAAAATCTCACGGATGACCTTTCCGAGATGGTCAAATGCGGCCGTGGCGACGGACCGCTCGCGCCCGGCGCCTACGACATCACCGTCTATTGGTGGGACGAGAGCGATACCCGCTTCCGCTTCGTCGTCGACGCGGACGGCGCCGGCCGGTTCGAGCCCTGCGCGGGGGCGAGCTGACCATGAGCCGCCCCGCAAGCCCCATCCGCCTCGGCCAGCGCCGCACGCGCCCTATGCCCTCGGAAGCATTCGTCTACCACGCGCTCGCCGACGGCCGCCCGATCGAGGACATCTGCACGGACGTCGGCATGAGCCGCAACAACCTCCTGCAGTTCATCAGCGCCCGCCGGGAGGCCTGGGAGGCGCGCCCACCCAAGCGCCTTGTCGAGGACGAGCGCCGCATCGTCGTCATGCGGGAATCCTTCATCGGCCACGCCTACCGGCAGGTCTCCGTCTCGCTGCCGCGCATCTCAATGCATGTCGCCGCCCGCACGGAGGGCGAGCGCCATGGCTGAGTTCATCGCCTTCCGCGTCCACTTCCAGGGCGAGGACGCCCCGCCCTTCGACGTCCTGACCGTCGACGCCGCCGACGCGCGCAAGCGCGCCGAGATCGCCCGGCCGGGCGAGATCGTCCGCAAGGTCAAGGTCGTGCGCGCCGGCGGCCCCTTCCCAACCTCTTCCATCAGCTCAACCACCGGAGAAACCCCATGAACGTCGCAGCCGCAGTCAAGACACCCGCCGCCACCATAACGCGCTCAGACGCGGCCGCGCCGGTGATCGTCGCAACCAGCCCCGCCGATATCTTTCTCAGGGCCGGAACGACGATCGACATCGGCGGAAAGGTCGCCGTCTTCGAACGCGACACACCGGTCCTCCTGCCCGACCTCGTCGCCGGCGAGGACTACGGGGTGAAGCTCGACGGCGAAGGCCGGCTCTTCGCCTCGCTCCTCGGCCCGGAAAACCCGTTCGACGCCGGCTGGATCGCAGGCTTCCACCATGCGCCGGGCGGCAACGCGCGTGCCCGCGCCGGCGGCGACAGCACGCCGGCCATCAACCCGGCATCGCTCTGGGATCTCGGCTTCCGCCCCTCCTGCCCCGATCCGCGCGGCATGGTCCGCGTCGAGGCCCCGGCCGGGCGTCTCTTCTGGATCGACATCTACCTGCTCGGCGTCGACCACAAGCGCGACGGCACGAGCCGCTGCGGAGCGAGGATCGCCGACGGCGTCTCGCTCGACCGGCTGAACTATCACGACGCGGTCGCGATCATGGCCGGGCACGGCAAGCGCCTGCCGACCTATGACGAGTTCCGCGCCGCGGCCTATGGCGTGACGGAACATTCCTCGGCCAACCGCCATCCGAAGACGACGGGCCTCGACGCCGCCCGCACCAGCGCATGCGGCCTCATGCAGGCGACAGGCAATCTCTGGATCTGGGGCACGGACGGCGACCCCTACGACCCGCGTCCGTCCATCCTCGGCGGCAGCTGGCTCGACGGCTCGAATGCCGGCTCCCGCTACGCGTACCTGGACTACGCTTGGCCGGTGTCCTCGAACGAGAGCCTCTCGGCCCGCGGCGCCTGCGACCACCTGGGCGCCTGACCGCCCGCGCGGAAGCGCGGGCAAACCCTTCCACCAGCAAAAGGATGACGACCATGACGGCAGCAGCCGCAGTCAAGCAGCATGAAACCACGATCGAGCGCCCCGACCCGGACGCACCGATCCTCTACGCCGCGGGCAGGGAGGCCATCGGGATCCGCGCAGGCACGGTGATCCGGATCGACGGCAGGACGCATGCGTTCGACGAGGACACGCTTCTCGACATCGCCGGGACGCTCGTGCCCGGCTACGACTACGGCGTCGGCGTCCACGAGGACGGCAGGCCCTTCGCCACCGTGCTGGCGCCTGCCAATCCGCTGGCCGCGGGATATGTCGCAGGCTTCCACTTCGCACCGAGCGGATGCGCCGAGGGCACCGAAGGCGGCGATGGCGTTCCGTCCATCAACCCGCACTCGCTGTGGGACGTCGGCTTTCGCCCGGCCTGCCCGGATCCGCGCGGCATGGCGCTCGTCAGCCTGGCGGCCGGCTGGCGCCTGTGGGCGGATATCTACCTCCTTGCCGTCGACCACCTTGCCGGCACGAGCCGCTGCGGAGCGACCATCGCCGACGGCCGCGACCGGCCGGAGCGTGTCGACGGCAAGGGCAAGTGCGACAAGCTGGACTATGCGACGGCCGTCGCGATCTACGCCCATCACGGCAAGCGCCTGCTCGGCGCCGACGAATTCTTCGCCGCCGCCTATGGCGTCAAGGAACGTTGCGCACGGGGCGAGGACGCAATCAAGACGGGATCGCTCGACGAGGGCGGCGCGCGCTTCGTCAGCCGGTTCGGCCTCTTCGACGCGACCGGCACCATGTGGATATGGGCGACCGACGGCCATCCCGACGATCCGCGTCCGTCCCTCCTCGGCGGCAGCTGGTTCTACGGCTCGAGTGCCGGCTCCCGCTACGCGCACCTGGACTACGGTTGGCCGGAGGTCTCGAGCGAGCGCATCTCGGCCCGCGGCGCCTGCGACCACCTGAGCGCCTGACGCCCGCGCGAAAGCGCGGGCAAACACCCTGAAACGGACGATCGCCAGCCATGAAACGAGACCACAACGTCAACCCCAGGGACCTGGCGATCGTCGAAAAGTACGGAGCTGCCGTGAACTATCTCTATCCCATCCTCCAGTCCTTCCCGCGCCGGCACGGCGCGCTGCGGGACGAGATCGTCGGAAAGCTGATGGGCGCGGTGGACCTCCTGTATCACGCCGCGAAATCCAGACAGCTTTCGCGGCTTCACGCGGCGGACGCCCATCTGGCGGCGCTGCGCTTCCGGTTGCGCTTCGCGTGCGACTGCCGGCTCCTTTCGCCCCGCCAGCTGTCGGTGGCCCTCGGGCACATCTACGAGACCGGTGCGATGCTGGGGGCCTGGCTGCGCGATGCGAAGGGCAACGGGAGGTCGGGGCAATGACGTTGCCTGGTCCGTCCATCCTCGGCGGCAGCTGGATCAACGGCTCGAATGCCGGCTCCCGCTACGCGAACCTGGACTACGATTGGCCGGAGAACTCGAACGAGAACATCTCGGCCCGCGGCGCCTGCGACGACCCCTTTCCGGCTCGGCGACGGTTACGACCCCGCCGGCCCCTTTCCACCGGCGCTCATGCGCCAGGGTGGTCGGCCCGACCTTCCGGCTTCGGCGAATACACTGCAAGGTCCGGCAGAGCGGGGAGTAGCGGCAACGCTGCCGTCGAAACCCGCGGCCGGCATTCCCGGAGAGTGTCCATGGCCAGGAAATACCGAAACCTCATCGGGCCGATCACGGCCGACGCCAACATGCGCGAGGCCCTGCGGCTTACAGCGCGCGGCAAGCGCTTGACGCCCGGCTATCTCGAATTCAAGGAATACTCCGTCCTCAACCTGCACCTCCTCGCCGCCGCCATGCGCGACGGCACCTATCGGCCGGGCGAGCCGCAGCAGTTCCAAATCTTCGATCCCAAGGAACGCCTGATCTCGGCGCTGCCCTTCGAAGACCGCGTCGCGCAGCAGGCCGTCGCGGCCGTCATTGCGCCGATCTTCGACGCGACGCTCTTGCCGCGATGCTTCGCCTGCCGCCCGGGCAAGGGCACCCACGCGGCCGCCATCGCCCTCCAGGCGGACATGCGCCGGCTCGACCGGGACGGCCCGCTCTACGCCCTCAAGACGGATTTCTCGCGCTACTTCTACTCGATCGAGCGCGGCACGCTCTGGCGGCTCATCGAGGCAAAGATATCGTGCCGGGCGACGCTGCGCCTGGTCGAGGCAATGCTGCCGCGCAGCGGCATCGGCCTTCCGATCGGCAACCTCACCTCGCAGATATTCGCCAACATCTATGCCGGCGTCGTCGACCGTCATCTCCAGCAGGATCTCAGCGAGCGGTACTGGTACCGCTACATGGACGATATCGTCGTGCTCGGCCGGGACCCGGAGCACCTGCGCAAGGTCCGCGCCTCGATCGAGGCGCTGTCGCGCGAACGTCTCGGCCTGCGGTTTTCCAAGTGGAGCATCCAGTCCGTCCACCGCGGCGTGAACTTCGTCGGCTACCGCATCTGGTCGACGCACAAGCTCCTGCGCCGCGACAGCGTCATCCGCGCCCGCCGCAAGATCCGCGCCTACCGCGCCGCCGGCGAGCACGAGCGGCTGGAACGCTTCCTCGCCGCCTGGACCGGCCACGCGAAGTGGGCCGACAGCCGGAATCTCTTGAAGAGCCTCGGCCTAGCGGATGCCGGCCGGATGGGCTCCGATATCAAACTGAATGGGTGTACCGAATGAAAAAACTTCCTCGTGTATCCCCGAAAACGCCAAGCCCTGGAAAGGCGCCGCCAGCGATAGGGGACAAGCATCCCGATGCTTCGGCTGTCGATCGCTTTGCCGTCGCTATGAAGGCGAAGCTGGCGAAAAAGCGCGCCGAAGGCCGTGGAGGATGGGATGATCCCGAGCAATGCAGCGCCGCCTACCTATCCTACCTGCTCATTCAGCATTGCTTCAAGGGCGATCCGCTCGACGTCGGCAACTTCGCGATGATGCTTCATCAGCGCGGGGACCGGATTGTCATTGACGACGAGACTGCCAGCATGGCCCGAGCTGCCATCCCCGGCGCCTTGCCGGTAGAGCCGGTGGGATACCTGAAGCCCGACTTTGCACACGCAACCGAGCCGAAATACATCCCGGCTTCAGAGCGCGTAGAGATCTGGGCGAAAGAGGTTTTCACAGTCCCGGTTTATGCGTCCCCACCCCTCTCCCGAGAAGGAGAGGACAGCGCGGAGGTGGATAGGCTCCGTGGCTTGCTCGACATAGCCCTTGAAGCACTCAACACATACGCCGATCCGACCAGCTATCTAGACAACGACGGGGAGCCCTTGCCGGCGGACGCTGAAACTCATGAGGGTATTCTCGCCGCAAAAACCATCGCCGTCATCCGCTCCGCCCTCGCCGCCACGCGCAGCCGTTCCGCCGCTACAGCGAAGGGAGGCGAGCATGGCTGACCGTCCAATGTGGTGCGACGATTTCGATATGGACCTCCCAAAGGTCGTCCCCGGCGCACGGGAGGCGGTCGGCGAGGCAGGTGGCATCGTACTTTTCACCTATGGGCATACCACGCATGGGACGCTCAACTTGCCGTGCATGTGGAATTCCTGCGAGGGCGGCACGCTGGCATTTTTTGGGTTCTCCAGCCCGGCCGCTCCCCGCGGGTTCACAACCTCATCCCCTGTGGTCGAATGCACCGGCTGGGAGATGTTCCGAGATCTGTGGGTGCACGGTACCGCCGCCTATGTCGAGCGGTTCCTGGTCTGGAAATCCGAGGAGCTGAACCGCGATTTCGAGAACATCATGTGGAACCTGCGCGGCTGGGGTGATGCATCGTCGCGTACCAGCCAGCGTCGCCGGCGCATGGGCGAGCTTCGCGCTCTTATTTCGATCCGGCAGGCCGCGCAGCGCTTGGTCGAGCTTCACAAACATTACGAAGGGCTCCGTCGATGAATAGCCTTAGCATTTCCAGCGCCGCCGTGGTCGCGGCGTTCCGAGACCATAAAGTGGCCCTCCCGCTTCGGCTTTCCGACGAAGACGCCGGCGTCATCCTCGACGATGACGGCGTGGACGTGGCCACCGTCGACGTCAACTGCGAGCGCCCTGGCGAGCAGGCCACCGCCATCGCCATGATGATCGTCAGCGCCATCAACCATCTCGCCGGCCTCGTGCCCGCCGCCTGCCAAACGAAAGGCGACGACCATGGCTGAGAATTCGGCAATCTCCTGGACGCATCACACGTGGAATCCATGGATAGGTTGCGCCAAGGTCTCACCGGCTTGCGACGGGTGCTACGCCGAAGCCATGATGGATAAGCGCTACGGCCGCGTCCGTTGGGGCGGGCCGGGCGCCGGCGCGGGCACGCGTTCCCGCACGTCCAAATCCACCTGGGATGCTCCGTTCAAGTGGCAGAGACAGGCTGAGAAGGACGGCACCCGACCCTTTGTTTTCTGCGCGTCCTTGGCAGATATCTTCGACAATCAAGTTCCGCAGGACTGGCGCGGTGAGGCGTTCTCGGTCATGCGCAAGACGCCTAATCTGGTTTACCTGCTCCTCACGAAGCGGCCTCAACTCATCGTCAAACTGTCAGACGCAGCCGGCGGCCTGCCCGCCAACGCCGCGCTCGGCACGACGGTAGAAGACCAGGACCGAGCCGACATCAACCTTCCGGCCCTAAAGGTTGCGAAGATCGAGTTGAGGCCGCTCTTCACCTTCGGATCGTTCGAACCGCTTTTGGGGCCTGTCGTTATCCCGCCGGCATTCATGCCGGATTGGATCATCGCCGGCGGGGAAGCCGATCAGGGCGGGCATCAGGCGCGCCCCACGCACCCGAACTGGATGCGTAGCCTGCGCGACCAGGCAGCCATGGCTGGCAAGCCCTTCCACCTCAAGCAATGGGGAGAATGGGTGCCCCAGCTCGGCTCGGTCGACCTTCCCGACAACCCCGAGATCAGCCGCTATCAGTGGGCCGAATGGGACGGTGAGGAGTGGGATTTCTGGAACCGTCCTATGTTGTGCGACGAACTGGACCCGGATCACAGCATGATCAGGGCGGGCCGGAGGCGCACCGGCCGCATGCTCGACGGCGCGACACATGATGCCTTCCCACATATCCCTTCGATCTCCGACGCTGGAGAGCAAAAATGAGCCGCCCCGCCGCATCGAAAGACCAGGCACGGCTCGACGCGATCCGCAACCGCGTGGCGCTTGCCTCGCCGGCCTGGGGTCTCGTGGCCGACGATCGGCTGACGATGACGGCAGGCGACGGCGAGCTGGTCGACGTGCTGACATTCGCGGACAACGTCTACATCGAGGACCGTGACCTGATCCTCCATGCGCCCGAGGACCTGCCCTGGCTGCTCGGCATGTACGACCGCGTCGTCACGCGGCTGCGCGAGGCGATGGCGGAAATTGCGCGCCTCAGCCCGCCGCCGAAGAAGGCCAAGGACTATGCGGCCGAGTGCGCCATGCAGTGCGGCCGGCAGGCGTTCCGCGTATTTTTGCGCGAGCGGCACGGCCTGGAGACGACCGACGACGAGCGCGTCAATGCGCGCGTCCGCTCGATCCTGCAAATCCAGTCGCGCGCCGAGCTGAACACGGACGAAAACGCCCGCAAGCGATGGCTTTCGCTGCGGGCGGGATTCAACCAATGGCAGGAGGGTCGGTGATGGAACCGATGGACGATGAGCCCCTTACCCTCGCCGAGGCTTGCGCAATTCTCTTTCGCGGCACTATCAAGCCAGCCACCTTGCGGGCGGAAGCTGCGCGAGGCAATCTCGTCATCGAACGGATCGGCCGGTGGGATTTTGTGACCCGCCAGGCAATCAGGGAGATGAGGGAAAAATGCCGCGTCCAGCAAAAGGAGCCCGTCTCTGGTACGATAAAACGTCCGGCCTCTGGTACATCCGAGACGGATCGGCAAAGCGCGGCACTGGCTGCGGCCTTGAAGAGCGCGCGCGAGCTGAGGAAGCCCTCCGCGAATACATCGGCCAGAAATACGAGCCGCCGAGGGACAGTAGTCCGTCTCGGCTCCTAGTTTCCGATGTCCTGACCTTCTACGCCCGGGAGATCGCCCCCGGACAGAAGTCGGACGCCACCAGCTACGCCATAGAGCGCCTCCTGGACTGGTGGAAGACAAAGCCACTTTCCGAGGTGAAGCGATCGACGTGCCAAGACTATGTCGCCTACCGAACGTCACAGCCCATCCGGCAGGCGAAGAAGGCGAAGGAGCCCAAGCTCGTCAGTGCGGAGACGGCCCGTCGCGAGCTAACGGTTTTGCGGGCCGCCATAAACGCCTATCACGCCGAAACTCCACTGGATGCTCTCCCCGTCGTCACGCTACCCCAAGCCTCCGAGGCGCGCCCTGACTGGCTTCGACGCGATCAGGTAGCCAAGCTCCTCCGAGCCACGCGCAAATTTGACGACAAGGACGCGGCAAGGGCATTGCAGCGGTTCATCTTGCTTGGCGTCTACACCGGGACCCGTTCGGGCGCACTCCGCCGGCTCGGGTGGATTCCCAACACGCTCGGCGGCCACATTGACGTTGACGCCGGCGTCATCCACCGCCGCGGCGACGACGAGGCGGAAACCAAGAAGCGACGGCCGACCGTCAGGATACCTCAACGGCTCTCGGGTTTCCTCACGCGCTGGCGGCAGGCGGACATGAAAAGGGAAAAGCCGATTGCCTACGTCATCCACTATCGCGGAAGCCCTGTGGATAAACAGAGGAAGGCATGGGCGTCAGCCAGGCAAGCGGCCGGCCTCGGCAAGGAAATCACCCCGCATATTCTTCGCCACACCGCCGCGTCGTGGCTGATGCTGGCCGGTGCGGAGATATGGGATGTCGCCAACTACCTCGGAATGAGCCCCAAAATGCTGGAAGACGTGTATGGCCATCACCACCCTGACTTCCAGAAGGAAGTTGCGTCGAAGGTGGGTAAGAGGCGGTAACTGTCAGGATTTCTGTCATGACCGATACCGCAGGTGAAACGAAATGGTATCTAAGCCATTGAAAAGAATGGTGCTGCTAGAGAGATTTGAACTCTCGGCCTCTCCCTTACCAAGGGAGTGCTCTACCCCTGAGCTATAGCAGCATCCGGCGAAACAGGACTGCTTCGCGTGAGCGAGGGCCTATTGCCACAGGTCATCCGGCAGCGCAAGCGGCCTATATGCGATTATCGCAACAAATCTGACGAGTCACCGCTTTTCGCGGGGCCGGTTTAACGACGAGAAGAGGCATGAGCAGCAAGGACGGCACAAAAAGCGGGAAGATCAGGACGGAGGCGGAGATACGCGCCGAGCGGCTGGCGAAGACGCTGCGCGACAATCTCCAGCGGCGCAAGCAGCAGGCGCGTGCCCGCCGCGCCGGAGCGGCGGACGAGACGATCGGGCTTCCCGCAGCCGTGCCTGCCGCAAAAAAAGACGAATCGGACGGTTAGTCGGACATGTCTTCACCGCGAAGGCTAAGGGGGACGGTTTCCGGAACCGGACGCACGGATAAACCGGCGGCCGGCACGGTCTTCATTTTTCGATCGCGATGCTCTAAAGAGGCCGCCATCTCCGAAAGCCGATGTTCTTTGAGAAAGGCGGGCCCGGCCCGTAGTCACACATGGATCGTATCAGGATTGTAGGCGGCAACGAGCTTACGGGCACCATCCCGATCTCCGGCGCCAAGAACGCCGCCCTGCCGCTGATGATCGCGTCGCTCCTCACCGACGACACGCTGACGCTGGAAAACGTGCCGCACCTTGCCGACGTCGAGCAGCTCATCCGCATCCTCGGCAACCACGGCGCCGACATTTCGGTCAACGGCCGCCGCGAGCGCCAGGGCGAGGGTTACTCCCGCACGATCCACTTCACCTCGCGCAACATCGTCGACACGACCGCGCCCTACGAGCTGGTCTCGAAGATGCGCGCCTCCTTCTGGGTCATCGGCCCTCTGCTCGCCCGCGAAGGCAAGGCCCGCGTCTCGCTGCCGGGCGGCTGCGCCATCGGCACGCGCCCGGTCGACCTCTTCATCGAGGCGCTGGCCGCACTCGGCGCGAAGATCGAGATCGACGGCGGCTATATCGAGGCGACGGCGCCGGAAGGCGGCTTGATCGGCGCGCGCTACACCTTCCCCAAGGTCTCGGTCGGCGCCACCCATGTGCTCATGATGGCGGCGACGCTCGCCCGCGGCACGACGGTGATCGGCAATGCCGCCCGCGAGCCGGAAGTGCAGGACCTCGCCAAGTGCCTCAACGCCATGGGCGCGAAGATTTCCGGCGCCGGCACGGCGACCATCACCATCGAAGGCGTCGACCAGCTCTCCGGCGCGCGCCACCGCGTGCTGCCCGACCGCATCGAGACCGGCACCTATGCCATGGCCGTCGCCATGACCGGCGGCGACGTCGTGCTGGAAGGCACGGATGCGGCGCTGCTCGATACGGCGCTCGAGGCGATCCGCCGCGCCGGCGCCGAGGTCACCTCGACGGAAAGCGGCATCCGCGTCGTGCGCAACGGCGGCGGCATCAAGCCCGTCGACGTCGTGACCGACCCCTTCCCCGGTTTCCCGACGGACCTGCAGGCGCAGTTCATGGGCCTGATGACCAAGTCGAGCGGCATTTCGCACATCACCGAGACGATCTTCGAGAACCGCTTCATGCATGTGCAGGAGCTTGCGCGCCTCGGCGCGAAGATCTCGCTCTCCGGCCAGACGGCCAAGATCGAGGGCGTCGAGCGGCTGCGCGGCGCGCCCGTCATGGCGACGGACCTGCGCGCCTCCGTCTCGCTCGTCATCGCCGGCCTTGCCGCCGAGGGCGAGACCATGGTCTCGCGCGTCTACCATCTCGACCGAGGCTTCGAGCGGCTGGAGGAAAAGCTCACCCGCTGCGGCGCCGTCGTCGAACGCGTCAGCGACTGATCTTGCCCGCGCGGTGGTTGCAGTCCGCCGCGCGCCGTCCTATCTCGTGATCGAATGTTCGGGATGCCGCAGGTCCGCGGCCTCCCCGGGAAGGACAGCATAATGGACAGCCTGAAACTGCTCGCCCTCGATACGGAAGACCTCGCCGTCGTCTCGGCCCACCTGCAGGACGCGGTCTTCAAGACCGACGGCCTTTCCTATGACGCCCGCCATCACGTCTTTTCGCTCGTCGTCAACCGCTTCGCCTGGGAAAAGGCAGAGCGCCGCGGCAAGGGATTCGAACGCCGCCGCGCCGTCGTCGCCATCAAGTGCGTCAAGGCCGTACGCTCGCTGGGCATCGACCGCAGGGACCAGGACGCCGTCTTCTCACTGCTTGCCGTCAACTTCGTCCCGAACGGCGAAGGACCGGACGGCATCGTGGAGCTCGTCATGTCCGGCAACGCCTCCATCGCGCTCGATGTGGAATGCATCGAAGTTCAGCTTGCAGATACCGGCGGAGCATGGGAAACCAGCTTGAAACCCCGCCATCCGGCGGTTTGAGGCATCGGTCCGGCGCATTTCCGCCGGGAGACGACAGGGACTTGACGACTTGGCGATCAGACTTGACTACCAGAGCAGCGATTTCGAAAGCCGGTTCGCTGCCTTCCTGACCACCAAGCGCGAGGTCTCCGAAGACGTCAACGCCATCGTGCGCACGATCATCGACGACGTGCGCGCCCGCGGCGATGTGGCGCTTGCCGAATATTCCAGGAAGTTCGACGGCCTCGACTTCGCCGTGACCTCCATGCGCGTCTCGCTGGAGGAGATCGATGCGGCCTATGACGCCGTCGATCCGAAGATCATCGCCGCTCTCGAACTGGCGGCGCAGCGCATCGAGAAGCATCACGCCCGCCAGAAGCCGAAGGACGACATCTACGAGGACGACATCGGCGTCGGCCTCGGCTCGCGCTGGACGGCAATCGACGCGGTCGGCCTCTACGTGCCGGGCGGCACGGCGAGCTATCCGAGCTCCGTGCTGATGAACGCCGTGCCGGCCAAGGTCGCCGGGGTGCCGCGCGTCGTCATGGTCGTGCCGGCCAAGGACGGCGCGATCAACCCGGCCGTGCTCGCCGCCGCGCGCATCGCCGGCGTCGACGAGATCTACCGCATCGGCGGCGCGCAGGCCGTCGCCGCCCTCGCCTACGGCACCGAAACGGTCGCGCCCGTCGCCAAGATCACCGGCCCCGGCAACGCCTTCGTCGCCGCCGCCAAGCGCCAAGTCTTCGGCACGGTCGGCATCGACATGATCGCCGGGCCCTCCGAAGTGCTCGTCATCGCCGACGGCGACAACGATCCGGACTGGCTCGCCGCCGACCTCCTCGCCCAGGCCGAGCACGATGCCGGCGCCCAGTCGATCCTCGTCACCGACAGCCCGGCGCTGGCCGATGCCGTGGAAGCCGCCGTCGAGCGGCAGCTGAAGACGCTGGCACGCTCGGAGACCGCCGCCGCCAGCTGGCGCGATTTCGGCGCCGTCATCCTCGTGCCGGACCTTGCGAAGGCCGTGCCGCTGGCGAACCGCATCGCCGCCGAGCACCTGGAGATCGCCACCGCCGATCCCGACGCGCTGATGGGCGGGATCCGCAATGCCGGTGCCATCTTCGTCGGCCGCCACACGCCCGAGGTCATCGGCGACTATGTGGGCGGCTCGAACCATGTGCTGCCGACCGCGCGCTCCGCCCGCTTTTCCTCGGGCCTTTCCGTGCTCGACTACATGAAGCGCACCTCGATCCTGCGCCTCGGCCCCGATCAGTTGCGCGCCCTCGGCCCGGCGGCCATCACGCTCGCCGAAGCCGAAGGCCTCGGCGCGCATGCCCGCTCCGTCGCCATCCGGCTCAACCCGGAAAGTTAGGCGATGAGCAAGAAAGGCAACTTCCGCCTCTGCGACGTGGTGCTGGACGACACGATCGGCCGGTCCACGCCGGATGTGGAGCACGAGCGTGCGGTTGCCATCTTCGACCTCATCGAGGAAAACACCTTCGAGCCGATCGGCCATGCCGGCGGTCCCTATCGCCTCCACCTTTCCCTTGTCGATTCCAAGCTCGTCTTCGCCATCCGCACCGAAGGAGGCGAGGAAGTCGCAACCCATATCCTTTCGCTGACACCCTTCCGCCGCATCGTGAAGGACTACTTCATGATCTGCGAGAGCTACTACCAGGCGATCCGCTCGGCGACGCCCAGCCAGATCGAGGCGATCGACATGGGCCGGCGCGGCATCCACAACGAGGGCTCGCAGACCCTGATGGACCGGCTCTCGGGCAAGATCAGATTCGATTTCGACACCGCCCGCCGCCTCTTCACGCTCGTCTGCGTCCTCTACTGGCGCGGGTGAGCGGATGGAGGGCGTTTCCCCGCCAGCGCAGGAAGCCCGGCCGCGGACGCCCCGCTCGATTCTCTTCATGTGCCGCATGAATGCGGTTCGTTCGCCGATGGCGGAAACCATCGCCCGCAGCGTGCTGCCGGCCGGCACCTACGTGGCCTCCGCCGGCGTGCGCCCCGGCGAGCGCGATCCCTTCGTCGACGCCGTGCTCGGCGAGGTCGGCCTCTCGCTCGGCCGCCATGCGCCCCACTCGCTCGACGAACTGGAGGACGACTATTTCGACCTCATCGTGACCCTGGCGCCGGAGGCCCATCACGCCGCCCTCGAGCTCACCCGCTCCATGGCCGTCGACGTGATGTACTGGCCGACGCCGGATCCGACGGTCGCAACCGGAACGCGCGAACAGATTCTCTCGTCCTACCGGGAAGTCCGCGAGTTCCTGAAGACGCTGATAGAGAAGCGCCTGAAAGGCCCGGGCTGAGCCCGGAACCGCCTGATTTCCGGCAAATGCAGAAAGCCGGCGCTTCGGTGTTCACAAAGCATCGGGGATTGTGTAGTTTCCGGCAACTTTTTCGAGGCGGGCATCCGGCCTCCCCGAATCCACCCTCAAGGAATATCGCTCAAAGATGGCAAAAGAAGAAGTCCTCGAATTTCCCGGTGTCGTGACGGAACTGCTCCCGAACGCCACCTTCCGCGTCAAGCTCGAAAACGAGCACGAGATCATCGCGCACACAGCGGGCCGCATGCGCAAGAACCGCATCCGCGTTCTCGCCGGCGACAAGGTGCTGGTCGAGATGACGCCCTACGACCTCACCAAGGGCCGCATCACCTACCGTTTCAAGTAAGCCCCTTCAAGCAGGCTCAGGGGCCGCGCCCTCGCCCGGCTTCCGGCCGACGCACGAAGCTGGCGCACCCCGGGGCTTTCCGGAGATCCCATGGCGCAGACCGACAAGCTCATCCTCGCCTCCGGCTCGCCGCGCCGCGTCGAACTGCTCGCCCAGGCGGGCATCGAGCCCGCGCGCCTGATGCCGATGGACATCGACGAGACGCCGAAGCGTTCCGAGCATCCCCGCTCGCTGGCGCGACGCCTGTCGACCGGCAAGGCGCAGGCCGCGCTCGCCGCCGTCAAGGGTGACCCGTCCTTCGCCGGAAGCTATATCCTCGCCGCAGACACGGTCGTCTCGGTCGGCCGGCGCATCCTGCCGAAAACGGAGATGATCGACGAGGCGTCGAGCGCGCTGCACCTTCTTTCCGGCCGCAGCCACCGCGTCTTCACCGGCATCTGCCTCATCACGCCGGACCGCACCGTGCGCCAGAAGGTCATCGACACGAAGGTCCGCTTCAAGCGCCTCTCGACGACCGACATCGAGCATTACCTCGCCTCCGGCCAGTGGCGCGGCAAGGCAGGCGGCTACGGCATCCAGGGCATCGCCGGCAGCTTCGTCGTCAAGCTCGTCGGCTCCTACACGAACGTCGTGGGCCTGCCCCTTTACGAAACCCTCGCCCTTCTCTCCGGCGAAGGGTTCGACGTGCATGCCGGCTGGGGAGATGCCTGACGTGGCGAAGGGCGGCGAAAAAACGACCGCGACGGTCGCGCCCTTGCGCAAGGCCGTCCCCTGCCCGATCTGCAGGCGTCCCTCCGCGCGCGAGCATTATCCCTTCTGCTCGAACCGCTGCCGCGACGTCGATCTCAACCGCTGGCTCTCCGGCTCCTACGCCATTCCTGTCGCCGACGACGAGGCGAAAGCCGACGAAGACGATCGGTGAACCCTGCCGGAGCGCGAAAACCCAGCCTTTTCCGTCACTTGCGGGACCGGGCATTTTTCCCGCAAAAAACCGCCGTTGGGACTGGACACATTTTTGCAAGATGCTATAACCCCGCTCGCTTCCGGGGCGGAACCAAGCGCCCCTTGCGGATTTCAACGGAAATCCAAGCCTGATGCCCGGATAGCTCAGTTGGTAGAGCAGCGGATTGAAAATCCGCGTGTCGGTGGTTCGAATCCGCCTCCGGGCACCATTAACCCCTAAAACAGCCGGCATCCAGACTTTCTAAAGGCCCACACGTCCCGTCGTGTTTTGCCGTGAAGTCGACACGCTTCGAGTTTCCCACCCTGGCTGTTAGAGACCTCCGGTCAGGCCGCACGGCAATTCGCGTTAGGCAATGCTCACACAAGCTAACTCTGAAAAACTGTGCCGATCAGGTCCCGTGGCCTGATTCGAGAAGCGTTGAGCATGACATTTCATGGGCCGGGCATTGGGAGCCCGGCGTGCACTTTGCAGAGCAACCCGAATGAGGATGCAACAATGCAGAAGTCGGAATCGTCTGAACGTGCCTTCCTGCCGGTCGAGAGCATTGCCGCTGCCAGGCAGAGGGATATGGAGAAAATCGTGCGCGCCCTGTCTGCGCTGGCGGAAGTCGCGCGATCCCTGAAAAACGTCCCTCTTCGTTCCCCCAAGGCGGAAGACCTGTTGGGCCTCGAAGCCTGAACGAAGGCGGGCCGGGCGACCGCGCACACGGCGAAGGCCGTGTCCTGCTGTCGGTTCATCACGCAAAGGAGGGCGGTTCCGTCTTCCGGGCCTTCCGTGCCTGTCTTCTCCCATCACCGAATTCGATGCATCTGTCAGCGAAACTCGCGTGTACGGCACCGCAAAACCGGGTAGACCTTGGCCGTTTCGCCTCTCCGGGCGGAGCAGGATTGCGGTTTGCCGGAGTGATTTTCCATGAGCATCGTCGAAAGCCTCAGCCCCCGTTCGCTCCGGGCGCCGGAGAGCGGGATCGTCGAAGTCGTCAACTATGCGCGCGGGCGCGAGGGCCTGATCCCGCTGTGGGTCGGCGAAGGGGACCTGCCGACCCCGGAGTTCATTTCGCGGGCGGCGTCCGAGGCGCTTATGCAGGGGGAGACCTTCTACACCTGGCAGCGCGGCATTCCGGAGTTGAGGGCGGCGCTCTCGCGCTATTATGCCCGCCGCTTCGGCGCGGCTTTGCCGGCAGAGCATTTTTACGTCGTCGGATCGGGCATGCAGGCGATCAAGCTTGCGATCGAGGCGCTCGTCTCGCCCGGCGAGGACATGGTGTACCTGACGCCGGCCTGGCCGAATTTCGCGGCGGCGGCGGGGCTTTCCGGCGCAAATCCCATCGCCGTGCCGCTCGACTTCGCCGGCGGGCGCTGGCAGGTCGACCTAGGGCGCATCGAAGCCGCGATAACGCCGAAGACGCGCGTGCTCTTCGTCAACACGCCGTCCAACCCGACCGGCTGGACGGCGACGCGGGAGGACCTTGCGAACCTCCTCGCCATCGCGCGGCGCCACGATCTCTGGATCATGGCCGACGAGATCTATGCGCTCTATCACTATGCCGGCGGGCGGGCGCCCTCCTTCCTCGACGTCATGGAGGAGGGCGACCGGGTGGTCTTCGTCAATTCCTTCTCGAAGAACTGGTCGATGACCGGCTGGCGCGTCGGCTGGATCGTCGCGCCGCCGGAGATGGGCCAGGTGCTGGAAAACCTCATCCAGTATTCCACCTCCGGTGTGCCGCAGTTCCTGCAGCGGGGCGCGGTCGTGGCGCTCGACGAGGGCGACGCCTTCGTGCAGTCGAACATCGACAAGGCGGCGAAGAACCGCGACGTCTTCTGCGATGCGCTGATCGCCACCAACCGAGTGGAGACGCTGAAGCCGGACGGCGCGCTCTACGCGTTCCTCAAGATCGACGGCGTGACGGATTCCCGCCTTGCCGCGCTCGACATCGTCGACCGGACCAATGTCGGCCTTGCGCCGGGCACGGCCTTCGGGCCCGGCGGCGAACTTTTCATGCGCGCCTGCTTCCTGCGCGATCCGCGAGAGGTCGAGGAAGCGGCGGACCGGCTCGCCCGCTACATCGCCGCACGCTGATGCGGGTCACAGCCGGGCGAGCACGAAATCGGCGCGCTCGCCCACCGGCACCTTCGGCAGGATGACCGTCTCGTAGCCGAGCATCGGATAGGTCCGTTCAAGGCGATCGTATTCGGCAAGCGCCGCGTCGAACCCATGCCGGCGTTCGCGGTCGCCTGCATAGATCTCCGGCCAGGGCGGCGTCAGGAAAACCCGGCGGTTGTAGCGGTGCTCCGCCGCAAGCGCGTCCAGCACCGGTTCGCCGCCGGATGCCTCGAGCGCCGACGCGGCATCGACCAGGCCGCGGTCGAAGAAGACGAAGCCCGGATGATCCCGCATCGCCGCGCGGTCGGCAAGCGCCGTCGCGATGGCGCGGCGGGCGAAGGCGGCAAGGTCAAGCCAGGGCAAGGCGCCGCCGCCCGCCGCCAGTTCCTCCTGCACGACGCGGCGGCCCGGTTCCTCGACGACAGCATGGCCGCGCCGGCGCAGCTCTTCGAGGAGGGTGGATTTCCCGCCGCCGGAGCAGCCGGAGAGCACGATGAAACGATCGGACATGATGTTGCCTTTCTGGAACGGGAGAACGGCCGGACGCGACCGGGTTGCGTCTTGCCGGCAGGCAGGGTGATATGCCTGCGATTCTGACGATTCGGAGAGTTTCATGGCGGTTCTGGTTACGGGTGGCGCGGGCTATATCGGCAGCCACATGGTTTGGGCGCTCGTCGACGCCGGCGAGGAGGTGGTGGTGCTCGACCGGCTCTCCACCGGCTTCCGCTGGGCCGTGGCGCCCGAAGCGCGCTTCTACGAGGGCGACATTGCCGATACGGCGCTGCTGTCGGCGATCTTCTCCGAAAACCGCATCGACGCGATCATCCACTTCGCCGGTTCGATCGTCGTGCCCGAATCGGTCGCCGATCCCCTCTCCTATTACGAGAACAACACGGTCAAGTCACGGGCGCTGATCGCGGCGGCCGTCGCGGCGAAGATCCCGCATTTCGTCTTCTCCTCCACCGCGGCGGTCTACGGCACGCCGGACGGAACGGAGCCGGTGGCCGAGACCGCGGCGCTGCGGCCCGAATCGCCCTACGGCTCCTCCAAGCTGATGACCGAGATCATGCTGCGCGACACCGCCGCCGCGCACGACTTCACTTATACGGCGCTGCGCTATTTCAACGTCGCGGGCGCCGATCCGCGCGGGCGCACCGGCCAGTCGACGGCAGGCGCCACGCACCTCATCAAGGTGGCGAGCGAGGCGGCGCTCGGCAAGCGGGGCGGCATGGACGTCTACGGCACCGACTATCCGACTCCGGACGGCACCTGCATCCGCGACTACATCCACGTAACCGACCTTGCCAATGCGCATCTGAAGGCCCTGCAGCGCATGCGCGCGGGCGGCGGCTCGATCGTCGCCAATTGCGGCTATGGCCGCGGCTTTTCCGTGCTGGAGGTGCTGGAGCAGGTGAAGGCCGTTTCCGGCGCGGACTTTCCGGTGCGCTTCGCCGCCCGCCGGCCGGGCGATGCGGTGCTCATCGTCGCCAATCCCTCCGTCGCGATGAAGGAACTCGGCTGGAGGCCGGAGCACGACGACCTTGCCTTCATCGTGCGCAGCGCGCTCGCCTGGGAGGACCACCTCGGCAAGCGCAACCAGCGCTGAGCCCTACTCCTCCCCGAGCCGCTCCTTTTCGTGCGCGATCGCGCGGGCGATAAGCTGCGCCCAGATCTCCTCGTAGAAATCGCCGTCGAGGCCCTGCGCCTCGGCATTGCGGCGGGCGTTGTCGCGCACTTCCTTCACGCGCTCCGGCACGTCGGCGGGAATGCCGAGGTCCGCCTTGATCTCCGCAGCACGGCCGATGAAGCTCCAGCGTTCGGCAAAGAGCGACATCAGCGCGCGATCGATCCGGTCGATGTTCTCCCGGATTTCCGCCATCGTCGTGCATTCTGCCGCAGTCTTCGCCATCCCGGTCTCCTTCATGGGCACCGGATAGCAGAGGATCGTCCGGGGGGAAAGGCGCTCGGGTGTCGCAAGGCCCATGGCGACATACGAGGCCACATGCAGGCCCGGGGGTTTGGCAGAAGGAGGGTGCGGTCCTGTCTTCCGCCTGCGGGCCTGCATGCTGGCCGAGGCGGAACCTAGGCAAGCAAGCTGGCGCGAAGCTGGACGCGGTTACGTAACGTCAAGTCACGTTCCGATCGCCAGTTTTATGGCAAGGCCGACGACCGCGACCGCCAGCACGCCGCCCGCCCAGAGACCGATGAACCAGAGCAGCCTGCGCCCTGTCGAATGCTCTCCCATCAGTGATAGCCCTCCTCCGGGTCGACCTTTCCGCGGAACACCCAGTAGGCATAGGCGGTGTAGCAGAGGATCATCGGCACGAGCACCAGCGCGCCGACCAGCAGGAAGGCAAGGCTTTCCTCCGGGGCGGCCGCCTGCCAGATCGTGAGGGAAGCCGGCACGATATAGGGATAGAAGCTGATGCCGATACCCGCGAAACCGAGCACGAAAAGGCCGAGGGCGGCAAGGAAGGGCCGCGAATCGTGCCGCGCACGCAGGCCGTGGACGAGAAGGGCGAAGCAGCCGAGCACGAGCAGCGGCACGACCAGGCTGAAGGCGACGGTCGGCCAGCCGAACCAGCGATCGAAATAGAGCGGCTCCATGAACGGTGTCCACAGGCTGAAGACGCCCATGGCAAGGAGCGTGCCCATGCCGGCCCTGAGGGCATAGGCACGGGCGCGGGCGGCAAGTTCCCCGCTCGTCTTCATCACCAGCCAGGTGGCGCCGAGCAGCGCATAACCGACGAGAAGCGCAAAGCCCGTCGCGACGGAAAAGGGCGTCAGCCAGTCCCACCAGCCGCCGGCATAGGCGCGGCCTTCCACGGGAATGCCCTGGACCAGCGCGCCGAGAGCCACGCCCTGCATGAAGGCCGCCACCATGGAGCCGCCGGCGAAGGCTATATCCCAGAGGAACTCGCCGCGTTTCGTGCGCCAGCGGTATTCGAAGGCGACGCCGCGGAAGATGAGGCCGAGCAGCATCAGCACGAGCGGCATGTAGAGCGCCGGCAGGATCGTCGCATAGGCGAGCGGGAAGACGGCCATCAGCCCCCCGCCACCCAGCACCAGCCAGGTCTCGTTGCCGTCCCAGACGGGCGCAACGGAATTCATCATCACATCGCGGTCGTGCTTCTCCTTGAAGAACGGAAAGAGGATGCCGACGCCGAGGTCGAAACCGTCGAGAATGACATAGGCGAGCACGGCGAAGGCGATGATGGCCGCCCAGATGAAGGGAAGGTCAAGCGCCATGGCGGCGGCTCCCGGACTTGGTGGCGATGGCGGCGGCGGGCGTGATGCCGGCCGAACGGATAGGCCCTTCGAGCGCCGGCATGGGATCGCGCGGCAGGCGGCCCATCAGGCGCAGGATGTAGAAGGTGCCGGCGCCGAAGACGAGGAAATAGACGACGATGAAGGCAATCAGCGAGGTCGCGACGGCGGGCGCATCGATTGGCGCGACGGAATCGGCCGTCAGCAGGTGGCCGTAGACCGTATAGGGCTGGCGGCCGACCTCCGTCGTCACCCAGCCGGCGAGCACGGCGAGGAAGCCGGCCGGGCCCATGAGGATTGCGGCGCGGTGCAGCCAGCGATTCTCGCCGAGCGTCCCGCGCCAGCGACACCAGAGAGACCAGAGCCCGAGGCCGAGCATGGCAAAGCCGATGGCGACCATGACGCGGAAGGACCAGAAGACGATGCCGACAGGCGGCTGCAGCTCCCTCGGCACCGTGTCGAGGCCCGCCAGCGGCGCATTCAGGTCGTGCTTGAGGATGAGGCTCGACAGCTTCGGGATCTCGACGGCGTAGTCGACCCGTTGCTCGGCCGAATTCGGCAGCCCGAAGAGGATGAGCGGTGCGCCGTCCGGATGGCTCCGGTAGTGGCCCTCCATCGCCATGACCTTGGCCGGCTGGTGCTCCAGCGTGTTGAGGCCGTGCAGGTCGCCGGCGAGGATCTGGACCGGCGCGACGAGCGCGGCCATCCACATGGCCATGGAGAACATCTTCTTCGCGCGCTTCGGCGCATCGCCGCGCAGGAGATGATAGGCGCCGACCGCGCCGACGACGAGGGCGGTGGTAAGATAGGCGGCCAGCACCATGTGCACGAGCCGGTAGGGGAAGGACGGATTGAAGATCACCGCCCACCAGTCGGTCGGCACGAACTGGCCCGCGTCATTGACGGTGAAGCCGGCGGGCGTCTGCATCCAGGAATTGGCGGCGAGGATCCAGGTGGCCGAGATCAGTGTGCCGACGGCCACCATGAGGGTCGCGAAGAAATGCAGCTTCGGGCCGACGCGGTTGAGGCCGAACAGCATGACGCCGAGGAAGCCCGCCTCGAGGAAGAAGGCGGTCAGGACCTCGTAGCCCATCAAAGGGCCGATGACCGCTCCCGCCTTGTCGGAAAAGACGCTCCAGTTCGTGCCGAACTGGTAGGACATGACGATGCCCGAGACGACGCCCATGCCGAAGGCGAGCGCGAAGATCGTCTTCCAGAAATTGAAGAGGGCGAAATAGACCTCGTCCTTCGTCCAGAGCCACAGTCCCTCCAGCACCGCGAGATAGCTCGCAAGGCCGATCGAGAAGGCCGGAAAGACGATGTGGAAGGAAACCGTGAAGGCGAACTGGAAGCGGGCGAGCAGGGTGGCGTCCAGCGAGTCGAACATTGGCCAGTCCTTTCTGAAACCGCCGCGCCTGCCGGCTGCGGTCGCTCCAGAGAATGTGGCCGCCAGTAGTCAAAGGTCAATTCCGCACGCCTGCCCTCGTTGCCGCACCGCGACAATCGCCCGCGTGCGGCATTTCGCGCCCCGTTGTGGGAACCCGAAACGGGCGAAGCTCCCGGTGTATCCACCGGGAGCTTCGAAACCGTCGGCGTGGTGCCGGCGATCAGTTGCTGGCGTTCGGAGCGACCGAGCGGTAGTCGCCGCTCTCATAGGGCTTTTCAGCGGACTGGTCCCGGACGATGACGCGGTCACCGATGCTGTTCGTACGGAACCTGTCGACATTCGTCTGGCTCTGTACCGGGGCGGGCGCGCCGCCGACATAGTAGTCGCCGCTGGCGAAGGCCGCGGAGGCGCCGAAGGCGGAGGCAGCGACGAGGGCGGCGGCGAAGGTGGTGGCAAGGGTCTTGGTCATTGTCTTATCCTTGGTTCAAATCTTAGGAATATGCGGGTTTCGGCGATCAGTTGCTGGCGTTCGGAGCAACCGAACGGTAGTCGCCGCTATTGTAGGACTGGGCCTGTGCGGACTGGTCCTTGATGACGACGCGCTTGTCGCCGATGCTGTGCGTACGGACCGTGTCGATGTTCTGGGACTTCACGGCATCCGGCGCGCCGCCGACATAGTAGTCGCCGCTGGCGAAAGCCGCGGAGGCGCCGAAGGCGGAAGCTGCAACGAGGGCGGCGGCGAAGGTGGTGGTGAGGGTCTTGGTCATTGTCTTTATCCTTGGTTCAAGTCTTGGGTTCAGGTCTTGGGAGGCCCGTTCGTCAGCGGTCAGTTGGCGTTGACGGGCGCAACCGAGCGATAGTCGCCGCGGTCGTAGGGCTTGGCGCTGTAGGACGGATCCTTGATGACGACGCGCTTGTCGCCGATGCTGTGCGTGCGGACCGTGTCGATGTTCGACTGGGTCTTCACGGCGTCGGGCGAGCCGCCCGGATAGTAGTCGCCGCTGGCGAAGGCTGCGGAGCCGCCGAAGACGGAGGCGGCGACCAGCGCGGCGGCGAAAGTGGCGTTGAGGGTCTTGGTCATTATCGTTGTCCTTTCTATATCTGACGATGGACGCGGTACTGCGGTCTTGCTCGATTGCCGGGCGGGCCATTTCGGGGCGCTCACAGCTCTCCTTGCTTCGACAGTTCCGCCATCGTCATTTCCCTTCGGTTGTCTTCGGAAGCGGGATCGCCGCTTTCGTGAATTAAAGATGGTCCCTCAATTTGTGGGCCGCAAGGGTCTTCTTTTGGAAACAACTGTCAACGTTTTTTGAACAGTGGAAACCACTGTTCCGGACCACAACCCGTCAAGGCCGAAAACGGAAAAACCGTCCAATTGGACGGTTCAAGCTCATCAAAGGCGTCACGACCAAAATATTGATTTAAAAGCAAAAATAGAAATTTCTGACAAAAAGAAATTTCTAACGCACGCCAAGAATGCAGCGCGAGCGCGCGGCGTTAACAATTGTGGCGGTAAAATTCGAGCCGCTGATTTCAAGAGTTTCACGAATGTGTGACACTCGAAAAATCGGCCCCGAAAGAGCCTGCGGCGTGATTTGAATTGTGACGAGAACGTGACAACCGGCCCTCCGGGGCCGCCTTCCGCTCCCTCTCTATCGCCCAAGGCGGGGCGAGTGATTCCTCACGACACGCTCAGGCGGCCCGCAGATAGTGTTCCGCCAGTTCCGTCCAGAACGCGGCGCCGACAGGCAGGAGATCGTCATTGAAGTCGTAGGCGGGATGGTGGAGCGATTTGCCGTTCTCGCCGCTCTTGCCGCCGAGGAAGAAATAGGTGCCCGGCCGCTCCTTCAGCATATAGGCGAAGTCCTCGCTGCCCATGAAGGGCCGTGCGAGGTCGACGACCTTGTCGGCGCCGGCAAAGCGGATGGCGAGATCGCGCACCAGATCCGTCTCGGCCTTGTGGTTGACCGTCGCGTCGTAGAAACGCTGGTAGTCCACCGTCGCGCTCATGCCATAGCTTTCCGCCTGCCGCTCGGCGATGAGGCGGATGCGGCGTTCCAGCTCGTCGCGCACGGCGGGATCGAAGGAGCGGATGCCGACGACGATTTCCGCGCGGCTCGGGATGATGTTGCTCGCCGAGCCCGAATGGAACGAGCCGACCGTCACCACCGTCGGGTCGAGCGGGTGGATGTTGCGCGAGACGATGGTCTGCAGCGCCATGACGATGGAGGCGCCGCAAACGATCGGGTCCGAAGTCTCCTGCGGCTCCGCCCCGTGCCCGCCGATGCCGTTCACGGTGATGCGCGCCTCGTCCACCGCCGCCATGATCGGCCCTTCCCTCAGGGCGAACTGGCCGAAGGGCAGGCCCGGCTCGTTGTGGAGCGCGAAGACCGCATCGCAGGGGAACTTCTCGAAGAGGCCCTCCTCCACCATGATCTTCGCCCCGCCGAAATTCTCCTCGGCCGGCTGGAAGATCAGGTGCACGGTGCCGTCGAAGTTGCGCCGCTCGGCGATCGCCTTCGCCGCGCCCAGCAGCATCGCCGTATGCCCGTCATGGCCGCAGGCATGCATCCTGCCCGGCGTCCTGCTGGCATAGGCGAGGCCGGTTTCCTCGTGGATCGGCAGCGCATCGATATCGGCGCGGATGCCGATCGACTTGCGGCCGGTGCCGTTCACGAGCGTCGCGACGAGGCCGGTTTTCGCAAGGCCCCGTGTGACCTTGTAGCCGTAGCTTTCGAGATGGCGGGCGATGACGTCCGAGGTGCGCACCTCTTCGAGGCCCAGTTCCGGATGCTCGTGCAGATCGCGGCGGATCGCCACCATTTCCGGCATGGAATTGAGGAGGGTCGTCTGGATCGTCATGACATCATCCGTTTCAGGCAGCACGCGTCGGGATCTTGCCTTCGAAATAGCGGAAGGCGACCACCAGGATGGCGGTCAGGCAGAGATAGATGAGGGCGAGCAGCAGCAGCGGCTCGTAGGTGATGTAGGTTTCCTGCCGCACCCTGGAGATAACCGCATAGACGTCGACCACGGTGATCGTCGCGACGAGCGGCGTCGACTTGAGCTGCAGCACGGTCTCGCCGTTCAGCGTCGGCAGCGCCCGGTGCACGGCGCGCGGCAGCCAGATGCGGCGGAACGTCGTGAAGCGGCTCATGCCATAGGCACGGGCAGCCTCCAGTTCCCCCGCCGGCACGCCGGCGAAGGCGCCGCGCATCACCTCGCCCTCGTAGGCGGCGAAGGAGATCGTCAGCGCCGCCACGCCGTAGGGCCAGGCCTCGCGCAGGTATGGCCATAGGAAGGAGTTGCGGATTTCCGGGAACTGCGGAAACAGCGAGCCGAGGCCGTAATAGAGCAGCCAGAGCTGGAGCAGCAGCGGCGTGCCGCGAATGATCGTGCAGAAGCCGCGCGCCAACATCTTCAGGGGCCACGGCCCCGTCACCTGCATGAGGCCGATCGGCACGGCGAAGAGGAAGCCGAGGATGGACGTGCTGAACAGCATCAGGAGGGTGACGCCGACACCGTGGGCAAGACGGCCGGAATAGCGCGGCACCCAGTCCCAGCGCATGAACCAGACCACGCAGAAGACGAGGACGGCGGCAACAGCCATCAGCACGATGCGGTGCGGCTTGAAGAAGCTCTTCTTCGACGGCAGCTCGGTCAGCGCCAGGGCGGAAACGGTCTGGTCGCTCATCAGGCAGGCTCCGCCATGCCGCGCCGGTAACGGCGCTCGACGACGCCGATCAGCACGTTCGAGACCAGCGTGATCATCAGGTAGAGCACGCCCGCCGCGCAGAAGAAGAGGAGATAGGCCTTGGTGCTGCCCGCCGCCTGGCGCGTGACGAGCGTCAGCTCGCTGAAGCCGACGACCGCGAGCAGCGCCGTGTCCTTGGTGGCGATCAGCCAGAGGTTGGAAAGCCCGGGAATGGCATGAGGCAGCATGGCCGGCAGCGTGATGCGGCGCATGATCTGGACCGGCGACATGCCGTAGGCGCGCGCCGCCTCGATCTGGCCGGCCGGCACCGCCTTGATCGCGCCGCGCAGCACTTCGGTCGAATAGGCGCCCTGCACCACGCCGATGACGAAGATGCCGGCGGCAAGGCCGCTGACGTCGACCGGGCCAAAGCCGAGGACGGCGGAAATCTGGTTCAGCACGTCCGTGCCGGCATAATAGAGGATGAGGATCAGCACGAGCTCGGGCACAGCCCGCACCAGCGTCGTGTAGACTTCGAGCAGATCCTTCGCGACAGGCCCGCCGTAGAGCTTGCCCATGGCCCCGCCGGTGCCGAGGACAAGGCCGAGCCCGTAGCCGCCGATGGCGATCTGGATCGAGTTCCAGAGCCCGGCGAGGAGAACCCCGCCCCAGCCGGGCGGTTCGAGGGCAAGCAGGCTCCAATTGATCAGCGATCCGGCATCGGCCATGGGATCTTACATTCCTTCAGGACAATCTCGCGGCGTTTCTTCATCGGGGAGAGGCCCGCCCACCTTCTCCCCGCAAGCGGGGCGAAAGGGATATGACGCACCGGTTCCCAACCCCGGCATTGCGTTGGGCACGTCCCCTCTCCCCGCCTGCGGGGAGAGGGGGTCAGGGTGAGGGGCAAATAAACGCCCCGCGGGCGACGTCAGCCGCCGTAGATGTCGAAGTCGAAGTATTTCTTGGAGAATTCGTCGTAGGTGCCGTTTTCGCGGATCGCCTTGATCGCCGCGTTGATCTTGTCCTTCAGTTCCGTCTCGCCCTTGCGCAGGCCGACGCCGACGCCGAGGCCGAGGACTTCCGGATCGTCCTTCACCATGCCCTTCATATCGCAGCAGGCGGCGCCCTGTTCGGACTTGAGGAATTCCAGCATGGCGACGGAGTCGGCCTGCACCGCATCGATGCGGCCGGAGGCGAGGTCGTTGTTGGCCTCGTCCTGGGTCTGGTATTCCTTGACCGTCACACCGGCCGGGGCGAAGTACTTGTTGGCATAGACCTGATGGATGGTCGCCACCTGCACGCCGAGCGTCTTGCCGGCAAGGCCCTCCGGCGTCGGCTCGAACTTCACATCCTTCGGCCCGATGACGCCCGGCAGCGAGTTGTAGTACTTGTCGGAGAAGTCGATCGTCTGCTGGCGCTCCGCCGTGATCGACATGGAGCCGATGATCATGTCGATCTTGTTGGAGGTCAGGGCCGGGATGATGCCGTCCCAGGCGACGGGCGTGATGACGCAGTCGAGCTTGGCTTCGGCGCAGATCGCCTTCATGAAGTCCACTTCCCAGCCTTCCCAGTTGCCCGAAGCGTCCGGCGAGGTGAAGGGCGGATAGGGCTCGGCGGCGAAGCCGACGCGGACCTGCTGGGCCGCGGCGCCCGAGATGGCGGCAAGGCCGATCGCTGCGGCAAGGGCGATTGTCTTCAAGGCACTCTTCATGGTCTTCCCTCTGTTGGCTTTTTCGTTCTCAGTGGATGGAGCTGATGAATTTCTTCAGCCGCTCCGATTTCGGCGATCCGAAAATCGCGTCCGGCGGCCCCTGTTCCTCGATGACGCCGCCCGCAAGGAACACGACGTGGCTCGCCACATTGCGCGCGAACTTCATCTCGTGGGTGACCAGGATCATCGTGCGCTTCTCCCTGGCGAGGTCGCCGATGACGGAGAGCACCTCGCCGACCAGCTCCGGGTCGAGCGCGGAGGTGGGCTCGTCGAAGAGCATGACATGGGGCTGGACGGCGAGCGCCCGGGCGATGGCCGCGCGCTGCTGCTGGCCGCCGGAGAGGAAGGCCGGATAGGCGTCGCGTTTCTCGTAGAGCCCGACGCGGCGCAGCAGCGTCTCCGCCCTGTCGATCGCCTCGTCCTTCTTGACGCCCAGCACGTGGACGGGCGCCTCGATGACGTTTTCGAGGATGGTCATGTGCTGCCAGAGATTGAAGCTCTGGAACACCATGCCGAGGCGGGAGCGGATGCGCTGAACCTGCTTGCGGTCCGAAGGCATCATGCCGCCGTGGCCGTCCTTCTTCATGGCGATGGTCTCGCCGTGGATCGTCACCGTGCCGGCGCTCGGCAGCTCCAGCATGTTGATGCAGCGCAGGAAGGTCGACTTGCCGGAGCCGGAACCGCCGATGATGGCGATGACGTCGCCCTCGTGCGCGGTCAGCGATACGCCCTTGAGAACCTCGAGCGGCCCGAAGCGCTTGTGCAGGTCCCTGACCGCGATTGCCTCGGCGCGTTCCGTCATCGGGAAGACGTCTCCCGCACACGGAAAATCGATGCATGAGCCATGCCAAATTCCCCTGTTTTTCAGCGTTCCCGCAGGCGTCTTCGGCCCGTCGTTTCGTCTTGTGGAAGCCATCGTGGCACTTGTTAAGAAATTATTCAAGCGTATAATAAACCTGCCGCCGACTTTTCCGGCAGCGCCCGCCCACGACCCGATTTCCTTGAGGAGCATTGAATGACCGCCTACGGTTCGCAGGAAATGTCGGCCCCTTTGTTGCGCGTTCTGATGCGCCGGCCCGGCGAGAGCCTGAAGGCTGCCGACCCCGCAAAGTGGCACTATGGCCCGACCTTCGACGGCGCACGCGCCGTCCACCAGTACAGGGCCTTCGCCGAACTGGTGGAGAAATCCGGCACCGAGATCATCTGGCTGGAGGACGAGGGCGACGGCCTCGCGGACGCCATGTTCACCCACGACCCGTCGCTGATGTCCGACCACGGCGCGATCCTCCTGCGCATGGGCAAGCCGCTGCGCGTCGCCGAGACCGCCCTGCACGAAAAGGCCTATGCCGAGCGGCAGATCCCCATCCTTGGCCGCATCGAGGCGCCCGGCACCGTGGAGGGCGGCGATTGCATCTGGCTCGACGCGAAGACCCTCGTCGTCGGCCGCGGCGTGCGCACCAACCAGGACGGCATCGACCAGCTTTCCGCGATCCTCGGCCCTCACGGCGTCACGGTGCTCGGCTACGACCTGCCGCTCTGGCAGGGCGAGGAGGCCTGCCTTCACCTGATGAGCGTGATCAGCCCGCTTGCCGAGGACCTCGCGCTCGTCTTCGCCCCGCTCTTGCCGGCCGCCTTCTACCAGCTGCTCAGGAAGCGCGGCGTGCGCCTCATCGAGGCGCCGGCCGGCGAGTTCCATGCCAGCAACGGCCTGTCGCTCAACGTGCTGCCGACCCGACCCTACGAGGTCATCATGGTGGAGGGCTTCCCGGCCACGAAGGCGGCAATGGAGGCGGCCGGCTGCACCGTCGAGACGTTCGAAGCCGATGCGCTCTGCATCGCCTGCGAGGGCGGCCCGACCTGCCTGACGCGGCCGGTGCTGCGCCGCGCGGCATGAGCAATTCCAGCAGGACCGTGCAGCGGCTTGCTGGAATTGCGTAGAACTGGAGGAGAGAAAATGGCCCGCCGGACCTTCCATCGCGCGCCCGAGGCCGAACGCCGCCACGACCTGATCGAGGCGACGCTCGACTGCATCGCCGAATACGGCCTTCAGGGCGCGACGGTCCGGCAGATCGCCATCAAGGCGGGCGTCACGGCGGGCCTCATCCGGCACTACTTCCAGTCCAAGGAGCACATCCTCCAGGAAGCCTACCGCGTCGTCATCGCGCGGCTCACCGAAAAGGCCGAGCGGGTGACGGGCGATCCGGAAACGCGGCTTGTCGACTTCATCGTCATCAACCTCACGGAACCGGTCGCCAACAGCCGCAGCCTCTCGCTCTGGGCCTCGTTCATCAGCCGGGTCAGCGTCGATCCCGAGCTCGCCGCGATCCACCGCGAAGGTTACCTGAGCTTCCGCAACGCACTGGAGAGCCTGCTGGCGGATTTCCTCAAAGCCCGCGGCGCGGATGCCTCGCCGGAGCGCTGCCGCCGGCTCGCCATCGCGATCAACGGCCTGCTCGACGGTCTCTGGCTCGAAGGCTGCCTTGCCGGCGAGCTCTTCGGCAAGAGCGAGCTGGTCGAGGTCGCGCTGACCTCGATCGAGACGCTCATCGGACTGCCCCTGAGGCCCGCCAAGGGCTAACGATTTTCACATACGGAGAACGGCCATGCGCTACGCATCCATCACAGACCGGCTCGCAAGCCTCGGCTCGGAGAAATGGGCCATCCATGCCGAAGCGCGGCGCATGAAGGCCGAGGGCCAGCCGGTCATCGAGCTGACCATCGGCGAGCCGGACGTGCCGCCGGACCCGGCGCTGCTCGCCGAGGCCGTGCGCGCCATGCATGCCGGCCGGTACCGCTATTCCAACGGGCGGGGCGAGCCCTCCGTCGTCGAAGCGCTGGTGCGCAAGTATAGCAAGCGCCGCGGCGACGTGACCGCCGAAAACGTGCTCTGCTTCCCCGGCACGCAGACCGCGCTCTTCGCCGTCATGCTCGGCCTTGCCGAGGCAGGCGATGCCGTGCTCGTCGGCGACCCGCTCTATGCGACCTACGAGGGCGTCATCCGCGCGACCGGCGCCGAACGCATCGCCGTGCCGCTGCGCCCGGAAAACGGCTTCCACATGAAGGCCGCCGACCTCGAAGCCGCCGTCACGCCGCAATGCCGCGTGCTTTTGCTCAACACGCCGCACAACCCGACCGGCGCCGTGCTGAGCGCCGAGGAGATCGCCGGGATCGGCGCCGTCTGCCGCAGGCACGACCTCTGGATCGTCTGCGACGAAGTCTACGAAGAGCTCGTCTTCGGCGCGGCCTTCGCCTCGCCCTTCGACGATCCCGACCTTGCCGAGCGCACCGTCGTCGTCTCCTCCATCTCGAAGTCGCATGCCGCACCCGGCTTCCGCAGCGGCTGGGCGGTCGGCCCGGCGGAATTCTGCACGCGGCTGCTCTCGGTCTCCGAGACCATGCTGTTCGGCGGCCAGCCCTTCATCGCCGACATGACGGCCTATGCGCTCGACAACCCCGTTTCGACCGCCGCGACGATGCGCCGGACCTACAAGGCGCGAGCCGCCCGCTTCGCCGACGCGCTTTCCCGCGCTCCCGGCCTCGTGCCGCTGCCGCCGGAAGCCGGCATGTTCATCGTCGTCGACGTGGCCGAGACGGGCATGAGCGGCGAAGTTTTCGCCTGGGCGCTCCTGCGCGAGGAACTGGTCGCCGTCATGCCGGGATCGTCCTTCGGCGAGCAAGCGAGAGACTTCATCCGCCTCAGCCTCACCGTGCCCGACGATCACATCGACGAGGCCTGCCGGCGCATCGCCGCGCTCGCCGCCCGGTCCGCCATGCCGAAGGAGCGCCGCGCATGACCACCAGGACCGTCGGGGAAGTTCTCGTCGACCTGCTCGAAGCGAACGGGGTCGAGGTCGTGTTCGGCATTCCGGGCGTGCACACGGTCGAGCTCTACCGGGGCCTCGCCGCCTCGAAGATCCGCCACGTCACGCCGCGCCACGAGCAGGGCGCCGGCTTCATGGCGGACGGTTATGCCCGCGTCTCCGGCAAGCCCGGCGTCGCCCTCGTCATCACCGGCCCCGGCCTCACCAACACGATCACCGCCATGGCGCAGGCGCGGCAGGATTCCGTGCCCATGCTGGTCATCTCCGGCGTCAACCGGCGCGATTCGCTCGGCCACGGCCGCGGCCTGCTGCACGAGCTGCCGGACCAGCAGGGCATGATGAAGACGCTCGCCCTCTACTCCCATACCCTGCTCAACCCGGCCGACCTTCCCCTCGTCGTCGAGCGCGCCTTCGCCGTGCTGCTGTCCGGCCGCCCCGGCCCGGTGCATATCGAGATCCCGACCGACGTGATGGCCAAGCCCATCGAGACCGGCAATTTCCCGGCCGCCGTCGCGACGCGCCCGCGCGCCGATGCCGAGACGCTGCAACGCGCCGCGATCCTGTGCACCAACGCCTCGCGCCCCGTCATCCTCGCCGGCGGCGGCGCGGTGACGGCGGAGGAGGAGATCCGCGCGCTCGCCGAGCGCATCGGCGCGCCGGTCGTCACCACGGTCAACGCCCGCGGCATGCTCGCCGGCCATCCGCTGCGCGTGCCCGCGAGCCCCAGCCTCAAGGCCGTGCGGCGGCTGCTCGCCGATGCCGACCTCGTCGTCGCCTTCGGTACGGAATTCGGCCCCACGGACTACGACATCAATGTCGACGGCGGCTTTCCGAGTCTGAAATCGCTGATCCGCGTGGACATCGACGCCGCCCAGCTCGCCCGAACGCCGCAATCGAGCTTTTCCGTCTTCTCCAGCGCCAAGACGGCCGCGGCCGGCATGCTCGGCTTCCTGGAAGGCCACAAGGCGATCGGCAACGGCGCGCCCCGCGCCGAGGCGGCCCGCAAGGGCGCGTGGAACGAGCTGACGGCGAAGATGCAGGCGGAAATCGATGTCATCGATACGGCCTGGCGCACGCTGCCGAAGGCGATCATCGTCGGCGACAGCACCCAGGCCGTCTATGCCGGCAACTACTATTGCGATGCCCCGCGCCCGCGCAGCTGGTTCAACGCCGCGACCGGCTACGGCGCGCTCGGCTTCGCCCCGCCGGCGGCCGTCGGCGCGGCGCTGGCCGAACCGGACGCGCCGGTCGTCTGCCTCGTCGGCGATGGCGGCCTGCAATTCTCGCTCTCGGAGATCGGCTCGGCGGCGGATGCGAAGGCGCGCGTCATCTTCCTCGTCTGGAACAACGACGGCTACCAGGAGATCGAGAACTACATGATCGAGGCCGGCATCACGCCGGAAGGGGTCAAGCCCTCCGCCCCCGATTTCATCGCCATCGGCAGCGCTTACGGCGTGCCCTCCGAACGCCTCGCGGACGTGCGCGACCTTCCTGCGGCGCTGGAGCGGGCGGCAGGACGCGACGGCCCGAGCCTGATCGAAATCCACCAGACGAGGACCGCCGGCGCGACGGCGTGACAGAAGCGCAGCGCCCGTCGCCTGGGAGGCCATCTCGGCGCAGACGCTTCACGGCCCGGCGGAAAAGGCCCGGAAGACCGGGCCTTTTCCATCCGAACGCAAGGCCTCAAACGGCCGGCCGGGTCTTCAGCAGGTCGCGGATCTCGGTGAGCAGCTGCACGTCCTCCGGCGGCGGGGCGGCCTCGGCGGCGCCGGCTTCCCTTTCCTTCTCCACCGAAGCGCGCAGGCGGTTCACGCCCTTGATCATCAGGAAGATGATCCAGGCGAGGATGAGGAAGTTGATGAGGACGGTGATGAAGTTGCCGTAGGCGAAGACGGCGCCCTGCTCGCGGGCGGCGGCGAGCGAGGAAGCCGTCACGTTGCTCGACAGCGGCAGGAAGTAGTTGGAAAAGTCGAAGCCGCCCCCCGTCAGGGCACCGACGATCGGCATGACGAGATCGTTGACGACGGACTCGACGATCTTGTTGAAGGCTGCACCGATGATGACGCCCACGGCAAGGTCCATGACGTTGCCGCGGGCGATGAACTCCTTGAACTCATTGAGCATGAGGGTCTCCTGTTGCTGCGAGGCCAGTGCAAGCTAGTTTAATTTTACCTGAGATGGAACTGCCAACCGTCAATCCCGCGGCAGTTACGCACCGGGTATTTCCAACCCCGACCTTCGACGCAATTTCCTTCCCGTCCGCTTTGGCCTATTCTGCCGTAAAAGGCCGATGGACTGCGGGAGGAAGCATGCCGGGCTCGCTGATATTCGCCTTGGCGCTCGCCTATCTGCTCCTGCTCTTCGCGGTCGCAAGTTACGGCGACCGCAAGGCCAAGCGCTCCGAGCGCGCCGCGAAGGGCCGGCCGCTCGTCTATGCGCTGAGCCTTGCCATCTACTGCACGTCCTGGACCTATTTCGGCGGCGTCGGCCTTGCCACCACCAACGGCCTCGAATTCGCCGGCATCTATATCGGCCCGATCCTGATGTTCACGCTCGGCATGCCGCTCGTGCGCCGCATCGTGACGCTGGCGAAATCCGAGCGCCTCACCTCGATCGCCGACTTCGTCGCCGCCCGCTACGGCAAGAATCCGGGCGTCGCCGCCGTCGTCGCCCTCATCTCGCTGATCGGCTACATTCCCTATATCGCGCTGCAGCTCAAGGCCGTGTCGAGCTCCGTGGCGGCGATGGTCGACACGACCGGCTTCGGCATCGCCGCCTCGGGCGGCCTCGTCGACCTGCCGCTCGTCGTCACGCTCTTCCTCGCCTGCTTCGCCATCGTCTTCGGCACGCGCCATACGGATGCGACGGAGCACCAGGACGGCCTCATCCTGGCGATCTCGATGGAATCGCTGGTCAAGCTCGTCGCCTTCGCCTCGGTCGGCTTCTACGTCGTCTATTTCATGTTCGACGGGCTCGGCGACCTGTGGCAGCGCGCGGGCGAGAACGAGCGCGTCATGCAGGCGCTCACCTACGAGACGCCGGTGGCGCGCTGGATCCTGCTCATCGTGCTCTCCGCCTGCGCCATCGTCATGCTGCCGCGCCAGTTCCACGTGACGGTCGTGGAAAACCGCACGGCGGGCGAGTTGCGCATGGCCGGCATCCTCTTTCCCCTCTACCTCATCGCCATCAACCTCTTCGTGCTGCCCGTCGCCATCGGCGGCGTGCTCACCTTCAACGGCCAGGGCGATGCCGACCTCTACGTGCTGACCCTGCCCTTCGCGCTCGACCAGCCCGTCCTGACGCTGATCGCCTTCATCGGCGGCTTTTCCGCCGCCACCGCCATGGTCATCGTCGCCTCGGTGGCGCTCTCCATCATGGTGTCGAACGACATCGTCATCCCCGTGGTGCTGCGCCGCAACCTCATCGGCGGCGTCGAGCAGCAGGACGACCTGTCGCGCATATTGCTGCGCATCCGGCGCCTCGCCATCTTCTTCGTGCTGCTGCTCGGCTATGCCTACTACCGGGCGGCGACGGCCAATGCAGGCCTTGCCTCGATGGGCCTGCTCGCCTTCGCCGCCATCGCGCAGGTGGCGCCGACCCTGTTCGGCGGCCTCTTCTGGCGCAATGCCAATGCGCGCGGCGCCATGGCCGGCATGATCTCGGGCCTCGTCGTGTGGGCCTACCTCCTCTTCCTGCCGAGCATCGGCGTCGCGGACAATGCCTATATCGCGCAAACCGTGCTCGGCTTCCTTTTCCCAGGCTCCACCATCTTCACCGGCGAGACGGCTGATCCGCTGGTCAATGCGACCCTGCTCGCCATGATGGTCAACATCGGCGCCTACGTGATCGGCTCGCTCACCCGCAACCCGACCTCGCTGGAGCGCCTTCAGGCGGGCACCTTCATCCGCTCCAAGCCGCGCCTCGAACGCGCCTTCCGCGGCCGGCGCACGAAAGTGACCGTGCGGGACCTCAAGTCCACCATCGCCAAGTATCTCGGGGAGGAACGCATGCAGCGCTCCTTCCACACCTACGAGCGGCAGGTCGGCCGCTGGCTGGAGGACAATGCGCCGGCCGACGCCGCCATCGTGCACTTCTCCGAGCAATTGCTCGGCAGCGCCATCGGCTCCTCCTCCGCCCGCCTCGTCCTCTCCCTCGTCCTTCAGCGCATCGACGATACGCCGACGGATACGGACTGGCTGCTCGACCAGGCAAGCGAGGCCCTGCAATACAACCAGGACATGCTGCAAACCGCGCTCGGCCAGATGGACCAGGGCATCGCCGTCTTCGACAGCGCCGGCAACCTCACCGTCTGGAACCGCCGCTTCCGCCAGTTGCTCGACCTGCCGGAATATGTCGGCCAGGTCGGTTTCCCGCTCGCCGACATCGTGGACATCCTGGTCGAGCGCGGCGACATAGCGGAGAAGGACCGGGAGGCGACAATCACCCGCACCATGACCTATGACGAGCCGTTCGCGCTGGTGCTCGCCGGCGGCGCGCGCATCGTCGAAGTGCGCACCAATGCCATGCCGGAAAAGGGCTTCGTCTCCACCTATACGGACATCACCGACCGCGTGGCCTCCGACCGGGCGCTGAAGCAGGTCAACGAGACGCTGGAGCAGCGCGTCGCCGAGCGCACCGCCGAGCTCACGCGCGTCAACACCGAGCTTGCCGAGGCGCGCGCCGCCGCCGAGGAGGCGAACATCAGCAAGACGCGCTTCTTCGCCGCCGCCGGCCACGACATCCTCCAGCCGCTCAACGCCGCGCGCCTCTATTCCTCGTCCCTCGTCGAGCGGCTCGGCGAGACGGAGAACCGCGAGATGGTGCGCAATATCGATTCCTCGCTGGAATCGGTGGAGGCCATCCTGGGTGCCGTGCTCGACATTTCCCGCCTCGATACCGGCGCGATGAAGCCGCGCGTGCAGACGGTGGCGCTGAAGGACCTCCTCAAGCGCATCGAGACGGATTTCGCACCGGTCGCCCGGGCGAAGAACCTGAAGTTCACCGTGCTGCCGTCGTCGCTCGCCATCCGCACCGATCCGAACCTCCTGCGCCGCGTCGTGCAGAACCTCGTCTCGAACGCGATCAAGTACACGAATGCGGGAAAGGTCCTCGTCGGCGTGCGCAGGAAAGGCGGGCACGCCTATATCCAGGTGCTCGATTCGGGCATCGGCATTCCCGCCTCGAAGTTCCGCACGGTCTTCAAGGAATTCGCCTGTCTCGACGAGGGCGCGCGCACGGCGCCGGGCCTCGGGCTCGGCCTTTCCATCGTCGACCGCATCTCCCGCGTGCTCTCCCATCCGGTCGAGCTGCAATCGACGCCGGGCCGCGGCACCAGCTTCAAGGTGCGCGTGCCGATCGATGCCGCCGCCAGCCGGCACGTCGCCGGCAAGCCGGCCGCCGTGCCGGCGAGCGACGAACCGCTGAGAGGGCTTCGGGTCCTTTGCATCGACAACGAGCCGAAAATCCTCGACGGCATGCGGCTCCTGCTTTCCGGCTGGGGCTGCACGGTCACGCTGGCCGAATCGGTGGCGGCGGTCGAGGCGCTGGTCGCGAGCGGCCCGCCGGCGGTCGATGCCGTCATCGCCGACTACCATCTCGACGACGGCACGGGCATCGCCGCGATCGGCCGGCTGCGTGCGGCGCTCGGCCGGGACGTGCCGGCCCTGCTCGTCACGGCCGACCGCACGCCGGACGTACGCGCCGAGGCCGAGCGTGACACGATCCTCGTGCAGAACAAGCCCGTCCGCCCCGCCTCCATGCGGGCCTGGCTGACGCAGCTTTCGACGACGCAGCGCGAGGCGGCGGAATAGGCTTCAGGCCGCCGCCTGGGCGCTGCCGATCTTGCCGAGCTGGATGACCGCCTGGGTGCGGCTGTCGACGTTGAGCTTGAGGAGGATCGCCGAGACGTGCGCCTTGATGGTCGCCTCGGAGACGCCGAGCTCGTAGGCGATCTGCTTGTTGAGCAGGCCCTCGGCCAGCATGGCGAGCACGCGCGACTGCTGCGGCGTCAGCGTACGCAGCCGCGCGATGAGGTCCGCCACCTCGCTGTCCTGCTCGGCCCCGCGCACATAGCCGCCGGGCGTGTAGATATTGCCTTCGAGCACCGAGTTGATGCCCTCGCGGATATCCTCGATGGAGGCGGACTTGGAGATGAAGCCCGACGCGCCGAGATCGAGCGCGCGGCGGATGGTGGCGGGGTCGTCGCTGGCCGAGACGATGACGACCGGCAGGCTCTGGAATTCGGCCCGCAGCGAGATCAGGCCCGAAAGGCCGCTGACGCCGGGCATGGCGAGATCGAGCAGCATGAGGTCGGCATTCGGATTGGACCCGGCCGCCTTGCGCGCCGCCTCGAAATCGCCCGCCTCGACGATGTCCGGATTGCCCGCCATTCCGGTCAGCGCCTGTTTCAGGGCGCCGCGGAACAGCGGATGGTCATCCGCGATGATGATCGTGAGTGCCGATGCCATGCGCTCCCTCCCCGGAGTACAGAGACCTGTAGGACCTCGCGGCGGACACAGCAGGGTTAGAAGCCGGCGAAAAATGGTCCGTCAGGTCTTTTCCGGCACCGCTTCCTTCCCGGGGGCGGCTTCCTCCTCGCCCTCCTCCAGGTTTTTCACGATGCCCATGAACCTCTGCATCATCTTTTCCATGATGCTCATGGTTCGGTCAATCTCTTCATCCGTCGGTAGAGAAGGTTTTGCATCCGTCTGGGCGGTTGCACCACCTTTTTCCAGGGCTTCCACACGTTTCGTGAGCAGATCGAGTTCTTTCTCGAAGGCCGCGCGTTCGTCGGCCGCCATGCGGCAGACGATCTGCCCCTCCTGCTCCCGGCAAAGCGAAATGTCGCCCGAGACCGTATCGAGCCGTACGAAGCCGGTCTCCGTCTTTTCCATGCGGTAGCGGCCTTCGCCCTCGGCATGGACCGAGCCTGCCAGGAGGGCGGCGACGAATGTGATGGGCAGGACATGAATTCGCATGCAAAATCCTCCAAGAGCCGGTTTCCGGACCTGTCGCCGGTGGACATTCGCCGTTCTTTGCGGCAAGCGCTACCGTGGAATCGGCAGGCACTGGAGAAACGGACGAGATGGCCAAAACAATCTACAAGATCGTTCCGGCAAGTCTGTGGCAAAAAGCCAGGGACGCAGGGATTTTCGAAGGCGCGGCCATCGATCTTTCCGACGGCTTCATCCACTTCTCCACCGCAGCCCAGGCGAAGGAGACGGCCGCCCGCCATTTCGCCGGCCAGACGGACCTCCTTCTCGTCGCCGTCGACGGCGCGGCGCTCGGCGACGAGCTCGTCTACGAGCCGTCCCGCGGCGGCGACCTCTTCCCGCACCTCTACGCCGCCCTGCCGCTTTCCGCGGTCCTGTGGGAAAAGCCCCTGCCGCTCGGCAAGGACGGCGTCCACCAGTTCCCGGAGATGCCGCGCTGATGTCTTTGCTTTCCGCCCTTGGCCGCAAGGGCCTCTTCCTCTTCGATCCGGAAACCGCGCACGGCCTGTCGATCGCCGCGCTGAAGGCCGGCCTGGTGCCCGCCTGCCCGGCGAAGACCGATCCGCGCCTGGCACAGCCGATTGCCGGCCTCACCTTCCCCAACCCGCTCGGCATAGCCGCCGGTTACGACAAGAATGCCGAGGTGCCGGAAGCGCTGCTTCGGCTCGGCTTCGGTTTTGCGGAAGTCGGCACCGTCACGCCGCGCCCGCAGGAAGGCAACCCGAAGCCGCGTATCTTCCGCCTCACGGCGGACGAAGCGGTCATCAACCGCCTCGGCTTCAACAACGAAGGCCATGCGGCGGCCCTCGAACGCCTGAAGGCCTGCCGGCGCGACGCGCTGATCGGCGTCAATATCGGCGCCAACAAGGACAGCACGGACCGCATCGCCGATTATGTCCAGGGCATCCGAACCTTCTACGACGTCGCGCGCTACTTCACCGCCAACATCTCCTCGCCCAACACGCCGGGCCTGCGCGACCTGCAGGCGAAGGAGAGCCTCGGAGCGCTGCTTGCCGCCGTGCTCGCCGCCCGCGCCGAGGAGCAGGCGCGCAGCGGCCGGCAGGTGCCGGTCTTCCTGAAGATCGCGCCGGACCTTACCGAAGAAGGCCTCGACGACATTGCCGAGGTGGCGCTCGCCCATCCGCTCGACGGCCTCATCGTCTCCAATACGACGCTTTCGCGCGAGGGTCTTCGCGACACCCGGCAGGCGGGTGAAGCCGGCGGCCTTTCCGGCAAGCCGCTCTTCGAGAAATCGACCACGGTGCTCGCCAAGATGCGCCGGCGTGTCGGCGAGACGCTGCCGATCATCGGCGTCGGCGGCGTCTCCTCGGCCGAGACGGCGGCGGAGAAGATCCGTGCCGGCGCGGACCTGGTGCAGCTCTATTCCTGCATGGTCTATGCCGGCCCCACGCTGCCGGGAAGGATCGTCGGGGGACTCTCGCGCCTGTGCGATCGCGAACAGATCGCCTCGATCCGCGACATCCGCGGCACGCGCCTTGCCCATTGGGCGGACCGCCCCCTCTGATCGCCATAACGGAACCAAACTCCTCCGCCAGGGTTTCTTTCCTGCGGGTGGAGTGTTCGGCAAATGCCGGCACGAGCAATTCCGGCAAACGTGCGACGCGGCCCTGCGTCCGCAATTGCTGGGGATTGGCTGTCGACGGTAGCCTGCACCGATCCCGCCCAAAACGGCCGCAAAGGCCAGGAAGGGACGATACCATGGACGATCACGACGAACGGATTCGCAAAAAGGCCCATGAAATCTGGGAAGAAGAAGGCCGTCCGGAAGGCCGCGAATATTCGCACTGGCTGCGTGCCAGGGCGGACGTTCGCGAGGAAGAAGGAGAAGCCGCGCGTGCAGGGAGCGGGCTCATCGTGCGCCCTGACCTGCACCCCAGGGAGAAGATGGAGCGGGCCAGCAAGGCCGACATCGCTCTCAACGCGCTTCCGCCCGGCACCGTGCCGGAGAATCCGACAGCGGAAAATCCCGACCGCATCGCCCGGCTGAGGCCGGTCCCCGCGAAGAAGCCGCTCGATGCACGGGACATCGACGCCGAGCTCGACCAGTCCCTCTGACGGTCGGGTTTTCCGGGTCGGGGTCTGGCTCCGGCCCGAAGCATGCGATCGGGGTAAGGCTGGCCGGATACCACTCAGCCCGAAAGCACCATCGCCCAATAGGGCCGGTTGCCCGACGCCGGATTGGAAACGACCGCCACGCCGAGCCCGCGATAGCCCGCCCCCAGCATATTCTCCAGATGTTTCGGCGAGCGATACCAGGCCTCGAACGCTTCTGCCGCGTTGCCCTGTCCCGCGGCGATGTTCTCCGCCGCCGGAAGCGCCACTTCCATGCTCTTCATGCGCTTCAGGAAATTCGCCCCGAAGCCGATATTGTGTTCCATCCTGCCGGCCGCCGCCATGCGGCCCGCCTGATCCATCGCCGCGCGCTGCGCCGCCTTGTCGGCGGAAAGCGGCGGCAGGCCGCGCTCGGCCCTCAGCTTGTTGACGAGGGCGAGCGAGGCGGACGTCTGGTCGCTGCCGGTGCCGGCCGAGGGAGAAAGCACGCCCGTCGCGGAACAGCCGGCGGCCAGCGCGGTAACGGCCGCCGCCGAGGCGGACAGAAAGACTCGTCGGGACTGCATGGTCAGCGGCGATAGCTCAGGAGGCGAATGAGGATGAAGGCCGGCACGACGATGACGGCGCCGAGCAGCAGGTAGTCGCCGAGGCGTCCCAGCGTCTTGAAGCCGGTGTTCCACAGGTCGAGGATGAAATCGCGCACGGCAAAGAGAATGTCGTCCGGATAGAGCCCGAAGATCGACATCAGGAAGCCGACGGCCACCGACAGGATCAGGAGCTTGATGATCACCCGGATCGGCGTGTCGCCGAGGAACCCGTTCACGCCATTCGACATCAGCTGATTCTCCAAAAATTCGCGTTCATTCCAGATAAGCCGTCACCGATCCGCTCGCAAGAACCGCCGCCGGCCGGAGCAGCGGCCCGAGAATTCGCTTGCCTTTTGCCGCGACCCTGCCATGTAGCTCCGCCAGTTTTCCCGTTTCCGAGCGCCCATGACGAGCCCGCATTTTTCCTCCGGCGATCTCATCGCCGACCGCCGCGCCGACTATGCCCGCATGTTCGCGGAATCGGGCGAGTTCGCGGAGGCTGCCGAACTCATGGAACAGGCGCTCGAACAGGTGCCCGGCTGGGCCGCCGGCTGGTTCAGGCTCGCCGAATATGCGGAAAAATCGGGCCGGAAGGAGGCGGCGGCGGCCGCGCTCGAAAAGGTGATCGCCCTCGACCCGAGCGACATCTTCGGCGCCAGCCTGAAACTTGCCGTGCTCGGTGCCGCTGAAGCGCCCGCCGCGCCGCCCACGCCCTATGTCGAACGGCTCTTCGACGACTATGCCGACCGCTTCGACACGGCGCTCGTCGGGAAGCTGGCATACACCGTTCCCCGGACGCTCGCCCGGCTCGTGCGCAGGCATGCGGGCGAGGATGTACATTTCGGCCTCGTCTCGGACATCGGCTGCGGCACCGGCCTCTTCGGCGTCGAGATCCGGTCCCATGCCGACCGCCTCGAAGGCTTCGACCTTTCCGCCGGCATGCTGGCCAAGGCCGGGGAAAAGGCGGTCTACGACCATCTCGCCCAGGCGGACCTCTCCCTTCCGGCGAACGAAAGCGGCCTCTTTGCCGATGCACCCGAGGCGCGCGCCGATCTCGTCAGCGCTGCGGACGTCCTGATGTATCTCGGCGACCTTGCCGAGGTCTTCCCGAGCACGGCGCGCCTGACGAAACCCGGCGGCCTCTTCGCCTTTTCCGTCGAGGACGGCGGCGACGGCGATGCGCCGCTCCTGCGCCCCTCGCTGCGCTACGCCCATCCGCAAGCCTTCATCCGCCGCAGGATGCAGGAAAGCGGCTTTGCCCTCCTTGCCGTGGAAAAGAGCGTCATCCGGCAGGATGCCGGCCAGCCGGTGCATGGCCTGCTGTTCCTCGCCGAGCGGCAGGGATAGCTTGCGCCGGCGGCAGGGCCTATACGACAACCAAGGACCATCGGAGATCAGGCATGGACGGCGACAAGCGGCGTTTCGGCTTCTGGAACCCCACACCCACCCGCCATACGCCGCTGGAAGACGCGCAGGGTCTCTTCACGAGCAGCATGATCGCCGCGCTCGGCCTTGCCCTGATGGGCAGCGCCGGGCTGGTGGCAAGCGGCACCGCCGGCGTCGCCTTCGTGCTGCACTATCTCACGGGCATCAGCTTCGGCCTCTATTACACCGCCGTGAACATCCCGTTCTATGTCCTGGCGCTGAAACGCCTCGGCTGGGGCTTCACGATCAAGACCATCCTCGCCGTCTCGCTCACCTCGCTCATCACCGAGCTCCAGCCGCATTTCGTCCGCATCGAGAGCATCGATCCGCTCTGGACGGCGGTGCTCGCCGGCATCCTGCTCGGCTTCGGCCTGCTCGGCCTCTACCGCCACCGCGCGAGCCTCGGCGGCGTCGGGGTGCTCGCGGTCTACCTGCAGGAGCGGTTCGGCATCCGCGCCGGCCTCGTGCAGCTCGCCTTCGACCTCGTGGTGCTGGTCGCCGCCTTCTCCGTCGCCGCGCCCTTCATCGTGCTGTGCTCGGTGGTCGGGGCGGTGGTGCTGAACCTCTTCCTCACCATCAACCACCGCGCCGACCGCTATATCGCGATGTGACCGCGTCAGGCAGCCCTCGCCGGCGCGTCGAGCGGATGCTGCATGCGGAAGCCGACCGCGATGCGGTTGAGGATGTTGATCGAGCCGATGGCGATGGTGAGTTTGGCGATCTCGCTTTCGTTGAAATACGCCTTCAGCGGCTCGTAGGCGCTGTCCGGCGCGCCGGTATCGGCAAGGCGCGTCACCGCCTCCGTCCACTCCAGCACGGCCCGCTCGCGCGCCGTATAGACCGGGGATTCACGCCAGACGGACAACAGGTTGATCCACTGCTCGGAAAGGCCGTCGCGGCGCGCTTCCTTCGAATGCATGTCGACGCAGTAGGCGCAGCCGTTGATCTGCGAGGCGCGCAGCTCGATGAGATGGACGAGGTGCCGGTCGAGGCCCGACTCCCTGGCGATGTAGGTTTCGAGCCCCATCACCGCCTTGTAGGCGTCGGGGGCCACTTCGCGGCCCTTCAGTCGTTCGTGCATGATCGTTCTCCTTAAAATGGGGCGTCACGCGCCCTGCCTGCGTTCATGGATGGCGAGGAAGGCGCAGCCGCGCGCCGCGATCGATCCGTCGTCGCCCGCCGCCACGTCCTTGAGGATGTCGGCGATGGTCACGCGCTGAAGTTCCGCGCGGTAGGCTTTCTCGGCGCGCAGCATGGCCGCGTTGATCTCGCAGGGGCGCGTCGGCTTCACCGGCAGCGGGTTCGGCCCGCGCTGGCGGATCTCGAGACATCGGAAGGCCGGCTGCGGACCCTCGACGGCGAGCACGATGTCGAGCAGCGTGATCTTCGCCGCCGTCCGCGCCAGCCGGTAGCCGCCCTTCGGCCCCGGCAGCGTGGCGAGGATGCCGGCCCCGGACAGCGCCTGGAGATGCTTCAACAGGTAGCTCGTCTTCACGCCATGGTACTCGGCAAGCTCACCGGCCGAGAGCACGCCCTCCTCGGAAAGCTGCGCCAGCATCGCCACGCTGTGGATCGCCTGTTCGACACCTTCGCTGAGCTTAACCGTTCTTCTCCCTAATCGTGGATATTTTTTATCCATGATTCTCCCGCCGGTCAACGCCTTCCTCCAGAACTTTTCCTTCGCCGCAAAAGCTGCGCACTTTTGCGCGACATGCTTTAGCTTGTCCCGCAGCATGACCGATTCCACCGACGCCGCCCGCACGCTCCTTCCCGCACCCTTCGCCGCCTGGTTCGCCGGGAAGGGCTGGCAGCCGCGCGCGCACCAGATGGAACTGCTGGCGCGCGCGACGGCCGGCGAAAGCCTGCTCCTGATCGCGCCGACCGGCGCCGGCAAGACGCTCGCCGGCTTCCTGCCGGCGCTCACCGACCTCACCCGCCGCGGCAAGATTCCGCCCGGCTCCGCCTTCACCGGCATCCACACGCTCTACATTTCGCCCCTGAAGGCGCTCGCCGTCGACATCGAGCGCAACCTGACGAAGCCCGTCTCGGAGATGGGCCTGCCCATCACCATCGAGACGCGCACCGGCGACACGCCGCAGGCCAAGCGCCAGCGCCAGCGCCTCAACCCGCCGGACATCCTGCTGACGACGCCCGAGCAGGTCGCCCTCCTCATCGCCAACGGCGAGGCGCCGCGCTTCTTCAAGGACCTGAAATACGTGATCTTCGACGAGCTGCATTCGCTCGTCACCTCCAAGCGCGGCCACCTGCTCTCGCTCGGCCTCGCCCGCCTGCGCCGCCTTGCGCCCGGCCTCAGGACCATCGGCCTTTCCGCCACCGTCGCCGAGCCGATGGACCTGCGCCGCTGGCTGGTCGCGCAGTCCGCCGGCGAGGAAAACCATGCCGGCCTCGTCACCGCGCCGGGCGGGGCGAAACCGATCATCACGATCCTGAAGAGCGAGGAGCGCGTGCCCTGGTCGGGCCATTCGGCGAAATACGCCATGCCCGAGGTCTACGAGGCGATCAAGGCGCACCGGACCTCGCTCCTCTTCGTCAACACCCGCAGCCAGGCGGAAATCCTCTTCCAGGAGCTCTGGAACATCAACGAGGACACGCTGCCGATCGCGCTGCACCACGGCTCGCTCGACGTCGGCCAGCGCCGCAGGGTGGAACAGGCCATGGCGGAGAACCGCCTGCGCGCCGTCGTCGCCACCTCGACGCTCGACCTCGGCATCGACTGGGGCGACGTCGACCTCGTCATCCATGTCGGCGCGCCGAAGGGCGCCTCGCGCCTCGCCCAGCGGATCGGCCGCGCCAACCACCGCATGGACGAGCCGAGCCGCGCCATCCTGGTGCCCGCCAACCGCTTCGAGGTCATGGAGTGCCAGGCCGCGCTCGATGCCAACTATCTCGGCGCGCAGGATACGCCGCCCGTCGGCGAGGGCGCGCTCGACGTGCTCGCCCAGCACGTGCTCGGCATAGCCTGCGCCGCGCCCTTCGACGAGAACGACCTCTATGGCGAGATCACCTCCGCCTCGCCCTATACCGGGCTCGGCCGGGAGAAGTTCGCCCGCATCGTCCAGTTCGTCGCGACCGGCGGCTATGCGCTGAAGACCTACGAGCGCTACGCCCGCATCCGCAAGACGGCGGACGGCCTCTGGCGCGTCTCCAATCCGGGCGTCGCCCAGCAATACCGCCTCAACCTCGGCACGATCGTCGAGATGCCGATGCTCAATGTGCGCATGGTCAGGCGCGGCGCGAAGGGCGCGGTCGGGCGCGGCGGCGCCTCGCTCGGCAAGGTGGAGGAATATTTCCTCGAGATGCTCTCGCCCGGCGATACCTTCCTCTTCTCCGGCAAGGTGCTGCGCTTCGAGGGCATCCGCGAGAACGAATGCCTCGTCTCCCAGGCCTTCTCGCTCGATCCGAAGGTGCCTGCCTATGCCGGCGGCAAGTTCCCGCTCTCCACCTATCTCGCCGACCAGGTGCGCGCGATGCTGGACGATCCCGCCCGCTGGCGGGAGCTTCCCGACCAGGTGCGCGACTGGCTCGCCCTCCAGCGCGACGTCTCGGCCCTGCCGAAGCGCGACGAGTTACTGATCGAGACCTTCCCGCGCGGCAGCCGGCACTACATGGTCGCCTATCCCTTCGAGGGGCGGCTCGCGCACCAGACGCTCGGCATGCTCTTGACGCGCCGGCTGGAGCGCGCCGGGCGCCGGCCGCTCGGCTTCGTCGCCACCGACTATTCGCTCGCCGTCTGGGCGCTGGACGACCTCGGCCACGCCTTTACCGTCGAACGGCCGTCGCTTTCCAACCTCTTCGACGAGGACATGCTGGGCGACGACCTCGAAGCCTGGCTCGACGAAAGCTTCATGCTGAAGCGCACCTTCCGCAATTGCGCCGTGATTGCCGGTCTCATCGAGCAGCGCCATCCGGGCAAGGAGAAGACCGGGCGGCAGGTCACCGTCTCCGCCGACCTCATCTACGACGTGCTCAGGAGCCACGAGCCCGACCACATCCTCCTGGAAGCCACGCGCAACGATGCGGCGGCGGGACTTTTGGATATTCAGCGATTGGGCGATATGCTCACGCGAATCAGGGGCCACGTCACCCATCGCCGGCTCGACCGCATCTCGCCGCTCGCCGTGCCGATCATGCTGGAGATCGGCAAGGAAACGGTGGCCGGCGAGGCGCAGGATTCCCTGCTCGCGGAAGCGGCGGAGGACCTGATCGCCGAGGCGATGGGCGAGGCCCCTCTCTAGAGAGTAAAGAAGGCGCATGCAGAGACTGGCATTGGCATCGATGGAGATCGAGGATTTCGGCGCCGTCTCGGCCCGCATCGTCGTTGCCGGCGTCGAGGCCGTGTGCGATCCGCTCGGCGCGCTCTACCTGCCGGAAGAGCGCCTCCTCGTCGTCTCGGACCTGCACCTGGAAAAGGGCGCCGCCTTCGCCCGCCGCGGTATGCTGCTGCCGCCCTATGATACGCTCGCCACGCTGAAGGTGCTGGAGGCCGTCATCACGCGGCATGACCCGGCCATCGTCGTCAGCCTCGGCGACAATTTCCACGACCGCGTCGGCTCCGCACACCTGCCCGACATGTTCCGAGCGAAGATCGCCGAGCTTGCGCGCGGGCGCGACTGGATCTGGATCAACGGCAACCACGATCCGGACGGCACCGTCGAGCTTCCCGGCCAGTCGGCCGACGAACTGCATTATGCCGGCCTCGCCTTCCGCCACGAGCCCTCGCTCCTCTCGCCGGCCGGCGAGATCGCCGGGCACCTGCACCCGGCCGCCACCGTCATCCGCCGCGAGAAGGCGGTGCGACGCCCCTGCTTCGCCACCGACGGGAAGCGCCTCCTGATGCCCGCCTTCGGCCTCATGACCGGCGGCCTCGACCTGCGCCACAGGGCGATGGCCGGCCTCTTCGAGCGCCAAAACCTCGTTGCCCACATGCTCGGCCGCGACCGCATCTATTCGGTGCGGTTTGCCAATCTCAGAGGCTGAGGCATCCCCCCGTCCGCCCGTCCGGATGAGGGGCGCGTCGTTTCAGCCCTTCACCAGCCGCAGGATGGTCGAACCGCCGCTGCGGTGTTCCGTCGCGACGAAGACCGTGCCGTCCGGCGCCACCTTGACGTCACGGATGCGGGCGTCGAGCGGCACGCGCTCCTCGTGGGAAACCCTGTCGCCGTCCATGTGCAGCACGACGAGGCCCTGGCTGACGAGCCCGCCGATCAGGAAAGCGCCCTTCCATTCCGGGATGGCGTCTGCGTCATAGTAGGCCATGCCCGAGGGACCGATCACCGGATCCCAGTAGTAGACCGGCTGCTCGGTGCCTTCGAGCGCGGTGATGCCCTCGCCGATCGGGTCGCCGCTGTATTCGATGCCGTAGCTTACCTTCGGCCAGCCGTAGTTCTTGCCCGCCTCCGGCCGGTTCAGCTCGTCGCCGCCCTTCGGCCCGTGCTCGACGGTCCAGAGCCGGCCCTCGCCGTCCAGCGTGGCCGATTGCAGGTTGCGGTGGCCGTAGCTCCAGATTTCCGGCAGCGCGCCCTCTTCATTCACGAAGGGATTGTCGGCAAGCGCCTTGCCCTCCGCGTCGATGCGGAAGATCTTGCCGAAACCGCTGCCGAGGTCCTGTGCGCCCACGCGCGTCTCGCGGTCCGAGCGCTCGCCGACCGTCACGTAAAGCTCGCCCTGCGGCCCGAAGACGAGGCGCGAGCCGAAATGCTTGTCCCCGTCATAGGTCGGCATCTGCCGGAAGATGACGTTCACGTCCTGAAGCGCGAGCTTGCCCTCCTCCTCGGTCAGGCGTGCGGTGGCGACCGAGGTGCCGTTGCCGCCCTCGCGCGGTTCGGAGAAGGAGAAGTAGATGCGGTTCGAGCTTTCGAAATCCGGGGCCAGCGCCACGTCGAGCAGGCCGCCCTGCCCGGCGGACGCCACCTCCGGCACGCCCTCGATCGGCGGGCTCGCCTCGCCGTTCTCCTGCAGGACGACGTGCATGGCGCCTTCCTTCGTCGTCACGAGGATGCGGCCGTCGGGCAGGAATTCCATTGCCCAGAGCTGTGGCAGGCCTTCCGCCACCACGTCGGCGCTGATCTCGGGCATCGTTTCCGGAAGCGGTGCGCGGGTCTGGTTCTCGAAGGCGGGCGTCTGGTCGGGCGCATTGGCCGCGGCGGTCTCCGCCGTTCCTGCGGTCTGGGCGCAGGCGGGAGCTGCAAGAAACGTGACGGCAAGCATGGTTCCGGCAAGAAGAAAGTTCGTGCGCATGGTGTTCCCTTGGGTTCGATCGCAAGCGGGACGGCAGGTCGCGCGTCCGCAACCCGCCTTAAACACCGAAGGGGTCAGCGCCGTGATTTGTTTCAACACGTCTCTTCAAGAAATGTTTATCGCCCTCAGGCAGCGGCCTGCCGGGGCGCATAGCGCGCGAGGATCGACCCGTTGGAAAGCGGTTTTGCCTCGATGAGGTCGAAGTCGCGCCGCGCGCCCTCCTTGAAGAAGGGCGTTCCCTTGCCGAGCTGTACCGGCACGATCGCCAGCATCACCTCGTCGACGAGCCCGGCTTTCAGGAGGGAATCCGTCAGGTCGGCGCTGCCGAAGACGTAGATGGCCTTGTCGAGTGCCTGCTTGCGCCTCGCGATCTCGCCGAGGATGTCGGCCGTCACCTCGGTGTTGTTCCAGTCGGAATCGGTGACCGTGCGCGAGGCGACGAGCTTCGGCAGGGCGTTCATGAAGGTCTTCACCTCGCCTTCGTCCTCCGTCGTCGTCCAATAGGCCTTCATGCCCTCGTAGGTCACGCGGCCGAAGACGAGGAGGCCGGCGGAGGAGCCGAAGTCCGCGCTCAGCTTTTCCAGCTCCGGCCCCCAGGCCCGGTTGTGGAAGTCGAGGTCCCATTTCTTCTCGCCCTCGAAGAAGCCGTCGAGCGTCACGAGGTTCCAGACGATTACCTTTGCCATCTTCCCGTCCTCCGTTGCGGCCGTGCCGCGCCAAATCTAACTAGTTGCGATTTGCAACTGGTTGATGGATAGCAAAACCGATTGTATTGTGCAATCAGTTTTTGGAGACCCCGATGAAAGACACCCGCCGCTCCGGCTGCCCGATCAACCTGACGCTCGAAATCCTCGGCGACCGCTGGAGCCTGATCGTCCTGCGCGACATGATGTTCGGCAACCGCCGCCACTTCCGCGAGCTCCTGACGAAATCGGAGGAAGGCATCGCCTCGAACATCCTCGCCGACCGGCTGCGCCGCCTCGTCGGCGAGGGGCTGATCACGAAGGAGGACGATCCGAGCCACAAGCAGAAGGCGCTCTACAGCCTCACCGAGATGGGCATCGCGCTGGTGCCGGTCTTCGCCATGATGGGCGCCTGGGGCCGGCGCTTCCTGCCGGTTACGGAGGAATTGTCCATCCGCGCGGAACTGCTGGAGGACGGCGGACCGCAGATGTGGGAGGCCTTCATGGCCGAGCTTCGCGCCATCCATCTCGGCAGCCCGCCGCCCGCCCGTTCGGTTTTCGGCGAATTGCAGGCCGCCTACGAGGCCACCGTCGCCCGCCGCGCCGGATCCCCCGCGGCAGGTTGATTTCCATCAAGGCCGGATCCGCTTCGCATCGTAAACTGACCCCGAAAGGAGAAGGCGGATGTACAAGCATATTCTCGTTCCGACGGACGGCTCGGAACGTTCCTCGGCTGCGGTCGAACAGGCGCTCCAGCTTGCCAGGGCCCTCGGCGCGAAAGTTTCGGTGATGACGGTGGCCGAGCCGCTGCACATCATGCCGATCACGCCCGACAAGGCGATCGGCGTGCGCGCCGAATACGAGGAGCAGGTGCGCCAGGAAGGCCTGCGCATCCTCGGCGCGGCGCAAGAGCGGGCGGCAACGGCCGGCGTCGCGATCGAGACCGTGCAGGTGACGGCGGGGGATGCCTGGCAGGCGATCATAGATGCGGCGCGGGAGCGCGGCTGCGACCTCATCGCCATGGCCTCGCACGGGCGGCGCGGCGTCAGCGCCTTCCTGATGGGCAGCGTCACCACCAAGGTGCTCAGCCACTCGAAGGTGCCGGTCCTGGTCTACCGGTCCTGACGCTCAATCCCGGCGGAAGACGATGCTCGCCAGCCAGCCCGTCAGCACCGCGAGCAGCACCGAAAGGGCGCCGTAAGCGAGCGAATTGTTGTAGGCGGCGTTCGAGATCATCTGCTCGATGCCGGTCTTCATCACCCGCAGCGGCAGCGCCTTCTCGGCGATGAAGACGCCGTCGCGGAAGAGGTGCGCGCGCACGACATGCGTGCCGTTCGGCACGTTCGCCGGCAGCTTGACCGTCGCCTTGAAGAGGCTGGCGCTGATGAACTGCACGCCGCCCGGATCGCGCTGGTAGAAGCCGCCGCTTTCCTTGAGCCGCCGGAAGGCCTCGCGGAACTCGGTGAGGTTGCTGCCGTCGCCGACATAGCCGATCGGCGAGAGGCGGATGTGCTGGATGCCGACGCCGACGCCGTTGAGCACGGGCGGCTCGGCGATCGTCTCGACGTCGCGCGTGCTCGACAGCGAATAGGATTCCGGCACCAGTTCGAAGGTCATCGAGCGGCGGTTGACCCAGATGCCGAAGACGCGCTCCTTGACGCGCACCGTGTTGTTGTCCTTCGGCCCCTCCAGCGCCACCACGATATCGTACTTGCGCTGGGCGAGCAGCGACGGGTCGTAGCCCTCGATGGCGCCGAAGATCGTCAGGTCCGCGCCACGGAAATCCGAGGAGATGGCGATCTCGTCGGTGGAGATGCCGATCTCCAGCTTTTCGGGAAACTCCGCGGGCCTGTCCTCGAGCACCTGCGCTGCGGCGGGATGGGCAAGGCCGAGGACGAGCAGGAGGGCACGGATCGCTCTCATCGATAGACCCCCTCGCTGACGATGGAATAGACGTCGGCGGGCGTGACGACGAGGTCCACCGCAAGGCGGGCGCCGACGGCAAGCACCAGCAGCGCCAGAAGGGCGCGCAGCTGCTCGCCGCGCAGCTTCTGGCCGACCCGGACGCCGTATTGCGCGCCGATCACCCCGGCCACCATCAGGATGAAGGCGAGCACGATATCGACCGAGTAGTTGGTCGTCGCCTGCACGATCGTCGTATAGGCCGTGACGAAGATGATCTGGAACAGGGACGTCCCGACGACGACGTTCGTCGGGATGCGCAGGAGATAGATCATCGCCGGCACCATGATGAAGCCGCCGCCGACGCCCATGACGGAGGTGAGGATGCCGATGCCGAAGCCGAGGACGATCACCGGAATGACGCTGAGGTAGATCTTCGACTTCTTGAAGCGCATCTTCAGCGGCAGACGGTGCACCCAGCTGTGCTGCCCCGGCCGGCGCAGCGAGACGGGCTGGTTGTTCGCCGCCCGGCGCAGCGCCCGGATGCTTTCAAGCAGCATCAAGGTGCCGACCGTGCCGAGCAGCGCCACGTAGAGCAGCGAGATGACGAGGTCGAGCTGGCCGACGCTGCGCAGGATCGAGAACAGCCATATGCCGACGGTGGCGCCCGCAAGACCGCCCAGGAGCAGCACCGTGCCGAGCTTCACGTCCAGCGTGCCGCGCCGGAAGTGCGAGAGCGCGCCGGACATCGAGGAGGCGACGACCTGGTTGGCGCCCGTCGCGACCGCGACGACCGGCGGGATGTTGTAGAAGATGAGGAGCGGCGTGATAAGGAAGCCGCCGCCGACCCCGAACATGCCGGAAAGGAAACCGACGGCCGCGCCCATGCCGAGAATGATGAAGATGTTCACCGAGAGCTCTGCAATGGGCAGATAGACAGTCACAACGATACCCCGATCGGCAATTCCCCGCACAGGCGGGCGCCCCATACATGTTCTCCGCAAAAACCGCTTCACGCTTTTCGCGGAATTGCTCCCGGCAGCCGCTCTCACCCCTTCACCCGCCGCGGCTTCCTCTTCCGGCAGGCTGCGGATGCAAGGAAGCGCCCCGCCGCGGGAAGGGAGCCCCCCTCCATCGGCCGGTCGCACCTTGCCTCACGCAAGGATCGGTCATGTCGGCGCCCTTTCAGGTGCGCCGTCGCCGCCTCGGAATGATGACGTTTGTCAAACGCATATCATCCTGGGACGGCATGTGATTTTGCATAATTCCTCAAATCGGGGCCGATTTAAGGATAAATCATGCGGCAGAACCAAAATGCTGCAGCGCCCGTCGCGCACCGGAGGCGGCGCGCAGCGCCATGGAGGGCGTCATGCCCGCGGGCTGTGGTGAAGTCAACCGGCGGAGCCATTTGCGCCCTCCGGCAGCCTGCCGGTCAGCCCGGCTGCTTGTTGCGTTTCAGAAGCTCGGTCACCAGCGCATCGTCGATCTCGCCGGTCTCCTTCTGGCCGACCGACTTCTGGAAGGCCTTTATGGCGGCGACGGTCTTCTTGCCCATCTCGCCGTCCGGCGTGCCGGCATTGAAGCCGTTGTTGTTGAGGATCGCCTGGATGTTGCGGATGGCCTTCTTCATGTCGACGCTGGCCGTCTTCGTCGGCTTGCCGACCCATTCGTCGGGCAGGTCGGCCGAATTCGCCTTCTCGTCGAGCGGCTGCGGCTTCCACAGCTCGACCTTGGCCTTGGCGCTGGAAAGCTGCTCGGGACGCATGGCGTTCGCCACCTCGTCGCGCTTTTCCGCCGCGTCCCGGTCGCCGTCGCGGGCGGCGATGGCGAACCACTTGTAGGACTCCTCGATGTCCTGCTTCACGCCGTTGCCGCGCGCATAGAGGATGGCGAGGTTGAACTGGCTGTCGCGCACGCCGAGCTCGGAGGCCTTCTGGAACCACGTCGCCGCGGCGTCGAAGTCCGGCGCCGCATCGCCGATGCCGGTCGCCAGCAGCACGGCGAGATTGTGCATGGCGCTCGCATTGCCCTTGTTTGCCGCCACTTCATAGAGCCGGCGGGCGCGGTCGAGGTCGCGCTCGACACCCTGGCCCTTCTCGTAGAGGTTGGCGAGGCGGTATTCGGCGGGCGCGAAGCCGCGGGCGGCCGCAAGCTCGTACCAGCGGGCGGCCTCCTTGAGGTCGGTCGCCACGCCGCGGCCTTCCGTGTAGCGCGCGCCGATCTCGAACAGCGCCAGCGGATCGCCCTCGCCGGCGGCCTTGGACAGCGAGGCCGGCGTGATCGCTTCCGGAACCACGATGGCCGCCGTCTGCACCGGATCGGCCGCCACCGCCTCGGCGGAAGCCTTGGCGTCCTTGCCGGCCAGCGGCTCGGCGTCCGGCGTCGTCACCGGCTCGAAGCCGGCGGTCGCGTTGTCATCGGTCGTGGCCGGGGCCGCGACCACATCCGCATCCTCCGCGGAAGTCCGGGTCGGCGCCGTCTCGACGGCCGCATTCCCGTCTGTGCCGGCAAGGTCGCGCTCACTGCCGCTTTCGGCCGGCGCCGGATCGGTCACCGCCTTTTCGTCGGCGACCGGAGCCGCGGCGCTGCTTGCCGTCACGGCTTCGCCTGCTCCGGCCGTCGCCTCGGAGGGCCTGGCGTCCTCGCCCATCGCCGCGGTCTGCTCGACGAGCACCGGCGCGTCGTCGCCGCGGATCAGCGTGTTGACCAGCGGATAGGACATGATGGCGAGCAGCACGGCGCCGACGGCGAGCAGGATCGGCCGGCGGTGGCGGGAAAGCGCGGAGGCGGGCTTTTCGCCCTTTGCCGGCTTTTCGGATTTCTTCGCCGGAGCGACGCGGGAGATCGTGTCGGCCTCTTCTGCGGCGAGCTTTGCGGCCCGGCGGGCGGCGGCGATGAAGTCCGCCTTCTCGCCGTCGCTGCCCGTCGCGGCACGGTTGCCTGACGCCTGCCCGGCGCGCACGCGCTCAAGGATACGGCGAACGTCCGGCACACCGGAACCCGGTTCCAGGAGCTGGTTGGCCTCTTCCGGCGCGAGCTCGTCGGTCGGGTCGATCGACGGCGTCGGATCGATCTGGCGGCGCTCCGCCCGCGGGGCGGCTTCCTTCCGTCCGGGCACGAAGCGGCGCTTGAGGCCGGCCAGCAGGCCGCCCTTCGGCTGGGCTTCCGTCACCTCGCCGGCAAGCGCCACGGACTGCTCCGCGATGTCCTCCGCCGGCTCGGGGCGCTCGGGAACGGGAATGTGTTCCACCTCGATCTCGGCGAAACGGCTTTCCTCCTGCGGCTCGGCGGCGGCGGGCTTGCGCAGGTCCAGGGCGCCGAAGCCGTCGTCGTCAAAAGGGTAGTCGTTGCCGATGATGCCGGCGGCCGGCTCGGCGCTGCGGCCGAGGTCCATGGCCGGCATCTCGGCGCGCGGCATCGCCGCTTCGCGGCGGCCGAAGGTTTCGCGCGGGGCGTCGAGCTGCTCGAGACGGCCGGCGATCTGCACCAGCGTGTCATGCAGGGCGTCGAAGGTGCGCGCCGTGCGCTCCTCGCTCGAACGGGTCAGCTCCTCCAGCGCGCGCAGGTCGCCGGCAAGGCCGGCGATCGCCTCCATGTCGGCACCCGTGGCGGCCGGGCCGGCATGGCGATAGGCCTCCATGACGGCTTCCGCCGCCTGGCGGGCGGCTTCGACGATGTATTCGTCGTTCGTCGCCATGTAGTCCTCGATCGTCGCAAGGCGGTTCTCGAGCTCGGAGGGAACGGCGGCGGCCGACGCGGAGGGCGCACTGATCAGCGTGGAGAGATGCGCGATCTGCGCCTCGAGACCGCGCAATGCCTCTTGGTCGCCGTCGGGCGCCGTGCGCGTGGCGTCGAGCCGGTCGGCGATCGCCGTCAGTCGGCCTTCGATATGCGAGAAGCGGTCTTCCTGGAACGGGCTGCCGACCGGCGCGTCGAGCCCGTCGATGCGGCGGGCCAGCGCATCGAGCCGTTCGGCGAGCTGGTCATTGACGCTGCCCTGGTCGAGCGCGTCGATCTTGCGGGAGATGTCGGAGAGGTAATAGGCAAGCTCGTCGCTGCCCGCCGCGGCGGGTGCAGCCTGCTGGCTCTGCTCCAGCATGAGCGAAAGCTGCTCGATGCGCTCTTCGAGGCGCAGCGCAGCGCGCTCGTTGGAGAGTTCCTCGATGCGGTTCGCCAGCGCTTCGATGCGCGTGGCAAGGCCGTGGTCGGGGGCCGGTGCCGGGCGGCGGGCGATGAGGTCGAGCTGGCCTGCAAGGTCGGCGATGCGGCTTTCGAGCCGCTGCATCATCGCATGGTCGGCCGAAGACGACTGCTGCACGCGGCCGGCCGCGGCGATCGCACGGCTGATCTCGTCGAGGCGCGCATCCAGCCCCTCGAACTGCGAGGTGACGGCGGAGACGAAGCGGCCGCTGTCCGGCTCACCCTGGCGGCCGAGCGTGTCGACCGCCTGGGCGATCGCCTCGATCTTGCCTTCCAGCGCACGGATCGCGGGCGTCGCGCTCATCGTGTTGATCTGGTTCTTCAGCTCGTCGAGCCGGTAGGCGAGCGCCACAAGCTCGTCGTCGCGGGTCTGGTCGAAGGCGGAGAGCTTCTGCTCGACGCCGTTCCAGCGGTCCTCCATGCGCCGCACCGAATCCTCGCGCGCAAGGCCGTCGAGCACGGAGCGCAGCTCGTCGAATTCGACGCGCAGGCCTTCCGCATGGCCCGACTGGCGGCCGAGCTGGCTGATGCCGGCGGAGAGCCGGTGCAGTTCCTCACGCAGGTCGTCCACGTTACCGCGGCCTTCGGCCATCTGGCGGATGCCGCGGATTTCCGAGCGCAGCGAGTGCATCTCGCGCTCGAGACCGTCGGCAATGTCCTTCTTCAGGTCCTGGCGCAGCGAAACGAGCGCCTTGGCGATGTCCTCGACGGAGCCTTCCGCGCGGACAGGTGCCGCGCCATAGGCGGCATGCGCGTGCTGAGCGGCGGCATGGTGATCGCCGGAGAGCGGGCGGCGCTCCAGGCGCTGGGCGACGCGCTCGCGGCCGCCCTCTATGGCGCGCTGGCGCTGCATGATCTCGGAGACCGGGTCGTCGCGCAGCGGAATGTGCCGCGAGGGCTCGTAACGGACCTGCTCGCCGCGCGGCGCAAACCGCTCCTCGCCGCGCCCGCGCGCCTCCCGCCCGTTCGCCATCAGGCCCTCGATACGGGCCTCCAGACCCTCGATGGTGCGATTCAGCGCGTCGAGCGAAGACCGTTCGCCATGACGTTGCGGGTTTCGCGATCCGTTCATCTTTCGCCTCGCTTTGGCGGCCCTCCGGCCTGCCGGGAGATACCTTGACGGCGCTGCCCTCCGGCTGCGCCCTTCTTCCGTTCCGGCGGGAGCGTCTTTCCGCCGTCAATCACCGCATGCGCTGGGAAAACCGTATCGTCCCCGCTCGTCCCCGGCCGTCCATGCCGGGTGCCGCAGAGGGAAGCCGAAATGATTCCCGATCCCACGCCCTCAAGCGCCACAATTCACGAAACGTGGTAAACAAGGGGTTAACCGGCCCCGAAATTTTTTAACGATTTGCTCATAGACCGGAGCGGAGGGCGGAGACGAGCGGTCGCGGGACGGTCCTCGGCCTTCCAGAAGAGGGCCCAAACGCGGCATGCCCAGATCCGGGTGCCGCGGCAGCCGATATCGTTTGCTTCACCGGCGGGAAGGTGCTCACCTGCATGGAAACCCGCGCCGAAGCTCGCAGCCTTCTCTGCTTTTCCCGAAACGAAAAATTCGCCGCGTCTTGCGTTTTGACGTTTACGCAAACGTCAAAGTTTTATAGTATCCTCGCCCAAGAAGCGGACTCCTGTCCGTGGCATAGGTGAGGAACGCGAGAAATGCCGATCTACAAGGCCCCCGTGAATGACACGCTTTTCATCCTGAACGACGTTCTGGCGCTCGAGCGGTACAACAACCTGCCGGGCTTTGCCGATGCGACGGGAGACATGGTGGAGGCGATTGCCGGCGAGGCCGCGAAGGTCGCCGAGGAAGTGCTCTTCCCCCTCAACCTTTCGGGCGACCAGGAAGGCTGCACCCGCCACGACGACGCGACGGTGACGACGCCGAAGGGCTTCAAGGAGGCCTACGACCTCTACCGCCAGGGCGGCTGGATCGGCCTTGCGGTTCCGGAGGAATTCGGCGGCCAGGGCCTTCCCTATGTGCTGCACACGGCCGTCGGCGAGTACATGTCGTCGGCCAACATGTCGCTGATGATGTATCCGGGCCTCACCCAGGGCGCGATCGCCGCGATCCTCGTGCACGGTTCCGACACGCAGAAGGCCGCCTATCTCCCCAAGATGGTGGAGGGCACCTGGACCGGCACGATGAACCTGACGGAGCCCCATTGCGGCACCGACCTCGGGCTCCTGCGCACCAAGGCGGTGCCGCAGGCCGACGGCTCCTATAAAATCTCCGGCCAGAAGATCTTCATCTCCGCCGGCGAGCACGACATGTCGGAGAACATCGTGCACCTGGTGCTCGCCCGCATCGAGGGCGCGCCGGAAGGCACCAAGGGCATCTCGCTCTTCATCGTGCCGAAATACCTGCTCAAGGACGACGGCACGCCGGGCGAGCGGAACGGCGTCTCCTGCGGCGCGATCGAGCACAAGATGGGCATCCACGGCAACGCGACCTGCGTCATGAACTACGACGAGGCGACCGGCTACCTGATCGGCACGGAGAACAAGGGCCTCAACGCCATGTTCGTCATGATGAACGAGGCCCGTCTCGGCGTCGGCCTGCAGGGCCTCTCCATCGCAGAGATCGCCTACCAGAATGCCGCCGCCTATGCCCGCGAGCGCCTGCAGGGCCGTTCGCTCTCCGGCCCCAAGAACCCGGACGGCAAGGCCGACCCGCTGATCGTCCATCCCGACATCCGCCGCACCCTGATGACCATCAAGGCCTGGACCGAGGGCGGGCGCGCCTTCACGCTCTGGACGGCGCTGAAATCCGACATCGCCCACCGCGCCGCCGACGAGAAGGAGCGCCAGGCCGCCGACGACATCCTCGGCCTGATGACGCCGATCCTCAAGGGCGTGCTCACCGACAAGGGCTTCGACCACGCCGTCATGGCCCAGCAGGTCTTCGGCGGCCACGGCTATATCGAAGAGCACGGCATGAGCCAGTATGTGCGCGACGCGCGCATCGCCATGATCTACGAAGGGGCGAACGGCATCCAAGCGCTCGACCTCGTCGGCCGCAAGCTCGGCATGAACGGCGGGCGCGCCGTCATGGCCCTCTTCAAGGAGATCGGCGATTTCTGCGAGGAGAACCGGAACGACGAGAAGCTCGCCTTCTTCACCAAGCACCTGAAGAAGGGCCTCAACGACCTCCAGGCCGCCACCATGTGGTTCATGCAGAACGCCATGGCCAAGCCCGACAATGCCGGCGCCGGCTCGACCGACTACATGCACCTCTTCGGCCTCGTCGTGATCGGCTATATGTGGGCCAAGATCGCCAAGGCCGCCGAGGAAGGCCTTGCGAATGGCGCAGGCACGCGCGAAGACTTCCTCAAGAACAAGCTGGTGACGGCACGGTTCTTCATGGAGCGGCTGATGCCCGAAACGGCGCTGCGCAAGGCCCGCATCGAGGCCGGCGCCGACACGATGATGGAACTGGCGGCCGAGGCGTTCTGACGCCCTGCCCCTCACCTGAGCCCCTCCACGCAAGCGGGGCGGGGAGTACAGTCGCAGGCCACACGGTCTCTTCCCGTTCACGGGAGGGCGCCGGCAGGCGGATGAGGGGCATCCGCCGCAGGCAACTGCAGGAATTCTAAGGCGCCACCGCGCCACCAGGGAGAAGAGAATGACCGACGTCTTCATCTACGATCATGTGCGCACCCCGCGCGGGCGCGGCAAGAAGGACGGCTCGCTGCACGAAGTGCCGTCCGTGCGCCTCGCAGCCAAGGTTCTCGAAGCCGTGCGCGACCGCAACGGCCTCGACACGGAGAAGGTCGACGACATCGTCATGGGCTGCGTCGATCCCGTCATGGATGCGGGCTCGGTGATCCCCAAGGCCGCCGCCTTCGAGGCCGGCTACTCGACGAAGGCACCGGGCGTGCAGCTTTCCCGCTTCTGCGCCTCCGGCCTCGACGCCGTCAACCTCGCCGCGGCGAAGATCGCCCAAGGGGCGGACGACATCGTGATCGCCGGCGGGGTCGAGTCGATGTCGCGCGTCGGCCTCGGCATGTCTGGCGGCGCCTGGTTCATGGACCCGTCGGTGAATTTCCCCGCCTATTTCATGCCGCAGGGCGTCTCGGCCGACCTCATCGCCACGAAATACGGCTTTTCCCGCGACGACGTCGACGCCTATGCCGTCGAGAGCCAGAAGCGCGCCGCCCATGCCTGGCAGAACGGCTACTTCAAGAACTCCGTCGTGCCGGTGAAGGACATCAACGGCCTCGTCATCCTCGACCGCGACGAGCACATGCGCCCCGGCACGGACATGCAGGCGCTGGCCCAGCTCCAGCCCTCCTTCCAGATGCCCGGCGAGATGGGCGGCTTCGAGGCCGTCGCCATTCAGGCGCACCCGGAAATCGAGGGCATCAATTACGTGCACCATGCCGGCAATTCCTCCGGCATCGTCGACGGCGCCGCCGCCGTGCTGCTCGGCTCGAAGGAAGGCGGCGCGATCCTCGGAAAGAAGGCGCGCGGGCGCATCAAGGCCTTCGCCAACATCGGCTCCGATCCGGCGCTGATGCTCACCGGCCCCGTCGACGTCACGGAAAAGCTGCTCGCCCGCGCCGGCATGCAGCTCTCCGACATCGACCTGTTCGAGCTCAACGAGGCTTTCGCCGCCGTCGTGCTGCGCTACATGCAGGCTTTCGACATCCCGCACGACAAGATCAACGTCAACGGCGGCGCGATCGCCATGGGCCATCCGCTCGGCGCGACCGGCGCGATGATCCTCGGCACCGTGCTGGACGAGCTGGAGCGCCGCGATTTGAACACCGCCCTCGTCACGCTCTGCATCGGCGCGGGCATGGGCACGGCGACGATCGTCGAACGGGTCTGAAGGGGACCGCGCGTGAAAGCCCCTCACCCCGCCTCCGCTGCGCTCGGCGCAGCCTCTCCCCGCAAGCGGGGCGAGGGGGAACGGCAAGGCCGCGGCATGTCCCTTCTCCCCGTTCACGGGGAGAAGGTGCCGGCAGGCGGATGAGGGGCGCCGCCCCGCCAGATAGATTTCAGGGAAGAGGAATCCCATCATGAGCTACAAGAATTTTTCCATCGAGACCGACGCCGACGGCATTGCGCTCGTCACCTGGGACATGCCCGACAAGTCGATGAACGTCTTCACCGTCGAGGTGATGGACGAGCTCGACAAAATCATCGACCAGGTCGTCGCCGACAGCGCCGTCAAGGGCGTCGTCATCACGTCCGGCAAGTCCTCCTTCTCCGGCGGCGCGGACCTTTCCATGATCAAGGCGAGCTTCGACCTTCTCAAGGAGGCCGAGGCGAAGGATCCGGCCACCGCCGTGCAAAAACTGTTCGAAGCGACCGGCCGCATGACCTGGCTGTTCCGCAAGCTCGAGACCTGCGGCAAGCCCTGGGTCTCGGCCATCAACGGCACCTGCATGGGCGGCGCCTTCGAGATGTCGCTCGCCTGCCACGGCCGCGTCGCCTCCAACGCCAAGTCCGTCAAGATTGCGCTTCCCGAGGTCAAGGTCGGCATCTTCCCCGGCGCCGGCGGCACCCAGCGCGTGCCGCGCCTTGCGAACGCCCAGGACGCGCTCCAGATGATGACCACCGGCTCCTCGCTGACGGCCGCGCGCGCCAAGGCGATGAATCTCGTCCACCAGGTGGTCGAGCCGGACCAGTTGATCCCGGCCGCCAAGCAGATGATCAAGGACGGCCTCAAGCCCGTGCAGCCCTGGGACGAGAAGGGCTTCAAGGTCCCCGGCGGCGGCATCTGGACACCCGCCTCCGCCCAGCTCTGGCCCGCCGCCCCGGCGATCCTGCGCCGCGAGACCGCCGGCAACTATCCGGGCGCGCTCGCCATCCTCAAATGCGTCTATGAAGGCCTGCAGGTGCCCTTCGAGACGGGCCTCAGGATCGAGCAGCGCTACTTCACCCATATCCTCCAGACGACCGAAGCCTTCTCGATGATCCGGTCGCTGTTCATCTCCATGCAGGAGCTCGGCAAGGGCGCGCGCCGCCCGGCCGGCGTGCCGAAATCGGAGCTGAAGAAGGTCGCCGTCGTCGGCGCCGGCTTCATGGGTGCTTCCATCGCCTATGTCACCGCCGCCGCCGGCATCCCGGTCGTGCTGATCGACCGCGACCAGGAGGCCGCCGACAAGGGCAAGGGCGTTTCCGAAGGCCTCGTCACCGGCGCGATCGGCAAGGGCCGCATGTCGAAGGAGGACGGCGAGAAGCTGCTCTCCCTCATCACGCCGACGCCGGATTACGCGAGCCTCGCCGACGCCGACCTCGTCATCGAGGCCGTCTTCGAGGACCGCACCGTCAAGAAGGAGGTCACCGAGAAGATCGAGGCCGTGCTGCGCGAGGACGCCATCTTCGCCTCCAACACCTCGACGCTGCCGATCACCGGCCTTGCCAAGAACTCCAAGCGCCCGGACCAGTTCATCGGCATCCACTTCTTCTCCCCGGTCGAGAAGATGATGCTGGTGGAGGTGATCCTCGGCAAGGAGACGGGCGACAGGGCGCTTGCCACCGCGCTCGATTACGTCGCCGCGATCAAGAAGACGCCGATCGTCGTCAACGACACGCGCGGCTTCTACGTCAACCGCTGCGTCTTCCGCTACATGGCCGAGGCCTATGACATGCTGATCGAGGGCGTGCCGGCGGCGATGATCGAGAATGCCGCCAAGATGGCCGGCATGCCGGTCGGGCCCCTATCGCTCAACGACGAGGTGGCCGTCGATCTCTCCTACAAGATCTTCAAGGCCTCCATCGCCGACCTCGGGCCGCAGTCGGTCGATCCGCGCCACATGGAGCTGGTGACCAAGCTGGTGGAGGGCGAAGGCCGCCTCGGCCGCAAGGCCGGCAAGGGCTTCTACGACTACCCGCCGAAGCCCGCCAAGAAGAAGCTGTGGCCGGGCCTGAAGGACCTCTACCCGCAGCAAAAGCCCGAGGACGTCGACGTCAAGGTGCTGAAGGAGCGCCTGCTCGTCACCATCGCGCTGGAAGCGGCCCGCACCATGGAAGAAGGCATCGTCACCGATCCGCGCGAGGCCGATGTCGGCTCCATCCTCGGCTTCGGCTTCGCGCCCTATACCGGCGGCACGCTCTCCTACATCGACGGCATGGGCGTGAAGACTTTCGTCGCCCTCTGCGAGAAGCTCGCCGCCAAATACGGCAGCCACTTCCAGCCGACGCCGCTGCTCAAGGACATGGCCGCCAAGGGCGAGACCTTCTACGGCCGTTTCGGCCCCGAGACCAAGAAGGCGGCCTGAGCCGCCTTCTTCCCCCGCCATGACGCGGGAACTGCCGCCCGGGCACGGATCGCTGAGGCCCTTGTCCCGGGCGGTTGGCTCTTCGTCGATGGCGGCGATCCGCTGCGGTCCATTCCCGCAAAGATAAATCCTCCAAAAAGGAAAATTCGGTTGGGAACGAAATCAGCGGATTTCCGTATTTTCCGGCATTCTCGCCAGCCGCTTCCAGAAAAATCTCTGCCAACCATTGCGTTTTTCAAAATAAACTTTATATAGAGCCTATCGAAAATTGCTTGCGACCTTTGTCTTCGAGCCTTCAGGCTCTGTCAGATTTCCTTTCAAGATCGATCAATAACGGACAAAATATCGTCCGATTACACTAACGATGGAAAGGTTATCGTTATGAATTCAGGTACCGTAAAGTGGTTCAACAGCACCAAGGGTTTCGGCTTCATCCAGCCTGACGACGGCGCGACCGACGTGTTCGTGCATATCTCGGCTGTCGAGCGTGCGGGCCTCGGCTCGCTCGCTGAAGGCCAGAAGATCAGCTACGAGATCGTCCGCGACCGCAAGTCCGGCAAGAGCTCGGCCGACAACCTTCGCGCCGCTTGAAGCAGATTGTCGTTCCTCCCCGCTGACCACGGATGTACTGGCAGCGGAGAGTTCGAATGACGGGAAGAGGTCGGGGTAACGCCCGGCCTTTTTGTTTCGATTGGGTCCATCCAGAAGAGTGCGGAGCGGCGCACGCATCGCGCAAGAAGCGTTGCGGACGCCCATGAAGGAGAAAGCCATGAGCCGGAAAACCTATGGCGTCGGCGACCATGTCGTCCTGAAGGCCGGCCTGTCCCGCACGGCGACGGGCGCGCGGGTGTGCCGGATCGCCGGCATCCTGCCCGCCGATCACGGCGAGGTCCAGTACCGCGTGCGGCTTGAAGGGGAGACCTTCGAGCGGCGCATCGTCCACAGCGACATCGACGCGGATGAAAGCGCTGCCCCCTTGCCACGCGAAACCGCGGTGGCGGCCACATCCGGCAAGGCAGGCCCCTGGCTGAAACCGTCGAGCATCCGCATCGGCAAGTAGCGAAATACCCCCCTGAATGCGGCACCGGCCGCGAACGAAAGGACATACCTTGCAGGTTCTCGTCAGAGACAACAATGTCGACCAGGCGCTTCGCGTCCTCAAGAAGAAGATGCAGCGCGAAGGCCTTTTCCGCGAGATGAAGGCCCGCAGCGCCTACGAGAAGCCGTCGGAAAAGCGGACCCGCGAAAAAGCCGAGGCCGTCCGCCGCCAGCGCAAGCTCGCCCGCAAGAAGATGCAGCGCGAGGGCCTGCTTCCCGCCCCCAAGAAAGCGCTCCGGACCCGCTGAGGCACTTCCGGCTTTGCATCTGCAAAGGCTTGGAATACCGTTGCGCACCGCGCCAGGAAAGGAGAGGTCATGACCGCGACCAAGGAACAATTCTTCAAGCCCGCCAAGCTTTCCGCCCGTGACAAGGCGGCGGCGACGGACGAGACCGCGCGCGGAATCATCGCGCTGGAAGCGACCGCGCGGGAGAAGAAGACCGCGCGCCTGCGCGAGATGCGCTTGCAGCAGCAGGCGGAAGACCCCGCCCCGCCAGCCCAGAAAAAGAGCCGCAAGCGCGCCCCGACCCCGAAGAAGGCATAGGCCCTTCGCCGCAAGGCCGCTTTCAACGCGCCTGTTCCGTCGGGAACAGCGTCGGGAAGGGGGATGTGCGACCTTCTGATCACCGGATGAGAGAGGCTCATCCCCAGCCGATCAGGAGAGACCCATGCGCAAGATCATCGTTTCCGCCGCCATCGCAGCCATCGCCGCCGTTTCCTTCGCCGCCCCCTCGCAGGCCGGCTACTACAGCTACGGCTACAAGCCGCACTGCTTCGTCAAGAAGGTGAAGTCCTACGACTACTACGGCAACGTGATCATCAAGAAGATCAAGGTCTGCAAGTAACGCAGCCGCCAATCTCCCGAAGCCCCGGATGTCCCCGCATCCGGGGTTTTTGCCGTGATGATGGGTTTCGGCCCGTCCCGGGATGCAAAGGCCTCGCTATACCGGCCGCGAGGCTTCCGTCGTGCGCACCAGCAGTTCGGCGCGCGTGCCGACGGCGCGGGCGACATAGTCGAGCCTGGCGCCGAGGCTGCCGGCCATGGCGCCGATGATCTTCGAGCCGAGGCCGGTGCCACGCACGGGGCCTTCGCCGCGCCAGCCGATACCGTCGTCCTCGACGAAGAGCAGGGCATTTTCCGCATCCAGCCGGGTGAAGCCGACGCGCACCTCGCCGCCAGCCTCCCCATAGGCATACTTGAAGGCGTTGGTGACGAGTTCCGTGACGATGACGCCGAGCGAGACGGCCCGGTCGGTCGGCACGTGCAGCGGCTCGAGCGTGCGGTTGAGGCGCACGTTGCGGCCCTGGCCCTGCATCGAGGCATCGAGCTCGGAGAGCAGCGTCGAGAGATAGGCGCCCATGTCGACATGGCGCACGTCCTCGGACGTATAGAGGCGCCGGTGGATGCCGGCGATGGCGGTGATGCGCGCCTGCGTTTCGGAGAGCGCCTCCCTGACCGCCTCGTCGGTCGCGCTCGACATCTGCAGGCGGATGAGCGCGGCGGCGAGCGCCAGCGAATTGCCGACGCGGTGGTTCACCTCGGCGAGCAGCACCTCGGCCCGCTCCTTGGCGGCGCGGATCTCCTGCTCGGCCCTGAGCTTGGCGCGCTTCAGCGCGGCGTTCTCCAGCGCCTGGCCGAGCGCATTGGCAAGCAGCGGCATGAAATCGTCGCCGACCGACTTGATGACATAGTCCGCCGCCCCCGCCTTCAGCGCCTCGACGGCGACCTGGGCGTCGTTCGAGCCCGTCACGTAGACCACCGGGACGGCGCCCGGCGCATCGATGAGCTCCTTCAGGAAGGCGAGCCCCGTGCCGGATTGCAGGAAGTGGTCGAGCACGACGGCATCGATGCCGCCCCCGGCAAGCAGCGCGCGGCCGCGCTCCACGTCTTCCGCATGCAGCACCTCGTAGCCGAGACGGCCGAGCGCGCGCTGGGTGAGCCGCGCGAGGATCGGATCGTCGTCGATGTAGAGGATGCGGACGGGGCCTTCCTTCATTTACGGGGTCTCGGGAATCTGGATCACGGAGAAGAACAGGCCGAGCTGGCGGATCGCATGGGCGAAACTCTCGTATTCGACCGGCTTGGTGATGTAGACGTTGGCGCCGAGATCGTAGCAGCGCTGGATTTCCCGCTCGTCGTCCGTTGTCGTCAGGATGACGACCGGCAGGCGCTTGGTGTGGGAATTGGACTTGATCCTCTGCAGGATGTCGATGCCCGACATGTCCGGCAGGTTGAGGTCGAGCAGGATCAGGAGGAACTTTCCGGCGCTGGCGAGGCCGGACCGGTCCTTGCCGAGCACGAAGTCGAGCGCGTCCGTGCCGTTGGTGAAGGGCACGATCTCGTTGTGTACGCCGGCGCGGCGGATGTTCTTCTCGATGAGGCGCGCATGGCCCTCGTCGTCCTCGACCATGACGATGGTGACTTCCTTACCCAGTCCGTTCATGCCTGCATACTCCTGACTACTTTGCTGAGGTCGGGCGGCAGACGAAGCACGAAGGTCGTCCCCTGCCCGAGTTCCGATCGGACGACGATATCACCGCCGAGATTGCGCATCAGTGAACGCACATGCGCAAGGCCGATGCCTTCGCCGGGTTTGTCCTGCGTGCCCGAACGGCGGAAGAGCTCGAAGATGCGTTCGTGGTCTTCCGCCGCGATGCCGCGGCCGTTGTCGGCAAATTCGACGACGACGCCGTTCCGGCCGGCATTGCGGGCGCTGACGGAGATGCGCAGCGGCCGCTCGGGCGAGCGGTACTTGATCGCATTGTCGAACAGGTTGCCGAAGACCTGCTCCAGCGACAGCCGGTCGGATATGACGGTCGGCAGGGCGTCGTCGATGGCGATCTCACCGTCGGATTCGCTGACCTGGTGGGTGACCGCCGCGGCGCCGGCCTCGGCCAGCGCCTTGAGGTTCACGCGCTCGATCTTCAGCTCCCGCCGCCCGTCGCGCGAGATTTTCAGGATGGCGTTGATGAGCCCGTCCATCTTCTTGGTGGAGGAGCGGATGAAGCCGATCGCCTCCGGCAGGTCCTCGGCCGCCGCGCGGCGGGCTTCGAGGACATCGTCCTCGCTCGGCACCTTGCCGTCGGCGAGCACATAGGCCTGGATGGCGGAGAGCGAGGCTTGCAGCTCGCTGGTGAAGCCCATGATATTGACGAGCGGCGCGCGCAGGTCGTGCGTGACGATATAGGCGAAGCGCTGGACCTCCTGGTTGGCACGGATCAGTTCTTCCGTCCGCTCGTCCACCCGCTGTTCCAGCGTGGTGTTCAGGGTCTCCACCTCGCGGCGCGCAGTAATGATGTCGCGAGTATATTTGGCAACGACGGCGGCCGCGCCGGCAAGCACGCCGACGATGGCGATCGCTCCGATCACCGTCGTCCATTGCAGCGCGCCGGCGGACCAGAGCGTATCGGCGATGCCCTCCTGCAGCTGCCGGTCCGTATCGTCCATGATGGCGCCGAGCTCGGCGCGAAGCTGCTCCATGATCACGCGGCCGCGGTCGGTCTTGACCTGCGCGATGGCATCCGCCTGGCGTCCCTCCTCCACGGCCTCGACGGTCTCGGCAAGCTCGGCGAGCTTCTCCTTGACCAGCCGGTCGACCACCTCGGCCCGGGCGGCATACCGGGGCACGGCCGTCGCCTTCTCGATGAACGCCCTTCGCTGCTCGGCCACGGCCCGCAAGGCATCGTCATAGGGTGCCCGGAAGGCGGCATCGCCGGTGATGACGAAGCCGCGCTGGCCCGTTTCCGCGTCCTTCAGGGTGGACAAGAGGTCGGAGGACGCACGACGCGCCTCGCGCACCTCCACGAAGCCGGAGAAATAGGTCTCTACCTTGCCGGCAAGCCAGAGCGAGGTGCCGACGATGCCGAGCAACGCGATCATGCCTGCGATCAGCAGGATGAGGGTCGAGCGCACGAATGCGGCATTCGATATCGGCATTCCATTCCCCGGTTAGAGCCGTCCACAGGACGGCGACAATATCGTTATGGTATCCGCTTGCAACCGATCAGAACGGCCTAAAAGGGAATTCTTTTGGTTGTTTCGCCACTTAACTCACAGCCGGATGCGCAAGCGCCCCGCGAAGCGTTCGTTGGCGATGATGATCATGCCTGCGGAAAAGATCAGCGCTGCACCGACGAACACGTTCGAACCGGGAATATCGCTCCAGATGAGGTAGCCGAGCGCGAAGGCCCAGACAAGCGAGGTATATTCGAAAGGCGCGAGCACGGAAACCGGCGCACGGCGCATGCCTTCGAACATCGCGAACTGGCCGATGCCGGCGAGCACGCCCGTGCCCGACATCAGGAGAAGGTCGACGACCGACACCGGCTGCCAGACGAAGGGCATGACGAGCGCCGTGAGCAGGAGAAAGAAGCCGCTCGAAATGGTCATCTGCACCTGCGTGCGTTCGTGCAGGGCCGTCTTGCGCAGCAGCACCGTCGCGATCGCCCAGAAAACGGCGGCCTGCAGGGCGAGACAGACGGGCAGCGACAGCGTGAGTCCCTTCGCCGCGATCCCGCAGGCGACGACCACGCCGATGAAGCCGACGGCGACGGCAAGCCAGCGGTAGCCCGGCACCTTCTCGCCGAGGATCGGCACGGAGAGGACCGTCATGACGATGGGAGAGGCATAATAGAGCGTTGTCAGTTCGGCGAGGCCGAGGTCGCGCGCCGCCGTGTAGTAGGAAAGCCAGGCGGCGAGAAGCAGGAGGTTGCGCAGGAAGAGCGGCTTCAGCACCGGCGAATGGCGGGCGGCCCGCATGATCGGACGTCCGCCGAAGGCGAGACAAAGCGCGAAGATCGTCACGCTGCGCACGAACAGGATCTGCCAGACCGGCAGGGCCACGACGAGCCATTTGACCGACGCATCCTGCAAGGAGAACAGGAAATAGGCGAAGGACGTCAGCAGAATGCCGGAAGAGACGGTCTTTTGCACGGAAGGAACCTCGAAACGCGGGCAGGGCCGCGCCTTTCCTTGATAGCGCGCCGCAGGTCCCGGCGAAAGTGGCTGAAAATCACGGGGGCAGGAAACTTTTCCTGCCCGCCGTGCTGCCAACCGCGAAATGTCCGCCCGCGTACAAGTTTGGGCGTGCAAGCAGGCCGGGACGGGTATATGCGCGGGCCATGGACTCCAAACGACTCGGCTACGTCTTCACCCTGCTTGCGATCCTGATCTTCAGCCTGCAGGACGCCATCTCGAAACATCTCGGCAGCGCCTATCCGCCTGTCTTCATCGCCATGCTGCGCTTCTGGGCCTTCGGCGCCTTCGCGATGGTGCTGGGCGCGCGCAGTCCGGGCGGGCTGAGGGCAGCGGCGGCGACGAAGCGGCCGATCCTGCAGGTCCTGCGCGGCACCCTCCTCGCCTTCCAGATCGTCGTCACCATCACCGCCTTCACCACGGTGGGCCTTGCCCACTCCCAGGCGATCCTCGCCTCGGGACCGATCTTCGTGGCGCTGCTGTCCATGCCGCTGCTCGGCGAGCGGGTCGGCTGGCGGCGCTGGACGGCGATCGGCGTCGGCCTCTGCGGCGTGCTGATCATCCTCAATCCCGTTGGCGGCTCGTTCGACGCGAGCGTCCTGCTGCCGCTCGCCGCCGCGCTGATGTTTGCGGTCTACGTCATCGTGACGCGCCTCGTCAGCCGCGACGATGCGGCCTCGACCAGCTTCTTCTACATCGGCGTCGCCGGGGCGGCCGCGATCTCGCTCGTCGGCCCGTTCTTCTGGACCAATCTTTTGCCCGTCGACTGGCTCTGGATGGGCCTGCTCTGCATCACCGGCATGTCGAGCCACTATTTCCTGATCCGCGCCTACGACCTGCTCGATGCGGCGGCCGTGCAGCCGCTCACCTATCTCCAGGTCGTGCTGGCGGCGATCATCGGCATCACCGTCTTCGGCGAGACGCTGAACCTCAACACGGTCGCAGGCTCCGCGATCGTCGTCGGCGCCGGCATCTTCACCATCTGGCGCGAAAGCGTCGTGACCCGCCGGCGGGCGCGGGAAAATAGCGGCAGGAACGATACAGGAATATAATCCTTTTTCCTTTACTCGGGAAACGTCCTTCGGTATGCTTCCGGTCAATCGGACCGGCATCGGCCGGCCGCCGCCTTGGCAGGGTTTCGCAGCATGTTTTCCCACGACCGGATCTGGGCGGCGATCGACGCCCTCGCCGAGCGCCACCGCCTCTCCCCGTCCGGCCTTGCCCGCCGCGCCGGCCTCGACCCGACATCCTTCAACAAGTCGAAGCGGCAGGGGCCGGACGGTCGCCAGCGCTGGCCCTCGACGGAATCGATCGCCAAGGTGCTCGACGCGACGGGCGCGTCCATCGACGAGTTCTTCATGCTGTCCGACCCCGCGCGCGACGCCGCCCTGCCGCAGGGCGCCTTTCCGCCGCAGGCGGGCACCATTCCCCTGCTCGGCTTCGCCCAGGCCGGCGCCGGCGGCTTTTTCGACGACGGCGGCTTTCCGGCCGGCCAGGGCTGGGACGTCGTCGAATTTCCTGCCTCGCCGGACCGCAAGGCCGGCGTCTATGCGCTGGAGGTGCAGGGCGACAGCATGCTGCCGCTCTACCGCGACGGCGACGTGCTGATCGTCGAACCGGGCGCGCAGGTGCGCCGCGGCGACCGGGTCGTCGTCAAGACCCGCGAGGGCGAGGTCATGGCCAAGGTGCTGCACCGCCAGAGCCCCCGTACGATCGAGCTCGTCTCGATCAATCCGGAACATCCCAACCGCAATTTCGACATGGCCGAAATCGACTGGATCGCCCGCATCATCTGGGCAAGCCAGTAAGTAAGAGATTACTTATATCAGCCGCCATAGAGGTTGACCGGGAAATAGCGCAGGTAGATTTCCTGCAGCCGGCCGTTGCGCGAGAGCGCCAGAAGCGCGTGGTCCACCGCTTCGGCCAGTGCCTCGTCCTGCTTGCGCACCATGATCGTCAGCCCCTCGCCGAGGAACCGTTCCGAAACGTAGGGACCGTCGAAAAGGCGGCAGCAGCCGGCCGATTCCGAGCCGCTCGTCCAGAAGGCGAGCTGCATGCCGTCGCCGAAGACCGCATCCACCTTGCCGTCCTTCAGGCTGGCGAGCAGCGCTGCCCGGTCCGGGAAGGCCTGCGCCTGCAGCCGCGGGAAGAAGGCCTTCAGCATCGCCTCGTGCGCGCTGGCCGCCACGACACCCACCCGCCTGCCCTCGAGCGCCGCCGCCGTCTCGCCGGCTGGCGGCGCCTTCCTGGCCACCGCGAAGCGGGCCGGAAGACGCATGAAGGGGCGCGAGAAGGCGAAGCGCTTCCGCAGATCCGCGGTAACGGCAATGCCCGCGGCGACCGCCTCGCCATTGCCGTCGACCAGCGCCTTTTCCAGCTCCGGGAAGGTCACCGCCTGGATCTGGCACTTTTCCGTCAACGCAAGCTCCCGGCAGATCTCGCGCACGAGGTCGACATGGAAGCCGGCGAGTTTGCCGGTCTGATCGATGAAATTGAACGGCGGAAAATCCACTGTCGTCAGGAAACGAAGGCGGACGATGCCGGAAAGGTCCGGCCGGGCGATGCGCTCGCGGGTGTCGAAGAGAATGGGCAGGTCGACCGCTCTACGATCCTGGGCCGGCGCGGCAAGCGGATTCGTTCCCGCCACAAGCAGGCAGAGTGCAAAAGAAAGCCCGCGCAATTTTAAGGATGCAATTCTATTTTGCCGCATTATTATCAACTTGGAGTTTCAATGGGGCGCAGCCGTTGACACGGCGACGAAGACCGAATGCGATTGGCAGAATATCCCGACGACGTCGCTTTCGCCACTGCAATCGGCATCGTGCCGGCGCAGCTGGCCGTGCCTGCGGAAGAATGCCGGATCCCGGCGCGGTTGATGCGGGAAGCGCGGCTCTGCCGCCGGCTTGGCCTTTCCAAGCCTCTCATTTCCGCGATGCTGGTACGCGCCAACCAGCATGGCACGTCATTGGAGACGGAACTGCTCGCAAGCGGCGCGGTCGCGCCGGACATCTACTACGAGGCGCTTGCGGAACTTCTCGGCATTCCCTTCATGCGCACGCTCGACCCGGCGGAAGTCGAGGATCTTCCCGGGGTCGATACCCAGCTCGTCGCACCGACCGCCATCCGGCTCCGCCCGCACGGCCGGGCGCCGCTGACGGCGATCGTGCCGAGCGCGGACCGCCTCGAGGAGATCGGCGAACGCCTGCGCCTTGCTCCGCCGCTGCGCTCGATAATGGTTGCAACCACGCCCGCCGCCATGCGGGAGGCGCTCTGGCGGGCCGGCCATGAGCGGCGGCTGCGCGAGACGGTCGACCAGCTTTTCAACGCCGCGCCCGAAGCGAGCGCCCGCATCACCCTGTGGGGACGGCAGGGCTTCTATCTCGGCACGATCCTGACATCCATCTTCATGCTGCTCATGATGGCACCGTTGCTCATCCTGCGCACCCTGCACATCGCGCTTGGCCTGTTCTTTCTGGCCACGGTGGTCGTCCGCCTCTATGCCCTGGCGGCCAAGTGGCGGGAGAAGCGGCGCCCGCGGCCGGTGCCGCCAATCGGCCGGCGCCCGGTCTATTCCGTCTTCGTCGCGCTCTACCGCGAGGCCGCGGTCGTGCCGCAGCTCGTTGCAACGCTGGACCGTCTCGAATGGCCGGTGGCCTGCCTCGACATCAAGCTGATCTGCGAGGCGGACGACAAGGAGACCCTCGATGCCCTCGCCGCAGCCCCGCTCGGCCCGCAATACGAAGTGATCAAGGTTCCACCCGGCCGGCCGCGCACGAAGCCGAAGGCGCTGACCTACGCGCTGGGCGCCGCGCGCGGCGACTATCTCGTGATCTACGATGCGGAGGATCGCATCGATCCGCTGCAACTGGAAGAAGCGTGGCGGACGTTCGAGGCCGGACCGCCCGATGTCGCCTGCCTCCAGGCGCCGTTGATCATCACCAATGCGCGGGAAAGCTGGATCAGCGCCCTCTTCGCGGTCGAGTATGCCGGCCTCTTTCGCGGCTTGCTGCCGTTCCTGGCCGGCATCCGCATGCCGATGCCGCTCGGCGGCACGTCCAATCATTTCCGCACGCGGGTGCTGCAGGAGACGGGCGGCTGGGACCCCTACAACGTCACCGAAGATGCCGATCTCGGCCTCAGGCTCTACCGGCGCGGCTATCGCTGCGGCGTCATCAGCCGGCCGACCTATGAGGAGGCCCCGACGGAAATCCGCGCCTGGCTCGGCCAACGCACCCGCTGGTTCAAGGGCTGGCTGCAGACCTGGCTCGTGCTGATGCGCCAACCTATCCAACTCGTCAGGAGCATCGGGCTCGGACCGAGCCTCCTTCTCCAGGTGCTGGTGGGCGGCCTCATCCTTTCCTCCCTGGCGCACCCGCTCCTGTTCGCCTATGTCGGCATCGTCACCTGGCGCCTCGCCGTGCAGCAGGCCTCCTTCGGCGCGCTCGATATGAGCCTGTTGGTCCTCGACTTCGTCAACATCGTCGGGAGCTACCTTGCCTTCATCGCGCTCGGGCGCGTCGGCATGACGCTGCGGGAACGGCTTGCGGTAGGGTTGCGCTGGATGCTGACGCCCGCCTATTGGCTGCTTATCTCGCTGGCTGCCTGGCGCGCGGTGCGCGAGCTGCACAGCAACCCGTTCTTCTGGAACAAGACGGCCCATCGCCCGGCGCAGCCGAAGGTGCAGCACCAAACCGTGACGGATGCCGGGTAGACTTCCCGGCGCCCGTCATCCGATCCCATGGGTCAGGCGCCGTCTTCCGTCCAGATCGCCACGTCCGCCGGGGCAAGCTCCCTGCCGCCGACAAGGAAGGTGGCAGCGGCGGCGGCCGGCACGGCGGCATGGCCGGCGCCGTAGTTGAAGGCGAAATGCAGCCGCCCGCGGCGGGCAAGCCTGAGGTCACCGAGGTCGGGCAGGCTTGCGACGCCGGCCCAGCCGAGCGTGTCGCCCATCAGCTTCAAGAGGAACTCGCCGCGCGGCAACGTGCCGGCATACCGTGTCCGGTCGTTGCCGATGATCGCCGGGGAGCCGGGACGATGTTCGCCCTCGAAAGCCGCGAGCACCGTCTCGTTCGTGCGGATCAGTTCGCGCCAGCCGGTCACGGCGTGGCGCGTATTGCCGTAAAGCACCGGCTCGCTGTGGAAGTCGGGCAGGGATTCGACGCGCGTGACGCGGAAATCGAGGAGTTCGGCGAGCGGACCGGGCGGCAGGTCGGCGGGAATGTGCATGTCGCGCGTCTTGCTGCCGCTGCGCGGACCGAACAGCGCCTTGGCGCCGGAGGCCTTCAGCCGCGCGACGAAGTCGGCATCCGGGATGACGAGATCGGGCGCCAGCACCAGCCGGTAGCCCGAAAGATCCGAATGCTGGCCGATGAAATCCACGTCCACGCCGAGGCGGGCGACGGCGGAATACCAGTCCAGCGCGATGGCGGAAGCGACATAGCCCCGGCCCTGCGGCAAGGCGCGGGTGGCGAAGCGGGATTCGTAGTCGAGCAGGATCGCGACGGACGCCTTTTGCCTGACCTCGCCCTCGGGAAGGCACGCCATTTCCTCGACCACCTGCGCGACCTCCAGATAGCCCTGGTCCACGTCGCTGTTCGGCAGCAGGAGGCCCGCGTGGAACTGCTCCTGCGCGAAGGGCGCCTGGCGCCAGCGGAAATAGGAGACCATGTCGACGCCATGGGCGTAGGCGAGCCAGGTCCACAGGCGCACCATGCCGTCGGCGGGCGACTGGTTGTGGGCGGCCCAGTTGACCGGACCGGGCTGCTGCTCCATCACCCAGACACGGCCGCGGCCGACGGCACGGTAGAGATCGTGGTTGAAGGCAGGCTGGTCCGGATCGCCGACGCGGAGATACCGCGCCTTCTCCTCCGCACTGAGGCGTCCGTTGACGAGGCCACCCATGGGATAGACATCCCAGGAAGCGATGTCGATGTCCTCGCCGACCTTGTAGTGGTCGAAGTCGGTGTTCTGGGACATGAAGTTGTGCGTGACCGGGCGGCCGGGCGAATGGCGGCGGATGAGGTCGACCTGCGCCTTGTTGAAGCTCTTCACCTGGTCGGAGGAAAAGCGGAAATAATCGACGAGATGGGTCGGAGTCGGCTCCTCGACAAGGTTGTTCGGCAGGTCCACCTCGTCGAAGCTGTTGTAATGCATGCTCCAGAACGTGGTTCCCCAGGCGCGGTTCATCGCGTCGATCGTGCCGTAGCGGGCCGCGAGCCATTCGCGGAAGGCAAGCCTCGCCTCGTCCGAGTAGCTGTGGATCGTGTCGTGGTCGCCGTATTCGTTGTCGGTTTGCCAGGCGTGCACGAAGGGGTTTTCGCCATAGCGGCGCACCATGGCCTCGGTGATGCGGGCGGCTTCCATACGGTAGCGGCGGCTGGAAAAGCAGTAGTGCCGGCGCGCGCCGAACTTGCGCACGACACCGCGCTGATCGACGGGCAGGATATCCGGATAGCGGTCGACCAGCCATTTCGGCGGCGCCGCGGTCGGCGTGCCGAGGATGACCTTGAGGCCGGCGCAGCCGAGCACCTCGATCGCCTCGTCCAGCCATTCCCAGCGGAAGACACCGGACTGCGGCTCGATATGCGACCAGGCGAACTCGCCGATGCGCACCCAGGCAAGGCCGAGCTCGACCATGCGGCGAGCGTCCTCGTCCCATTTCGCGCGCGGCCACTGCTCCGGATAGTAGCAGACGCCAAGCTCCAGCATGCCTTTCTCCTGCCGGCCGGCGTCGAAGCGGTTCTGTTTGGCGAGCGGCTTATGCACGGTGTTCTGTCCTTGTCATTCCAGCGCGACGTAAACGTTTCTATCGCGCGTCAAATTTTGTCCGGCCGCCCTCAGCGGGCGAGCGCGGCGAGCGTTTCGTCGAGGGCGGCGAGGAAGCGGTCGCAATCCTCCGCGCTGAAGGGCGCCGGGGGCTTCACCTTCAGGACGTTATGGTGGGGGCCCTCGCTGGAAAGCAGGATGCGGTGCCTCTGCTTCATCTCGGCGATGACAAGGTCCAGTTCCTCCGCAGCAGGCTCCAGGGTCTTGCGGTCGCGCACCAGCTCGATGCCGTTGAAGAGGCCGTGGCCGCGCACGTCGCCGATGATCGGATGGCGCTCCGCAAGCACGCGGGCGCCCGCCATCAGCCGGTCTCCGACCACCTTGCAATGATGCATCAGCCGTTCGTCGCGGATGACGTCGAGCACGGCGAGGCCGATCTCGGCGGAGACGGGATTGCCGCCGAAGGTGTTGAAATATTCCATGCCGTTGGCGAAGGCGGCGGCGATGGCCTTCGTGGTGACGACGGCGGCCATGGGATGACCGTTGCCGATGGGCTTGCCCATCGTCACGATGTCCGGCACCACGCCCTGCGTCTCATGCGCCCACATATGGCTGCCGACGCGGCCGAAGCCGACCTGCACCTCGTCCGCAAGGCAAAGGCCGCCCGCCGCCCGCACGTGGGAGTAGGCTTCCTTCAGGTAGTTTTCCGGCAGGGTGAGCTGGCCGCCGGTGCCGAGGATACCTTCGCTGAAGAACAGCGCCGGACGGCGACCTTCCGCCGCCAACGCCTCGACCTCAAGGCGCACGTCCTCGGCATATTTCCTGCCGGCATCGGCGTCGCCGTAGCGGAAGCGGCCGCGGTAGAGGTCCGGCATTTCGGCGACGCGCACATGGGGCGGGCAGCCCTCGCCGCCCTTGCCGGCGAACTTGTAGGGACTGACGTCGATCAGGCTCGAAAGGTGCCCGTGATAGGCATGGTCGACCGTGATGATGTCGCGGTTGCCGGTATAGGCGCGCGCCAGCCGGATCGCGAGGTCGTTCGCCTCGCTGCCCGAGTTGACGAAGAAGCAGACGTTGAGCGGATCGGGAAAGAGCGCGGCAAGCCGGCGGGCATATTCCACCAGCGAATCGTGCAGGTAGCGCGAATTGGTGTTGAGCTTTCCCATCTGCGCCTGCGCGGCCCGGACGACGCGCGGGTGGCAATGGCCGACGTGGCAGACATTGTTGACCATGTCGAGCCAGCGCGTGCCCTCCTCGTCGATGAGATAGGCGCCCTCGCCGCCGACGATCTTCAGAGGCGCGGCCGAATAGGCGATGGAGAGCGAGCGGCCGATGCGGCGATGGCGTTCGCGCACCAGGAAATCCTTGTCGCGCGCCACGATGACAGAGGCGGGCACGGAAAAGCCGAAGACCACGCTCGGGTCCGGGCTCACCGCCCGCCAGACCTGCCACCGGTCGCGCACGCCGACGCCGTGCATGCGCCCCTCGAGGCCGAGATGGTCGGTGACGACCTGGAAATGCAGGTGGGGCGACCAGTTGCCGTTCTCCGACGCCGCACCGAAGGCGGCGAAGGCCTCGCCCTTGGCGACCGGCTGGCCGGCAGAGAGCTTCTGGACGCTCCGGCGGGAGAGATGCCCATAGAGCGTCCAGAAGACATCGCCCTCGCCGGTGCGATGTTCGAGAAGGACCGTCGGGCCGAAGCCGTAGTCGACCGCGTCGTCGTGGATGAAGGCGACCTTGCCGGCAAAGGGCGCGTGCACCGGCTCGCCGGCCGGAGCGAAGAGGTCGATGCCGAGGTGCACGGTACGGCGCGCGCCGGGCATCTCGAAGGCCTCGCCCTTGTAGACGGCGCGATCCTCGCCGTAGAGGCCGATGGCGAAATCCGCGCCGGCTTCCTTTACGCGCGCCCCGATCAGCCGTTCGGCGCCGTCCGCGTCCAGCGATGCCCAGGCGGCCGCGTCGGGACCCGATGCGGTGAGATCGAGGGCCAGCACCTTCGGCCTTGCGACCGCCGGGCGGATGACGGGGGCGAAATCGTGGGCATTGCGCTCCAGCCAGCGCTCGACGCGCGCCGCGTGCGCCACCGGCGCGAAGCCGCAGGCATCGCGGATGCGGGCGACGGCGAGCGCCCGGTTCTCCGCTTGCAGGCGCCGGAGCTCGCGCCAGACGTCCGCCTGGCTCACCAGAAGATAGGCGTTTTCCGGGTTGTCGCGGATCTGCCGGGCTGCCATGCACATGCTGACCGCATAGCGCGTGCAGACGAGGTCGAAGACCAGTGCCGCCTCCGTCTCGCTGACGGGATTGACGGCATGATAGGCGGCGGCGAGGCGGCCGATGGTCTCGACCGGATCGGGCGTGCCGATCAGCGCATAGGCGCCGGCGACCGCGATCTCGACAACGCGGAAGGTCTCCACCATGTCGCCGAAGTCGAGCAGGCCGCTGACGCGCCCGGCGGCATCGAGCAGCACGTTGTAGTCGTTGGCATCGTTGTGGATGATCTGGCGCGGGCAGGCTTCGAGGCGCGGCAAGACCTCGGCGACGAAACGCTGCAGGATGGCCTCCACGACCACGCGCTTTTCGGCATCGTCGATGAAGCGGAGATTGTCGAGGTGCATGCCGGCCCGACCAATGTCCCAGGGATAGAGGCGGCGCGCGCCGGGATGGTCAAAGCCTTCGAGGCTGCGGTCGAGTTCGCCGAGCAGCCTGCCGAGCGTGGCGACGCTCTCTTCTCCGCGCACCGGCGCGCGCGACCAGGTGCCGCCCGGCAGCCAGGTGAGGAGGCGCGCGCTGCGCGGGCCGCGAATATCGGCGGCGACGGTTCGCGCGCCCGTCCGGGCCGGCACGGCGCGGGAGACGGGAAGATGCGGCGCCGTTTTCGCAAGATGATCCAGCACGGCGACCTGCATGGCAAGGTCGTCCGCATCGCCCGGAACTTGCAGCTTGAGCAGGTAGCGCGCCCCGTCCTTCGCCTCGACGCAATAGTTGAGGTCGTGTTCGCCGGGCAGCGGGGTGATCGTGCCGGCAATGCCGTAGCTGTCCCGCAGCAGCGTTGCGATTGCCGCCGCCTCGCCGGGCCGTTCCGTCGTTTCGGTCATCGCCGTTTCCTCACCATGCTACCGTTCGGCCGTCGTAAGCCCGGAAGCTTCCGGTCTCGGCCATTGTCGTTCCGTCGATCAGGGCCTTCAGGCCGGCCGCGCTCTCCCGCACGTCGACCGCAGCTTCCGCCCCGCCCATGTCCGTTCGTACCCAGCCGGGATGCAGCGATATGACGGCGATGCCGTCCGCACGCAAATCCCGAGCGAGTGTTAGCGTCGCCATGTTGAGCGCCGCCTTGGAGCAGCGATAGGCGTAGTCGCCGTCCGCGTCGTCCATCGTGCCCTCCGCCAGCGAGCCGGCGCGGCTGCCGATATTGACGAGGACCTTGCGGCTCCCCGCAAGGAGATTGGACCGGAGTGCACGGGCAACGAGCAGCGGGGCCAGCGCGTTGATGCGCATGACCTCCAAGAAATTCTCCGTTTCGAGCGAGGCGAGGCCGCCGGTGTCGCCGCGGATCGCGGCATTGTTGATGACGATGTCGACCGGTTCGCCCTCCAGCCTTTCGCCGAGCGCGGCGATCGAAGCCGCGTCCGCGACGTCGAGCGGCTCGGCGCCGGCTGCCGCCTGCCGCATGCAGGCGATGACGCGGAAGCCGTCTGCCGCATAGAGGGCGGCGAGCGCCTTGCCGAGCCCGCGCGAGGCGCCGGTCACGAGGACGGTTCCCCTGTCAACGGTGTTTGACGTCATATTTCTTCTCGATCAGGCTGATGAGGCTTGCGGCAGCCAGCGTCAAAAGGATGTAGAGGATCGCCGCCGAGTTATAGGGCGCGAAGGGCAGGAAGCTTGCCGACTGGAACTCTCGCATGCGCTGCGTGATGTCGCGGATCGACAGGATGGAGAGCAGCGAGGTGTCCTTCAGGATCGCGATCAGCTCGTTGCCGAGCGGCGGGATGACGATGCGGAAGGCCTGAGGCAGCATGACGAGCCGCGCGGTCTGCCAGCGATTGAGCCCGAGGCTTGCCGCCGCCTCGATCTGGCCGGCGGGAATGGCGTTGATGCCCGAACGGAAGATCTCGGCGAGATAGGCCGAATAGGCGAGCGCCATGGCGGCGATGCCGCGCACGAGGTTCGGCGGGTCGAAGACGCCGGCCGTCGCATCCTTCAGCGCGCCGGAGAGCGGCAGGCCGACATAGAGCACGATGACGAGCATCGGGATGCCGCGGATCGTATCGACGACGAATTCCGAGCCGATCGACAGCGGATGGCGGCGATGCAGGAACCCGCCGAAGGTCAGGAGGCCGACGAGGATGGCGATGACGGCGAAGGCGATGCCGGCCGCGCGGTCGCGGTCGTTCAGCGCCTCGACCTGCCAGAGGTGCGGCCAGTCCGCGGGAACGGACGCGGCCGACAGTAGCGCACCGCTGACATCCTCCTTCCGGCCGACGGCTTCGATCGCCTGGTCCGGGGTGACGAAGGTGCGCACCGGCGTCTCGTTCTGCGGCCCTCCCTCGTACTGGCCGAAGCGTACGGCGCCGATCAGGCCGGACGGCGTGTTGGTGACGATGCCGATCTTGCCCTCCAGCGTGCCGGCCAGCACGTAGCCGTCGCGCGGCTGCATGAGGAACCAGCAGGAGAGCCCGGCGAAGACGGCGGTCATGCCCGCGAAGAGGAGGAGGCTCTGGCGCGTGTAGCGCAGCTTCAGGAGGCCGGCCCAGACAAGGCCGAGGATGGCCGCGAGGATATAGGCGGCGATGGCGGCGCGGATGGTCGTGGCGAGACCCGAGACGAAGGCGAGATGCGCGAAGAGAAAGACGAAGGCGAGGCCCGCGCCGTTGACCAGGCCAAGCAGCCAGGCGCCTGCCCGGCGGGCGGGGCTTTCGGCCGGAACGGGCGCGCGGCTGCCGGCAAAGGCGAGGGCAAGGCCGGCAAGCAGCAGCACCGCATAGACCGGCCACAGCCAGGCTTCAACCCCGCGCACCATGAGGTCGGCAGCCTCGGTCAACTGGCGAGGCGTGACACCCTTGACGACGAGGTGCGACTTGAACGGATCGACGCCGTTCGCGACCACGGAAGCGATGAAGGGATGGACGAAATCGCCGGCGAGGATGGCCGCCGTCGCGACGAGGCCGACGAAGCCGGCCGCGATCGTCAGGCGCGGCCGTGCCACCTTCGCACGCGACAGGACGAGAACGGCAAAACCGGCGGAAAAGGCAATCGCCAGCAGCAGGAAGCCCGGCACGAGCGCGCCCGAACCCGGCTCTATGCCGAGGATGGCACGCAGCGAACGCTGGTAATCGCCCGAAGAGGCGAACAGATAGACGATGAAGGGCAGCGCGGCGAGGATCACCAGGTTGCTAGGCCTCACGCTTCTGACGAACGACATTCCGGCCTCCGGGGCACATTCGACGAGAGCCGGAGGCGCTCGGGCAGCACTTCCGGCAAGACTTCTTACTTGAGGCCCCAGTACTTGGCGATGAGCTGGTCGAGCGTGCCGTCGTCCCGGATCGCCTTGAGGCCTTCGTTGAAGGCCGCGACATTCTCGTCGCCCTTGCGGAAGACGAGGCCGAGCGGATCGGATTCGAGGTCCTTGATGGAGGCGACGAGCTCGCCGGCAAACTCGCGCTCATAGGCGGCGGCGTTCGCGCCGTTGATCACGACGCCGTCGACGTCCCTGTTCCTGAGCGCGATGATGGCGGCGCTGAAGCTGTCATAGGCGACGACGCTTTCCTTGCCGACGACGCCTTCGGCGACCTGCGCGTCCGTCGTGTTGGCCTGGGCGGAGAGCTTCCTGCCTTCGGCCTTGAACTTTTCGAGCGTGATGCCCTCGTCCTCGGCACGCGTCAGCACGGCCTGGCTGTTGACGATGTATGGATCGGTGAAGTCCATCGCCTTCCTGCGCTCGTCCGTGATCGAGACGCCCGAGGCCACCAGGTCGAAACTGCCCTGGTCGAGCGCGGCGAAGATGCCGTCCCAGCCGGTCGTCACGAATTCGGCCTGGCAGTTGATCTTGGCGCAGACGGCATTGACCACGTCGACGTCGAAGCCGACGATCTGGCCGGTCGCGGGATCGACGCTCTCCATCGGCGGCGAGGTCGTGTCTGACCCGACCTTCAGGAGCTTGCCGCCGAGATCGGCCGCATGGGCAACGCCCGCCGCAAGAACGGCAAGCACAAGTGTTGCAGCGAATTTTTTCATCTCTTCCTCCTCAACCATCGCGCCGCCGCCTGCGGCAAACGCTCGATGAATCCCGCGGACAAGGCATCCTCCTCCATCCTGGAATGGACGGTATCAAGGAATATAAACGTTTTCAAGATGAAATATAAACGTTTTTATTGCATGATATGGACGAGGCCTCGGCACACCTTGGACAGGATGCGCTGCTATGGATCGACCGTGGTGACAAGGTCCGATGCGGGATTCTCGGACGGCAGGCAGGCCTTTGCTTCACAGCGCGGCAAAGGCCATTCATCCGCTTTGCGGCGTAGCCGTTTCCGTGGGCTCCGCCACGATCAGATCGAGCAGCCCGGGCAGGCGCCTGTCGATCTCCTCGCGCCTCAGCGCCGCCGCCCGGCTGTTGCCGCGATCGACCTGGCGGATCAGCCCCGCCTCCCGAAGAACGCGAAAATGATGCGTCAGCGTCGCCTTGCTGACCGGAAGCCCGAACGACACGCAGGTGCGCTCCGTCCCGGCCGGCGCCTTCGCCAATTCCATGACAACCCGGCGCCGCAACGGATCGGCGAGCGCCGACAAAACGGCACCCAGCACGATCTCGTCCTCGCTGGGGTGGCCTTCGCTGTCCATGACAATCCTCAAGGTACGAATTGAACCATACCTTTTATTCTGCTAGGTATGATCATTATCATACCAAAAGGAGATACCATGTCGAGCATGATCCTTGACCTTCCCGCACAAGAGACGAACGAGACAGGCCCATACGCGCTTATGGGCCGGGCGCGTGCCAAGGCCGGGAAAGCAGAAGCGCTGGAGGCCGCCCTGATCGCGCTTGTCGGACCGACGCGCAGGGAAGAGGGCGTGATGCAATACCACGTGCACCGCGACCGGGCCGATCCGGAGCTTTTCGTGTTCTACGAAGTGTGGGCAAGCGTTGGCCATCTCAAGGCGCATCTGCTGCAGCCCTACGTGCAGGATTTCCTCGAAAGGCGGCACACGCTGCTCGCCGGAGAGATGGAAATCCGCTGGCTGCACATGGCAAGCCCTTATCAGGCCTGACGCCGTGCCCCGGCCGGGGACGTTTACCGCTGCTGCCGGCTGCCGAGCCGGAACGCCGAGCCGGGATGGTTCTCGGGAAGGCGGTCGCCGGCGCCGAAGAGCCGGTCGCGCAGGCTGGTGCCGCCATAGGCCGTCTTGTAGCGGCCGCGCTCCTGCAGCACCGGCACGACGAGATCGACGAAATCCTCGTAGCATTCCGGAGTCACGGTGCGCGCCAGGTTGAAGCCGTCGATCCCGCCCTCGTCGATCCAGCTTTCCAATTCGTCGGCGATCGCCTCCGGGGTGCCGACGAGGAGCGGATAGCGCCCGCCGAGGGCAAGCTCGCCGAGCAGCTGCCTTTTGGTCCACTGCTTCTTCTTCGCAAGTTCGGTCGCCGACTGGATGGCATTCGACGTGCCGTATTCGATCGGATCGTCCAGGTCGTAGCGGGAGAAGTCGATGCCCGTGCTTGCAGAAAAATGCGCGAGCCCCGCTTCGGGATTGGCGTAGCCCAGATAATCGCGATGCTTGTCGCGCGCCTCCGCCTCCGTCCGCCCGGGAATGATGGAGATGCCGATGAAGATCTTGATGTCCTGCGGCGCGCGGCCGGCCGCAACGGCTTCCGCCCGCAGCGTGCGCGCGGTCGAGAGGGCGGCCTGCTTGTCCACCGCCGTCACGAAGACGCATTCGGCATGGCGGGCGGCGAAACGGCGGCCGCGGCCCGACGTGCCGGCCTGGTAGAGGACCGGCGTGCGCTGACGGGACGGCTCGGCGAGGTGATAGCCCTCTACGCGGTAGAAGGGACCGTCATGGCGGATCGGCCGCACCTTGGCGGGATCGGCATAGACGCGCGCAGCCTTGTCGCCGCGTACCGCATCGTCTTCCCAGCTTCCCTCCCAGAGCTTGTAGAGCACGTCCAGGTAGTCTTCCACGCGGTCATAGCGCGTGTCATGCGCCGTCAGCGATTCCTGCCCGATGGCTCGCGCCGCGCTGTCGAGATAGCCGGTAACGATGTTCCAGCCGATGCGCCCGCCCGTCAGGTGGTCGAGCGTCGAGATGCGCCGCGCGAAGGTATAGGGCGGCTCGGCATTGGCGTTGACGGTGAGGCCGAAACCGAGATTTTGCGTGACCGCCGCCATGGCCGAAACGAGCATCAGCGGGTCGTTCACCGGAAGCTGGATCGATTCCCTCAGCGTCAGGTCGACCGACCCCTGATAGACGTCATACACGCCGATGATGTCGGCGATGAAGATGCCGTCGAAGAGGCCGCGCTCCAGGGTCCTCGCCAGCGAGGTCCAGTAGCCGAGCGTCTTGTAGTCGCTCGACCGGTCGCGCGGATGGGCCCAGAGGCCGTGATTGATGTGGCCGACGCTGTTCATGTTGAACGCGTTCAGGAGGATCTGCTTCTTCATGACGCTCCGTCAGATGGCGCCGTGCCGCGGCGGGCGCTTGCCGTTGAGATGGAAATTGCCGACCGCCTGGTATTTCCAGCGGACGGGATCGTGGAGCGTATGCGTGCGGACGTTGCGCCAGTAGCGGTCGAGATTGTCCTCGCTCTGCGTGGCGGACGTGCCGGAGAGCTCGAACAGCTTGCCGGCGGCGAGCAGGCCGGCCTTGGTCGTCAGGATGCGCGCCTGCGCGACGGCCACCGAAGCGCGTGCCACGCTGTCCTCGTCCGGCGCACGCTGCGCCTCGTCGACCAGGGCGCCGGCACGCTCGACCAGCGCCTCCGCCGCGCGCAGGCGCAGCCGGACATGGCCGACCTGATGCAGCGTCAGCGGATCGTCGGAGGCCTTCTCCACGCCGGAATCGAGCCAGGGCCGCGCCCTCTCCTGCACGAAACGCAAGGTCTCCTCGAAGGCGCCGAGACCGATGCCGAGGTCGATCGCCGCATGCATGATCTGCGCGTGCGGGCCGATGGTCGTCGGCCGGTCGAAGGAGGCCTTGAAGGGCACCACCCATTCCGGCTCCACGCGGACGCGGGCGAACTTGACGGAGCCGCTACCGGTCACGCGCTGGCCGAAACCGTCCCAGTCGTCGATGACCGTCACGCCAGGGGCATCGCGCGGCACGAAAGCGAGATAGGTGACGTCCTCGCCGTTATCATCCGCCACCACGAGCGTCGGGATCCAGTGCGCGTAGATGGCGCCGGTGCAGTAGAATTTCTCGCCCTCGACATGCCAGCCGGCCGGGTCGCGCACGAGCTTCGTGCGCCGCTTGAAATCCCGCGTGCCGATTTCGGCCAGCGCATTGCCGAGGCGGTCGCCGGCAAGCACCCGGTCGAAGAAGAAGCGTTTCTGTGCTTCCGAGCCGCCGACACGCAGCACTTCGAGCGCATAGAAATGGTTCTGCGGGATCTGCCCGAGCGAGCCGTCCGCGGCGGCGATGGCGGCGATGACGCGGGCGAGCGTGACCGTCGAGATCTCCGCCCCGCCATAGGCCCGCGGGATCGTCGCACCCCACAGGCCGCTTGCGCTATAGCGTTCGAGCTCGTCCCACGGCAGGCGCCGCTCGGCATCGCGCAACGCCGCCTCGCGCGCGAAATCCGCCGCAAGCCGTTGTGCCGTTTCGAGCGCATGCGCGTCGTCCCGGATCAGCACGGGCCGCGGCTTGGCGGGAGCCTGGAAGGCCGTCGAGATCATGGCGTGCCCCTTCTCAGTTCCATTGATGGCGGGCCGGATAGGCGCCGTTGAGGTAATAGTTGCCGAGAAGGTGATACTTCCATCGCACCGGGTCGTGCAGCGTGTGGACGCGCGCATTGCGCCAATGCAGGTCGAGGGCATGGGCGGCGCGGGTGGCGCTCGATCCGGCGAGATCGAAAAGCTTCTCGCTCGCCTCGAGCGCGATCTCGGTGGTCAGGATCTTCGCCTCCGCGACGGCGACGGAGGCCTTCGCGCTCGTCTCCGCCGTCACCGGCCGGGCGCTCAGTTCGTCGAGCACGGCGGCGGCATGATGGAGCAGCGCCTGCGCGGCCTGGTATTCGGTTTCGAGATGGCCGATCTCGTGGATGATCGTCGGATCGTCGGAGGCCCGTTCGAGGCCGGAATCCATCCATGGCCGGGCGCGGTCGCGCACGAAGGCGACGGTGTCGTCGATCGCCGCGCGCGCGATTCCGGAATCGATCGCGGCCTGGATGATCTGCGAGATCGGCCCCCACAGGCCCGGCCTGTCGGCCGCCTGCCAGACCGGCAGAACCTGGATCGGCTCGACCGGCACATCGTCGAATTCCACCGTGCCGCTCGCCGTCGTGCGCTGGCCGAAGGAGGACCAGTCGTCGATCACCCTCACGCCCGGCGCATCGAAGCGGGCCCAGACCTGCACCGCCCGCCCCTCGTCGTCGAGGGCGCGGGTCGGGATCCAGTGGGCGAACAGCGCGCCCGTCGAATAGAAGCGCCGGCCGGTCAGGCGCAGGCCGCCGGCGGTCGCGGTGATGCGCGTCGTGACGTGGCTGATCATGTTGCGCCCGCGCTCGGGTCCGGCATTGCCGATACGCTCGCCGCGCAGGATATCGGCGTAGACGCGCGTCTTCTGCTCCTCCGAGCCGAGATCGCGCAGCAGCGCAAGGACGCCGAAATGGTTCTGCGGGATCTGCCCAGCGGAAGGATCGGCGGCACAGAGGATTTCGAACACCTTCACCAGGGTGACGAAGGAAAGTTCGGGACCGCCATAGGCCTTCGGCACGGTGATGGCGCCGAGGCCGCTTTCGCTGTAGGCCTCGATCTCGTCCCAGGGCAGGATGCGGTCGCGGTCGCGCGCTGCCGCCTGCGGCCGGAGCACGCCGGCAAGCGCGGACGCCGCCGCGATCGCCTCGGCATCGCTCGTGATGCGCCTTGCGGAAACGGCCGGGGCCGGCCGGCGGCTTGCGGCCTTTTCGGTTTCGCTCATCGTCTTTCCATTCTGCCTGTCAACGGTCGCGCAGCCGGCGCACGGTGTAGTCGCCGGCGAACTGGACCAGCGTGACCATGGCGACGAGCACGACGATGACCGCGATCATCACCGTGGTGTCGAAACGCTGGTAGCCGTAGCGGATCGCCATGTCGCCGAGCCCGCCCGCGCCGACGGCGCCGGCCATGGCAGACGCGCCGATCATCGTGACCACTGTGATCGTGAAGCCGCCGACGATGCCGGGAAGCGCCTCAGGCAGCAGCACATGGCGCACGATGTGCCACTTGCGGCAGCCCATCGCCTGCGCCGCCTCGATGAGGCCCTTGTCCACCTCGCGCAGGCTCACCTCGGCGATGCGGGCGAAGAACGGCGTCGCGCTGATCGACAGCGGCACGATCGCTGCCCACACGCCGATCGTCGTGCCGGTCAGGAACCGGGTGAACGGCAGGAGCGCCACGAGGAGAACGATGAAGGGCGTGGCGCGAAAGCCGTTGACGACGGCCGCGACGGCGCGGTTGAGCTTCGGCGCCTCGAAGAAGCCGCCGGGCGACGAGACGACGAGGAAGACGGCGATCGGGATGCCGACGACGAGCGCGATCAGCGCCGAAATGCCGACCATCTGCACCGTGTCGAGGAAGGCCTGCCAGAGGCGGTCATACATCAGTGGCGACATGGCCGAGAATCCTTGCGCTGCCGACATGGCCCCCAAGCGTTGCAAGATCGTCTTCCGAGACGCCCCGCGCCGCGACGAGCAGGGTGCCCTGGGCGTGGCCCTGGATGCGGTCGATGGTGCCGTGCAGCAGCCGGACCGACGTGCCGAGCACCGAGGCGAGACGGGAAAGGTCCGGTCCGCCGCTCTCGCCGCCGGTATAGTGCAGTTCGAGGACGGTCTCGCCGCCGGCGACCGGCTGCGGCACGAGACGCGCGGCGATGTCCTCCGGGATGTCCCGGCTGAGCGGCTGGAGGAGCGCGCGGGTCGCATCGTGCTTCGGCGCGCCGAAGACCTGCCACACGGGCCCTTCCTCGGCGATGCGCCCCTGCTCGAGCACCAGCACGGTCTCGCAGATCTCCCGGATGACGCTCATCTCGTGCGTGATGAGGACGATGGTGAGGCCGAGGCTGCGGTTGATGTCCCTGAGGAGCTTGAGGATCGACAGCGTCGTCTCGGGGTCGAGCGCGGAGGTCGCCTCGTCGCACAGCAGGATCTCCGGCTTGTGCACGAGGGCGCGGGCGATGCCGACCCGCTGCTTCTGCCCGCCCGACAGGCGCGAGGGATAGACGTTGTGCTTGCCTTCGAGGCCGACCAGCGCCAGCACCTCGTCTACGCGCTCGGCGATCTGCCGCTTCGGCACGCCGGCGACGACGAGCGGCAACGCCACGTTCTCGCGCACCGTCTTGGCCGAGAGCAGGTTGAAATGCTGGAAGATCATGCCGATGCGGCGGCGAAGCTCGACCAGCGCATCCTCGTCGAACCGGCCGATATCCTGCCCGTCCACGAGCACGCGGCCGGAGGTCGGCCTCTCCAGCCGGTTGATGGTGCGCAACAGGCTCGACTTGCCGGCGCCGCTGCGGCCGATGATGCCGTAGATGCGACCTGCCGGGATTTCGAGATCGATGTCCTCCAGCGCACGGACGGCGCCGGTGGCGGACTGGTAGGTCTTGGCAAGCGCCTCGAAGCGGACGGAGCCGGCGCCCGCGGCGGATGCCGCCCGGGCCTTCGCCGCCGCTGCCTGGGCAGCCGCGCCGCGGACCGCAGCGACCGCCGTATCCACGGTCAATGCAGCCATGACAGCGTGTAGAGCTTGTCGTTGCCGTGATAGGCGTCGTCGATGACCTTCCGGACCGTTTCCGAATTCTGGTAAAGCTCGACCAGCTTCTTCAATGCCGGGTCGTCCTTGCGGTCCTCCTTGACGGTGAAGACGATCGAGAAGCGGCGGTCGTCGATGCCCGAATAGATGAGGGCCGAGCCGGGATCGAAGAGGCCGGATGCGGCGATGAAGTGGGGGTAGCCGAGCGCCAGGTCCACGTCCGCGGTGACGCGTGCGAGCTGCGGACCCTCGACCTCGGTGAATTCGAGGTTGCGGGGGTTTTCGACGATGTCGTCCAGCGTGCCGGTGAAGCCCACGCCCTCGCGCAGCTTGATCAGGCCGGCCTTTTCGAGAAGCAGCAGGCCGCGCCCCTGGTTGACCGGATCGTTGGCGATCGCCACCTTGCCGCCTTCCGGGATCTCGTCGAAGCTCTTGTGCTTCAGCGAGTAGAGGCCGATGTTCGCCAGGATGCCCGGCCCGATGTCGGTCAGCTTGTAGCCGCGGTCGGCGATGGCATTGTCGAGGAACGGCCGGTGCTGGAAGTAGTTGACGTCGATGTCGCCGGCGTCGAGCGCGACGTTCGGCGTCGTCCAGTCGGTGAACTCCACCGTCTCGATCTCGATGCCCGCTTCCTTCGCTTCGGGCACCAGCGCGGCGATGGAATCCGCATAAGCGCCCGGCACCACGCCGACCTTGACCGTCTCGGCCGCGGCCGCCGTCGCCAAGGAAAGCGCCAGCGCCGTCATGAATCCCAGAATAGGCAGTCTCATCGTTCTTCCCCGTATCGGTGGTGTTGACTGGTTGCGCCGGTCAATTGACCGTCGCGCCTTCCGTCCAGGGAAGGCTGTAGAGCCTGTCGTTGTCGGCGAAGGACTTGTGGATCTGCGCCTTCACCGCATCGGAGGCCTGGTAGATCTCGACGAAGCGCTTGACGAGCGGCGCATCCGCATTGTCCTCGCGCGTCACGAAGCGGATCGCGAAATGGATGTCGTCGATGCCGGAATAGAGCAGCCCCTGGCCCGCGACGTCCGGCAGGCCGGCGTTCACGTAATGCGCCGGATACCCCTGGGCGAGATCGACGTCATCGAGCGCGCGCACCAGCTGCGGCCCCTCGATCTCGACGAACTCCAGCTTGCGCGGGTTTTCGGCGATGTCGTCCAGCGTGCCGCGCGCGCCGACACCTTCGCGCAGCTTGATGAGGCCCGCGCGCTCGATGAGCTGGAGGCCGCGGCCCTGGTTGACCGGATCGTTCGCGACGCCGACGCGCGCGCCTTCCGGCAGGTCGTCGAAGCTCTTGTATTTCGAGGAGTAGAGGCCGAGGTTCGGCAGGAGGCCGACGGCGACGCTCTTCAGCTTGAAGCCGGTCTCAGCACCGCATTGTCGAGGAAGGCCTGGTGCTGGAAATAGTTGACGTCGAGGTCGCCGGCATTGAGCGCGACGTTCGGCGTCGCCCAGTCGGTGAACTCGATGACCTTCACGTCGAGCCCCTGCGCGCGGGCCTCGGCGGCCGCGACCTCGACGGAATCGGCAAGCGAGCCCGGCGTCACGCCGATCGTCAGCGTCTGTGCCATTGCGAGCGTGGCGGTCAGCGAGAGCGCGGCCGCCGCCTTGCCCAGAAGGTCAATCTTTCCTGCCAGCCAGTTCACCATTGCCTGCACCCCGTCAATCAAATCGCGGCCGGCAACAGACGCATCCGCCGCTCACCAGCGGATGAACAATAGTTGATAAAATCAATGGAAAAAGTATTCTTTTTTCAATCTTCAGCATCCGCGCGAAAATTCGTTCTGCGGCGCCGTCATGCGAAACTCGGCCGGGCCTTCGCCTGTCTTCCGGCAACCACGCCGGAAGGCGTCGCGGATCAGTCCAGGCGCCGGCCGCCTTCGTCGAAGAGATGCAGCTTGTCTTCCAGCAGGTCGATGCGGACGCTCGGTCCGGGATTCAGCATGGCCCTGTCGAGCGTGAAGATCTTCAGCGGCACGTCGTGCACGGTGACGTGCATGATGATGCCGAAACCGGTCGGCTCGATGAGGTCGACCCTGGCTTCCAGAGCGCCCCCTTCGCGAAGCACGACGTGCTCGGGGCGGATGCCGAGGGTCGCCGCCGCGCCGGATTCGATGCCGGCCGATCTGCGGGCGGGAAGCGCAGTGCCGTTTGCGAGCCTCAAGCTGGCAGCATCGCCCGAGACGAGATAGCGCCCCTCGAAGAAATTCATGCCCGGCGACCCGATGAAGCCCGCGACGAAGAGGTTGGCGGGCCGGTCGTAAAGATCGAGCGGCGTGCCCACCTGCTGGACGACGCCGCCATGCATGGCGACGATGCGGTCGGCGAGCGTCATCGCCTCGATCTGGTCGTGCGTCACGTAGATGGAGGTGGCGCGCAGGTCGCCGTGCAGCTTCTTGATCTCCGCGCGCATCTGCTCGCGCAGGCGGGCATCGAGGTTGGAGAGCGGTTCGTCGAAGAGAAAGGCCTTCGGCTGGCGCACGATGGCACGGCCCATGGCGACGCGCTGGCGCTGGCCGCCGGAAAGGGCGCGCGGACGGCGCTCCAGCAACGGATCGAGCCCGAGCTTCGACGCTGCGCCGCTGACCGCGCTGGCGATCTTCTCCTTCGTGGAGCGGCGCAGGCGCAGGCTGTAGCTCATGTTGTCAGCGACGCTCATATGCGGATAGAGCGCATAGGACTGGAACACCATGGCGATGTCGCGGTCCTTCGGCGCGAGGTCGTTGACGCGCCGGCCGTCGATGCGGATCTCGCCGGCGGTGACGTCCTCCAGGCCGGCGATCATGCGCAGCAGCGTCGACTTCCCGCAGCCCGACGGACCGACCAGCACGATGAACTCGCCGTCCTTGATGGTGAGGTCGACGCCGTGCAGGACGGGAAAGGTGCCGAAGCTCTTGCGGATGCCGTCGATGTCGATGGAAGCCATGGGAAACCCTTTCAGCCTTTGACCGCGCCGGCCGTCAGGCCCTGCACGAGATAGCGCTGGATGAGGAGGAAGAAGAGGCAGGCCGGAATGAGCGCGAGGATGCCCGCCGCCATCATCTGCCCGAAGTCGACCGAGAACTTCGAGACGAAAGTGAGGAGCCCGACCGGGAAGGTCGCCGCATCGTTGCCGGAGATCAGCATCAGCGCGAAGAGCAGTTCGCTCCAGGCCGCGGTGAAGACGAAGCCGAGCGTGGCGGCGATGCCAGGAAGCGTCAGCGGCAGGATGATCTGCCGGAAGGCGACGAACTGCGTCGCCCCGTCGATCATCGCGGCCTCCTCCAGGTCCTTCGGGATGCCGTCGAAGAAGGACTGCATGAGGAAGGTGGCGAAGGGCACGTTGAAGGCGGTGTAAACGATGACGAGGCCGGTCAGGCTGTTGGTGAGGCCGAGCGGCGAGAGCATCTTGAAGATCGGTGCCACGAGCATGACCAGCGGGAACATCTGCGTGATCAGCATCAGCGCGACGATCCAGTATTTCGCCCGGAAGTGGAAGCGCGACAGCGCATAGCCGGAAAGAGAGGCGAGGATGGTCACCGCCACCGCCGTGGAACCGGCGACGATCAGGCTGTTCTTGAAGAAGGTCGGGAAGGCGCTGTGCGCGATGACGAACTCGTAGTGCTGGAGCGTCGCGCGCGAGGGCCACAGGCGCACGCCCTCGCTGTAGAGCAGGTCGTTCGGCGTCACAGAGACCTTGAGCAGCCAGAAGAGCGGGAAGAGCGCCACGGCGATATAGAAGAGGATGGCCAGCCGGTGCGCGATCGTCAGGAAAGGCTTGCTTCGCATGGCGTCAGTCCTTGTTGAGCAGCGTCTGGCGCAGGAGCACGATGAGCATCGAATAGGCGAGCAGCAGCACGAGCAGCACGAGAGCGATGGCCGAGGCATAGCCGAAGTCGAGCCGCCGGAAGGCCTGGGTGAAGATGTAGCTCGCGACGATCTGCGTGCGGTCGGCCGGCCCGCCGTTGGTCATGACGACGATGAGGTCGGCGAAGTTGGAGATCCAGACGGTGCGCAGCAGGATGGTGATGGCGATGGTCGGCGCCAGGAAGGGAAGCGTGATCGAGACGAAGCGTTGGACGGGCCCCGCCCCGTCGATGCTCGCCGCCTCGTAGAGGTCGCGCGGGATCGCCTGGAGCGCGGCGAGCAGCGTGATCGCGAAGAACGGAATGCCCCACCAGACATTGGCGACGATCGGTCCCCACATGGCAAGCTGCGGATCGGAGAGGATGTTGTTCGGCGCATCGAGGATGCCGAGCGCGTGCATCCAGTGCGGCAGCGGCCCGATGACCGGGTTGAAGAGCCAGGCCCAGTTGAGGCCGGCAAGGAAGCTCGGCACCGCCCAGGGCAGGAAGCAGAGCGCCTGCGCAAGGCCGCGGCCGGCGAAGGGCTTGTCCAGCAGCAGGGCGAGGACGAGGCCGAAGACGAATTGCAGCAAGACCGAGGCGCCCGTCCACCACAGCGTGTTGCGCAGCGCGCGGAAGAAGGCCTGGTCCTGGCCGAGCGCCCGGAAATGATCGAGCCCGACGAAGCCGCCGGAAAACGGGTTCAGCAGCTGGACATCGCGGAACGCATAGGAAATGCCGAGCACCAGCGGCACCAGCATGACGGTGACGATCAGGATCAGCGCCGGCGCGCTGTAGAGATAGGGCTCCGAGGCATCGGCGATCCGCTTTCTCAGCGGACGCACGGCGTGCGGATGGGCAGCAACGGTCATCGTCTCGCTTCCGTTTGAGGGTTGCGCGGCGTTTCAGGAATGGCTCCGGGCGAAGCCTCGTTTCCCCACCCGGAGCGTTCCGGCCTATTTCTTGGCAAGGAACTTCTGCTGCGCCTTCGTCAGGTAGTCGGCCCACTGGTTTGCGAGATCCTCCGGCGTGATGTCGCCGAGAAGGGCTTCCTGCGAGGTCTTGATGACCAGCGAATCCTTGAAGAAGGCGAACTCCTCGAGATGCGTCGGCATCACGGTCGGAACGGCGTCCTTGTCCTCGAGCTCGGCGAACCAGCCCTTGAACTGCTCGCTCGCATAGAACGGGTCCTTCTCCGCCGAGGTGTGCACGGGCAGCGCGCCCGTGCGCTTGTTCCACTCGATATTGCCTTCCGGCCCTTCGAGCGTGGCGATCAGCTTCCAGGCGAGCTCCTTGTTGGCGCTGGAGGCGAACATCGACCAGCCGGCAAAGCCGATCGTCGGGAAGGTCTTGCCGTCCGGCCCCTTCGGCATGGTGGTGATGCCGTAGTCCTCCGGCTTCATGCGCTCGGCAATGGCGATGAGCGCGTCGGGATCCTGGTCGAGGAAGGCGCAGGTGCCCGAGTAGAAGCCGGCGACGATCTCGTTGAAGCCCCAGTTGACGCTGTCCTTCGGCGCATAGCCGTTCTTGTAGAGGTCGATCAGCCAGGTGAGGCCCTTAACCCAGCCCTCGCTGTTGAAGGTCGAGGTGCCGTCTTCGTTGAAGAATTCGTTCGAGCCGGCCATCGAGGCGCCGAACATCACCCAGCCGTTGAGGCCGCCCGGACCGCCGCGCAGGCAATAGCCGTACTTGCCGGGCAGCGCCGAGACCTTCTTCGAGGCCTCCATGAACTCGTCCATGGTCTTCGGCGGCTCGGAAACGCCGACTTCCGCAAGCAGCTTCTTGTTGTAGAACATGGCGCGCAGGTAGAAGCCGTAGGGCAGCATGTAGGCAGTGTCATTGATGTCGCGGCCCAGTTCGAGCGCGCGCGCCGTCAGGCCGGACGTGTGCTCCCACTTTTCGAGATAGGGTTCGAGGCTTTCGAGCATGCCGTTGTTGGCATAGAGCGAGAGCCAGGTGTCGGGCATTTCCATGACGTCCGGCACCTCGCCCGCCGACACCATGGTGGCGAATTTCTGGAAGGCTTCGCCCCACGGCAGCGAGATGATCTCGACCTTGGTGCCGGGGTTTTCCGCCTCGAACCGGCCGACGATGGATTTCAGCGTCTCCGTGCGCTCGGGGCTGGTGATCACCTCGACGAGCTTCAACGTGGTGTCAGCAAGGGCGCTCGTCGCCATCAGCGTGGTGAGCAGGGCTGCGGTCAAAAGTCTCTTCATGGTCGTTCCCTCTTTTCTGGTTTGAACCTGATGCTTGACGTCAGTTTTGGGTCGCGGCCGCTATCGCCGCTTCCAGGTCACTCCACAGGGCCTCTGTTCCCTCCAGGCCGACATGGAGACGCAAGGACCGCGCATCGATGCCGAAGGCATGCGCGGAATTGGGCTCGGCCTTCTGCTGCAGCACCACCTCGCCCGGTACGATCAGGCTCTCATGCCCGCCCCAGGAGACGCCGAGCTTGAAGAGCTTGAGGTGGTCGGCGAAGGCGCGGATGTCGATGCCCTCGCGGAAGGTGAAGGAGAAGAGGCCGGACGTGCCGGTGAGCCCCGGCGGCAGCCGGTTGGCGAGCGCGGGATGGAACACCTTGTCGACGCTGTCGAGCGCCTGAAGACGCTTGGCGATGTCGAGGGCGGAGGCCTCGTGCGCCTTCATGCGGATCGGCAGCGTGCGCAGGCCCCGCACCAGCAGCCACGCATCGAAGGGCGAGAGCTTGCCGCCGAGATAGGGATAGGCCTCCGCGCGGATGCGGCCGATGAGTTCCTTCGAGCCGGCAACGACGCCGGCGACGACGTCGCTATGGCCGCCGAGATATTTCGAGGCCGAATGCAGCACGAGATCGACGCCGAGCGTCAGCGGCCGCTGGAAGACCGGGCTCGCCCAGCTGTTGTCGATGACGCTGACGACGCCGTGGCGCTTGGCGAGCGCCGCGAGCGCGCCGACGTCGTGCGCCTCCATCACCCAGCTCGTCGGGCTTTCGAGATAGAGGAGCTTCGCGCCCGGCAGCGCCTTGGCGACCGCCTCCTCGTCGCGCCCGTCGACATAGGTGACTTCCACCTTCATGCGCTTGAGGTGCGTGCCGAACAGGCGGAAGGCATCCGGGTAGCAATGGCGCACGGCGACGATGCGGTCGCCCGGCTCGACGAAGGAGAGCACCGTGGAGGAGATCGCCGCCATGCCGCTGGCAAAGCCCAGCGCGTCCTCGCCGCCTTCGAGCTTCGCCAGCATCTCCTCGAAGGCGCGCACCGTGGGGTTGAGGCCGCGCGTGTAGATCGGCCGCACGATCTCGCCGCGATAGGCGGCCACCATCTCGTCGTAGCTCTTGAAGGTGAAGAGCGAGGTCTGCACGATCGGCGGCACGACCGCATCGAAGGCGTTCGCCTCGTCATGGGCGACGGTCAGGGAGGCAAGGTCGAACGGATCGGCGCCGTTGATCATCGGGACATGTCCTTGATGTCTTCCTCGACGACGGCGAGGATCTTCAGGGTTTCCGCCCGCGCGGCCTCGGGGTCCTGCGCGGCGATGGCGTCGAACAGCGTGCGGTGGAACGGGAAGGAGCGGCGGGCGAAGTCCGGCCGGTCGAACGGCTTTTCCCAGAAGCGCTCGAAGGCGCCGCGCATCTGTTCGAGAAGCTGCCGGAAGAGCTGATTGTGCGTGGCGTCGTAGATGGCGAGGTGGAAGGCGAGGTCCTCCGGGCCGGACGTGCCCTTGGCAAGGTGCACCCGCTCCATTTCGTTCAGCTTCTCCTCGATCAGCGCGAGATCTGCGCCGGTGCGCCGGCGCGCGGCGACCATGCCGGCCTCGCATTCGATGCCGCGGCGCACTTCCAGCGTCTGGAGCAGCACGTCGCGCAGATGCGCCGCGTCGAAGGAAAGCGGCATGTGCACGGTCGCCGTGGTGATCGGCTTCAGGAGATAGGTGCCGCTGCCCTTCCGGCTCTCGATGACGCCGAGCGCCTGGAAATGCCGGATCGCCTCTCGGATGGTCGAGCGGCCGACGGCGAGCGCCGCCATCAGCTCGCGCTCCGCAGGAAGCCGATCGCCGGCTTTCAGGTTCGCACGGTCGATATAGGAGGCGACGGCCTCCGTCACCTGCCGCGCCCGGTCGATGGGCGGCAACGGCTCGATCTGCGGCCTTTCGCTCGTCTGCGCCGGCATATCGCCAATTCCCCTGCTTATGTCAGTTTCTCAAATTGGTCTGACATCTTAGCATTGTGCGGAAGGACGCGCCTGTCAAGACCACGACAGCGATCCTTTGGCGCCGCGACTGCCTGTTGCGCCTTCAGCGCTCAACAGTATGAAGGGCCGATTCCAGCTGCGAACGGGTTTGCCCGAGACGGAAAGCCTCGCGGCCAGCGAGATTCCTTTCAGCGGTCACGCGGATTGCCGTTCAGCGGGCTTCCGCCGATCCGAGGGCAAACCGGTCCAACAAGAACGTCGGGCGGGCCTTATATTCGCGCGCGAGTGCGTCCAATTGCTCTTCCGAATGCCGGCTCAGGATGCCGGTTCTGACGAGGCAGGAGGCAAGGCCGGCATTCGCGGCGCCCGCTATGTCATGCTCGATGCTGTCTCCGATGCACAGGATGCGGCCGGCCGGAGTGCCCTTGAGCTGCGAGCGGGCGTACCGGTAGATTTCAGGATAAGGCTTTCCGAACCAGCGCACGCGTCCGCCGAGATCCTCATAGGCGAGCGCGATGCTGCCGGCCCCCGGTGCGGTGATACCGCCCTTCGTCAGCTTGTGGCGGTCGGGATTGGTGCAGTAGCAGGGAACGCCGCGCCGTGCCGCCGGCTCCAGCCGCGCGCGGTAGGCCGAGAGCGGAATCCTCTCGGCCTCGCTCCCCGAGATGATCACGATGTCCGCAAGCGCGGCGTCCTCGACGCTTTCGAAGCCGAGGGAATCGGCAAGGTTCCGGTCGCCGCCGCTCGAGATCGTCAGGCAGCGCGTTGCCCTTTTGCCGGCCGTTTCCCGGGCGAGGATATCGTGGGCGACGTCGCCGGAGGTCAGGAAACGATCGAAGCCCGCGCGATCGAAGCCGAGCTTCACCAGGCGTTCGGCATTGTAGTTACCGCTTCGTCCGGAGTTGGAGAGGAGGACGACGGTTTTGCCCAGCGCCTTCAGCCGGAGCAGGGCCTCGTTGGCGCCGGAATAGGCCCGCTCGTCGTCCCGCAGCACACCGAACTGGTCGACGAGAAAGGCGTCGTAGCGCTCGGCGAGGGCAGCAAGGGTCGTCCATGGGGCGAGGCTCATGACCAACGGGCCTTTCCGGCAAGAACCAGCGAGGCCGTGCCGACGGCCGCTTCGGCTGACCGGGCGGCAAGGAATGGAACACCGAGCGCGTTTTCCCGCATCCTCGTCCAGGCCGGATTGGCAGCGCCGCCGCCGACCGTGCGCACGGACGCCACCTTCGGCCCGCCCAGTTCCGCCAGCCGGTCGTAGCCCGATTTCTCGATGGCGGCGATGCCTTCGAGGATCGCCTGGAAGAACACGATGTCATCGGCCGGGCGCGGTTCCAGCCGCGGCGGATAGGCGGGATCGTTGACGGGGAAGCGCTCGCCGGGCTTTGCGAGCGGATAATAGGCAAGGCCGGTCGGCACGTCCGGGCGCAGATGCGGCGTCATGGCCCGCAGTTGCTCGCCATCGAAGAAGCTGCGGATGACCGCGCCGCCGGAATTGGAGGCACCGCCCGCCAGCCAGATGTCGAGGATGCGGTGCGAATAGATGCCGTACTCGGCGGCTTCGATCCGCCGGGCCGAGGCCAGCTTGACGACCAGCGTCGAGCCTAGGGCGGTAACGCCGTCGCCTATCGCCGAGGCGCCCGTCGCCAGGAAGGACGCGCAGCCGTCCGTCGTGCCCGCATGGTAGCGGCAGCCGGCCGGCAGGCCCAGCGCCCGGCCCGCCGGCCCCACATCCGATAAAGGCACGCCGGCGCGCTCAATCGCCGGCAGGAGGGCGATGTCCATGCCGCAGGCTTCCAGCCAGTCCGGCCAGCGCTCGGTGGAAAGGTCATAGCCGGTCTTGAGCGCGTTGTTCTCGTCGCTCGCCGGCGAGGCAAGGCCGAGTTTCATCAGGACCCAATCGGCCTGATGCACGATCCTGCGCACCCCGTGCCGGCGCGACAGGTGGATGGCGCGGGCGAGCGCGGACGTTGCCCCGCGCGCCGGGCTGTCGGCGGGTGCGTGCGCGGCGATGCGCTCGACGATCGCGGGATCGGGGCAAGGGTCGTTGTACATCAGCACGCCGCCGACGGGAGCGCCGTCTGCATCGACCGCGAGCACCGTACCGGACGTGCCGTCGACCGCCACGCCCTCGACGGCGTCAAAGGACAGGCGTGCGGCAAGTTCGGCAAGGCAGGACTGCACCCCGGCCCACCAGACGGCGGGCGACCGGCCGGCGGCCGCGTCGGAAAAGGAAAAGGCCGCCATGTCGATGGGCGTGCCGTCGGCGGCAAGGGCTGCGATACGCACTCCCGACGTGCCGAGATCGATGCCAAGGGCGGTTGCGGGCTTCACCGTCCCGCTCATGCCCGCCGACTCGCCTTGCGGTCGAGCGCCTGCCGATATTGCTCGGCCTCCCAATGGGTCAGCTCATATTCCTGGCCCGGGTCGAGATAGACGACCGAGGCGCCCGCCGGAATGCGGGAGACGACCTCCGCGAGACACCGCGCCATGACACGTCCGCCGTCCGTGAGTTCATTGGCGAGCAGCACACCGTGGCCCGGGGCAAGCAGCATTTTCGGAACCGCAAGGTTTCGCGACCGACGCTCGTCGGCATAGGCCCTTGCCGTCTCGCCGTCGGAGAGCACGCCGATTTCGGTTCCCAGGAAGATGACGTGATCGGGATAGAGCGAGCCGCCGGTAGCGGCGGCGAGGCTTGCCGGACTGAGCGCGGTCCTGTGGCTTTCGACGTCCTCGGCGACATGGAAGTCCGAGCCTTCCGCCAGGGCCGCGAGCACGGCCGGATCGGCCGGCGGCGCCGCGCGCTCCTCCACCGAAAGCGCCGCGGTGACCCGGGCGATACGCCCACGCACCTCCTCCGCCGTCTCGCCAGCGACGACGATGCCGTGATTGTAGAGGATCAGCACGTCCGGCCGCCTCTCGGCAACGCGGTCGATCTCGTGGGCGAGCGGCGTACCGGGGCGGCGGTAGGGAATGGCCGCCCAGGCGAGATCCGGCAGTTTCGCCATGCGCTCGGCGATGACCGCGTCCCGCTCCGTCAGCACCGAGAGCGCGATGGCGTTGACGCAGTGGTAGTGCGCCACGACCGCCTGGGGCAGAACGGCGTGGAAGCTCGTCTCGATCGATGGGCGCAGCCCGGACGCGTTCAACTCGGCGACGATGAAATCGGTCGCTTTTTCCGCGCTCGGCTCGCCTAGACGCAGCGCCTCCACCAGCGGCGCCACCCTCACCGGCACCATGATGTCGCGCGCGCCGGCATGGGCGAGCCATGTGCCGGACGCCTTCACCCACATCACGCCGTCATGCTTGAAGGAGGTGTTGCCGCCGGCACCCTGGGTTTTCAGGATGTCGTCGCCGATCTCCTTCGACAGCGCGAGAAATGCCTCGAAGGCCGCTGCGTCCTTCGCCCGAATGTCCGAAGCCATGAGGCCTCCTCCTCTAGACCGCCATGCCGCCGCCATGCCCGATCCGCATCGCGTGGTGAGCAAACTTTTTTGTGAATGGTATTTCTATGATCGCATATCGTCAACAGTGAAGATTTTTCGTCACATACCTTGATCGCTTCCCCTTGTTGTGATTATCTTCATTCATCGGCGAGGGAGACGCCGGGAGGAAGATCCGTGAACGACACCGAGCGCCACAAGGCCATCATCGATCTCTTGCGCGAGACGCCCTTTGCCTCGGTGCGGGATCTGCAGGAACGTCTCGGCGTATCTCCCGCCACCATCCGCAGGGACATCGACAAGCTTCACGAGCTCGGCCGGGCGCGGAAGGTCTACGGCGGCATTTCCGCCGGCGAGGCCGTCAACGGCGCGCGTCTGTCCGCCAGGCCGTATGACGAGAACCGGGACATTGCCGTCGAGGCGAAGCGCGCGATCGCCGCCACAGCGGCCGGTCTGGTGCGGGACGGGGATTGCGTCATCGTGCATGCCGGCTCGACCTGCTACCAGCTCGGCATCCTGCTCGCGCGGCGCAATCTGCGCATGTGGACGAATTCCATGCCTCTTGCCGCCTATCTAGGCGAGCACGGCACCTGCCAGCTGTCGATCGCCGGCGGCGAGCTCTACCGCGAGCCGGGCATCATCCACGACGCGGCGGCCGGTTCGCCCGGCTTCTTCGCCTCGCGCTTCTTCGTGGGGACGCAGGGCATCAGCAGCAAGGGCCTGCTCGAATCCCATCCGCTGCTCGTCAAGGTGATCGGCGAGCTTGCCGCCTGCGCGGACGAGATCGTGCTGCTTGCCGACAGCCGCAAATTCTCCATCCAGCCGCGCAACGTGGCGCTGCCGCTCTCGCGGGTCGGCACGATCATCACCGATGACGGCCTTACCGATACGGCCGCCAAGATAATGGAGGATGCCGGCGTCACCATCATGATCGCAACCGTGGGAGGGGAGAATTGAGTAAGGCTCCCGTCGCCGTCTTCGATCTCGGCAAGACCAACTCCAAGCTCTTCGTGGTCTCGGCGCAGGGCAAGGTGATCGACGAAGCGCGCACGCGCCCGCTCTGGCGGCAGGAGGCGGATATCCGCGTTCTCGACGACGCCGCGCTCTTTGCATGGATGAAGGGCGAACTTGCCCGCGTGGTCGCGGCACATGGTGTCGACCGCGTCATCTTTTCCGGCCACGGCTGCACCTTCGCGCTCGTGGCCGGCGACGATCTCGTCCATCCGATCCTCGACTATGAGCAGGAGCCACCCGTCGACACCGGCGCCCGCATCGATGCGATGGTCCCGGACTTCCGGGAGACCTTTTCGCCGCCGCTGCCGCTCGGCTTCAACTACGGCCGGCACCTCCTCTGGCTGAACGAGCGCGATCCGGACCTGATCGGCCGGGCCGACGCGATCCTTGCCTATCCCCAGTTCTGGAGCTGGAAATTCTTCGGGCGCAAGGTCTCCGAGGTGTCGTACCTCGGCTGCCATTCCCATCTCTGGGCGCCGCTCAAGGACGATTTCAGCAGCCTCGTCGACCGCATGGGCTGGCGCAGCAAGATGCCGGAATTCGCAAGGGCCGGCTCCGTGATCGGCACGCACGTAGTGACGCTTGAAGACGGGCGGAGCGTGGATGTCGCGGTCCACAACGGCGTGCACGACAGCAACTCGGCGCTCTATTTCTATCGCTCGCTCGGCTTTTCCGATTTCACGCTGGTCTCCACCGGCACCTGGGTGATCGTCTTCAACCCGGCAAGCCCGCTGGAGAGGCTCGATCCCGCCCGCGACATGCTGGCCAACGTGACGGTGGACCGCCAGCCGGTCGCGACCGCCCGCTTCATGGGCGGCCGGGAGTACGATGTCGCAAGCGGCAGCTGGACGAGGCCCGTCACCGCGGAGGCCATTGCCTCGGCCATCGCCAAGCAGGCCTTCGCGCTGCCCTCCTTTGCGGCGGGCGGCCCGATGCCGGGCCACGAAGGCCGCTTCGTCGGCCCCGCGGTCGAAGGCGAGGAACGTGCAGCCGCCGCCCTGCTCTATGTCGCGCTGATGACCGACCTATCGCTCGACCTCATCGGATCGGAAAACGAGATCGTCATCGACGGCGGCCTGGTGAAGACCGGGCATTATGCCGCCGTGCTGGCGGCGCTGCGTCCCGGCCAGACCGTGCATACCAGCGCCAATCCGGAAGGCAGCGCCTTCGGCGCAGCGGCGCTGGTCTTCGATGCGGACGGCCGCAACCCCTTCGTCAACGATTGCGCAGTCGCCGAACCGGCCCTCCTTCCCGGCCTTCGGGACTACCGGCGGGAATGGCGGCGGCAAGTGGCACGCGCCCACGGAGAGGCCGGCGGACGAAAGGAGAGACGCGCATGACCGCACAGCCCACTCCCCGCGCGCTTTTGGAGATGCGTTCCATCAGCAAGACGTTCGGCGCCTCGAAGGCGCTGTCGAACGTGAGCCTGACGGTCCATTCCGGCGAGGTGCACGCGCTGATGGGCGAGAACGGCGCGGGCAAGTCGACGTTGATGAAGATCCTGTCGGGCGCCTACACGGCCGATCCGGGCGGCGAAGTGCTGATCGACGGCGCTCCCGTCACGCTCGGCGACCCTCTGAAGGCCAAGGCCTACGGCATCGCCGTCATCTACCAGGAGCTGTCGCTCGCGCCGAACCTGACGGTCGCGCAGAACATGTTCCTCGGCAACGAGCCGTCGCGCTTCGGCCTTGCCGACCGTGCCGAGATGCGCCGGCGTGCGGATCCGATCCTCAAGCAGCTCGGCATCGGTTTTGCGTCCTCGCGCCGCGTTTCGGAGCTGTCGCTCGGCGAGCGGCAGATGGTGGAGATCGCCCGGGCGCTGACAACGAATGCGCGGATCATCGTCATGGACGAGCCGACGACCTCGCTGACGACCCGCGAGACCGACAGGCTTTTCGACGTCATTGCCCGCCTCAAGGCCGAGGGCATCGCGATCATCTATATCAGCCACCGCATGGAGGAGATCTACCAGCTCTCCGACCGGGTGAGCGTTCTGCGCGACGGCGCCTATGTGGGCACGCTGGAGCGCGCCGACCTGTCGGCGAACAAGCTCGTCTCGATGATGGTCGGCCGCGATCTCTCCTCCTTCTACAAGAAGGAGCACCGACAGGTGACGGGCGAGCGTGCCGCCGTGCTCTCGGTGAAGAATGTCGGCGATGGCGTCAGGGTGCACGATTGCTTCTTTGAGGTGCGGGCGGGCGAAGTGCTGGGCATTGCCGGCCTCGTCGGCTCGGGCCGCACGGAGCTTGCCCGCCTCGTCTATGGCGCCGACCGGAAAACCTCGGGCGAGATCGCGGTGAACGGCAAGCCCCTTCCCATAGCCTCCCCGCGCGATGCGCTCGATGCAGGCATCGCCTACCTTACGGAAGACCGCAAGACGCTCGGCCTCTTCCTCGACATGTCGATCAGCGACAACATCAATATCGGCGTCATCGCCAGCGATGCGAAAGTGGGCGGCGTGCTCAACTTCGCCAAGGCAAGGGAGCGGGCGGCGCGGGCGGTGAAGTCGCTGTCGATCCGCGCTCCCGGCACGCAGATCAATGTCGGCGCGCTTTCGGGCGGCAACCAGCAGAAGGCGCTGCTCGCGCGCCTCCTGGAGACGAAACCCAAGGCCCTCATCCTCGACGAGCCGACGCGCGGCGTCGATGTCGGCGCGAAGTCGGAAATCTACCGAATCATCGACGAGCTCGCCCAGAACGGCATCGCGATCGTCGTCATCTCCAGCGACCTGCCGGAAATCCTCGGCATCGCCGACCGCGTGCTGGTCATGCGCGAAGGGCGCATCGCCGGCGAGGTCACGGGCTCGGCCGAGGAACCGATCGGGCAGGAAGCGATCATGGTGCTGGCAACCGGCACCGCCGGCCACGCGGCCTGACAAACGGCAACGGAAGAAGACGGAACGGAACCATGAGCGCAAGTGAAACCGAACAGGCCCGGATGGAAAAGCTGAAGCTGCGCTCGACGCTGACGGCGCTCGGAATGCTGCCGATCCTCGTGCTGCTGGCGATCGGCTTCCATCTGCTGAGCGGCCGCTTCCTCTCGGTCAACAACCTGTCGATCGTCATGCAGCAAGCCTCGATCAACACAGTGTTGGCCGCCGGCATGACCTTCGTCATCCTGACGGGCGGCATCGACCTTTCGGTCGGCTCGATCCTGGCGGCCTCCGCCATGGTCGCCGTCATCGTCTCGCTGGTGCCGGATCTGGGCATGCTCGGCGTGCCGGCGGCGATCGCCGTCGGCCTTGCCTGCGGCTTCCTCAACGGCGCGGTCATCGCCTGGCTGAAACTGCCGCCCTTCATCGTCACGCTCGGCTCGCTGACCGCCATCCGCGGTGTCGCGCGCCTGCTCGGCAACGACACGACCGTCTTCAACCCCGACCTGCCGTTCGACTTCATCGGCAACGGAACGCTGTTCGGCGTGCCGTGGCTCGCCGTCATCGCGATCGCCACGATCCTCGCCTCCTGGTTCATCCTCAAGCGCACCGTGCTCGGCACCTGGATCTACGCGGTCGGCGGCAATTCCGAGGCCGCGCGGCTGACCGGCATCAAGGTGCCGCTGGTCCTGCTCTTCGTCTATTCGATGTCCGGCCTGCTCTCCGGCCTCGGCGGCGCGATGTCCGCCGCCCGCCTCTACGCGGCCAACGGCCTGCAGCTCGGCCAGGCCTACGAACTCGATGCCATCGCCGCCGTCATCCTCGGCGGCACCAGCTTCGTCGGCGGCGTCGGCTCGATCTGGGGCACGCTGATCGGCGCGCTCATCATCGCCGTGCTCTCCAACGGCCTCATCCTCGTCGGGGTATCGGACATCTGGCAGTACATCATCAAGGGCCTCGTCATCATCGTCGCCGTCGGTCTCGATCGGTACAGGCTCAAAAGGCTTGGCCGGACGTGAGGTCTGGCTGAACGAACCGGTCGGCGACCGGAAACAACGGCGCCAAACGCGCCACAATGGAGGAAAACATGCGTCTTATGCCCAAGTTGCTCGTCGGCACCGCCATGGCCGCCGCTCTCTGCATGCCTGCAGCCGCCAAGGACCTCAACAAGATCGGCATCTCCGTCGGCCTGCTCGGCAACCCGTTCTTCGTCGCCACCATCAAGGGCATCGAGGACCGCGCCAAGGAAATCAACCCGAACGTGGAGGTCATCTCCGTTTCGGCCGACTACGACCTCAACAAGCAGGTCTCGCAGGTCGACAGCTTCATCGCCGCCGGCGTCGACATCATCATGCTGAACGCCGTCGACGCGAAGGCGATCGCCCCGGCCGTGAAGAAGGCGCAGGCTGCCGGCGTCGTCGTCGCCGCCTTCGACGTCTCCGCGCCGGGCGCCGACGTCACCGTCATGACCAACAACGTCAAGGCCGGCGAGGAGGCCTGCAACTACATCGCCGAACAGCTCGGCGGCAAGGGCGACGTCGTCATCATCAACGGCCCGGCTTCCTCCTCCATCCTCGAGCGGGTGCAGGGCTGCAAGGAAACGCTCGCCAAGCATCCGGACATCAATATCCTTTCGGACGACCAGAACGGCCAGGGCTCGCGCGACGGTGGCCTCGCCGTGATGCAGGGCCTGCTCACCCGCTTCGACAAGATCGATGCCGTCTTCGCGATCAACGATCCGACCGCGATCGGCGCCGAGCTTGCCGCCAAGCAGTTGAACCGCAGCGAGTTCTTCCTGACCGCCGTCGACGGCGCGCCGGACATCGAGAAAGCGCTCGCCAGCGGCAACTCGATGATCAAGGCTTCCGCCTCGCAGGACCCCTACGTCATGGCCGGCCAGGCGCTCCAGCTCGGCGTCGAGGTGCTGAAGGGCAACAAGCCGGCCGAGCCGGTCGTGCTGCTCGACCCGCAGCTTATCACGGCCGAGAACGTCAAGGACTACAAGGGCTGGACCGCAGCCCGCTGAATGCTTCTCCTGGGGAGCCCGGGCACTTCGCTTCGGCGGGGTGCCCGGTCGGTCCCGTTCAACCCGATTTAGAAAGTGGCCGGGATATGTCGAAGATTGGTGTCCATTCCTTTGTCTGGAGCGCGGGCTCCTCGCGCGGCGAGCTTGAAAAGGCGCTCGAGAACACGCACAAGCTCGGCTACAAGCTCATCGAATTCTCGTATCTCGACCCCGGCCAAGTCGATGTCGCCTGGCTTGCCGGCCGCATCCGCGAGCTCGGCCTCGACGTGGCGATCAGCATGGGGCTGCCGCCGGAGGGCGACATCTCCAGCGATGATCCGTCCGTCGTCGCCAAGGGGGTGGACATTCTCGACAGGGCCGTGGCGCTGGTACGCGACCTCGGCGGCACGAAGCTTGCCGGCATTTTGAGCTCCGCCCATGGCAAGCAGGAGCGGGCCTTGACGAAAAAGGCCTGGGACACCAGCGTTTCCGCTCTTTCGAAAGTGGCCGACCGGGCCAAGTCAGCGGGCGTTACGCTCAATCTCGAAATCGTCAACCGCTTCGAGAGCAACATGCTGAACACGGCGGCGCAGGGCATGGCCTATATCCGCGATACCGGCGCCTCGAATGTCCTGCTGCATCTGGACACTTTCCACATGAACATCGAGGAGGCCGATGTCGGCCTCGCCATTCGCCATGCCGCCGACAAGATCGGCTATATCCATATCGGCGAGAGCCATCGCGGCTACCTCGGCACCGGCACGATCGACTTCCCGGCGATCTTCGACGCGCTGGTTGCCATCGGCTGGAACGACTACGTGACGTTCGAATCCTTCTCCACGACGATCGTCGACAAGGACCTCTCTCTGAAGACTGCGATCTGGCGCAATCTCTGGGACGACAACATCGCGCTCGCCCGCCACGCGCACCGCTTCATCGAACTCGGCCTCGAGACGGCGCAACTCAAGGAAGAACTCGTCCGGCAGGCCCATCTGCCGGTATAGCCTGACGTCTCCCAGGTCCGCGTGCCCGATGACGGAAAGCACCGCAGCGTATCAGAGGTGGCGATCGCCGACGAGGCGTTGAGCCGCACGAAGGAGTGGCCTGCGCTGAGCCAGCATTATCCCGCTATCGGCGGGTTAAGCCGCGCAAAGCCCTCCTGCCGGCGATAGGGGAAATGGGGATAGGGCGCGGTGACGGTGCTGGCTGCATCCAGCTTTTTGACCTGCCCTGCCGTCAGGCTCCAGCCGACCGCGCCGAGGTTCTGGCGAAGCTGTTCCTCGTTGCGCGCGCCGACGATGACCGAGGAAACGGTGGGGCGTTGCAGCAGCCAGTTCAGCGCGATCTGCGGGACCGTCTTGCCAGTTTCCTCTGCTATAGCGTCCAGCGCGTCGACAACGCGAAAGAGGTGTTCGTCGTCCACGGGTGGGCCGAAGCTGGCGGTCTCGTGCAGGCGGCTGCCCTCTGGCAGCGGCCTGCCACGCCGGATTTTCCCGGTCAGCCGACCCCAGCCGAGCGGGCTCCACACCATCGCGCCGAGGCCCTGGTCCTGCCCCAGCGGCATCAGGTCCCATTCGTAGTCGCGCCCCACCAGCGAGTAATAGACCTGATTGGCGACATAGCGCGGCCAGCCGTAGCGGTCGGCGACGGCCAGCGATTTCATGATCTGCCAGCCGGAGAAGTTGGAGACGCCGACATAGCGGACCTTGCCGGCGCGCACGAGGGTGTCGAGCGTCGAAAGCACTTCCTCGACCGGCGTGCCGGCGTCGAAGGCGTGCAGCTGCAGGAGGTCGATATAGTCGGTCCGGAGACGGCGCAGCGCATCCTCGACGGCCTGGATCAGCCGGATGCGCGAGGAACCTGCGTCATTGGGTCCGTCGCCCATCGGCAGGCCGGTCTTGGTCGAGATCAGCACCGCATCGCGCCGGCCCTTGATGGCCTCGCCAAGCACTTCCTCCGAAGCGCCGTTGGAATAGACGTCGGCCGTGTCGAACAGGTTGACGCCGGCTTCCAGGCAGATGTCCACGAGGCGACGGGCTTCCGTGGCGTCGGAATTGCCCCAATTGCCGAACAGCGGGCCGGAGCCGCCGAAGGTGCCGGCGCCGAAGCTGAGGACCGGCACCTTGAGGCCGGATTTGCCGAGGGGTCGATAGTCCATGAGAATGCTCCTTAGTGAACGGGGTTGCATGAAGGCGCGAGCGTCGCGTTCCTGCTCGCCTTGACGGCGACCAGCGCGGTGGCGATGGCAAGAAGCGGGAACAGCGCGGCCGCGAGCGGCACCGCCGCAAGGCCCGGTCCCTGGTCGATGACCATGCCGCCCGCCCATGCGCCGATGGCGTTGCCGAGGTTGAATGCGCCGATGTTGAAGCTGGAGGCGAGGCTCCGGCCTGCTCCTTCCGCCCTGGACAGCACCCACATCTGCAAGGGCGCGACGGTGGCGAAACCTGCCGCGCCGATGAGGCCGGTGAAGACGATGGCGGCAATCCGGCTGTCGAGGGCGAAGGTCATCGCCGCCAGAACGATGGCGAGCGCGGCCAAGGTGCCAAGGATGGCGCGGATCAGGTTGCGGTCGGCCAGCCTGCCGCCCATGAGGTTGCCCGCGACCAGGCCACCGCCGAAGACCAGCAGGATCGGCGAGACGGCGCCGTCGTCAAAGCCGCCGATCTCCGTCAACAGCGGCGCGATATAGGTGAAGACGGCGAAGACGCCGGCATAGCCGAGCACGGTCGTCAGCAGGCCGAGCAGCACGGGACGGCGGGCGATGGCACGCAGGTCGGCCCGCCAGTCGGAGGCTTCGGGCTTCGTCCGGTCCTGCGGCACCAGTGTGGCGAGGACGGCGAGCGCGGCCAGCCCCACCAGCGTCACCGCCCAGAAGGTCGCGCGCCACCCATACTGCTGGCCGAACCATGTGCCGAGGGGCACGCCGAGCACGGTCGCGACCGTCAGGCCGGTGAACATGATGGAAATGGCCGAGGCGCGCCTGTCCTCCGCGACAAGGCCGGTCGCCACCACTGCCCCGACGCCGAAGAAGGTGCCGTGGGTCAGCGCCGTCAGCACGCGCGCGGCCATGAGCCAGCCATAGGTCGGCGCAAGCGCGCAGGCGGCATTGCCGATGACGAAGATGCCCATCAATCCGACCAGCACATGCTTGCGCGGCCAGCGGGCGGTGAGTGCCGTCAGGATCGGCGCGCCGACGGTGACGCCGAGCGCGTAGCCGGAGATCAGCAATCCTGCGGCGGCGATGGTGACGTTGAGTTCCCGGCTGACCTCCAGGAGGAGGCCCATGATGACGAATTCGGTGACGCCGATGCCGAAGGCCCCGGCCGTCAGGGCGTAGAGCGCCAGCGGCATGATGCAGTCTCTCAATCTTCATTCGGAACAATTTCCTCAAAGATAGACGCCCGATCCTGGATGAAATAGACTGCGCCAAGTAATATCACCTGTGAGATGAAGTCATCATGGCGCGACTTGAGGTCAACCGCTCCGGCGAGATGGAGGTGTTCGTTCGCGTGGTCGAGCTCGGGGGCTTCTCGCCCGCCGCGCGCGCCGCGCGGATGACGCCCTCGGCGGTCAGCAAGCTGATCGCCCGGCTGGAAACGCGTCTCAGCGCAAGGCTGCTCAACCGCTCGACACGACAGCTCCAGCTCACGCCGGAAGGCTGCGCCTTCTACGAACGGGCGACGCGCATCCTCGCCGATCTGGAGGACGCCGAGCGGGCCGCCGGCGCCGGCGAGCAGGCGGCAGGCCGCGTTCGCCTCAACACCAGCGCATCCTACTTCAACCATATCCTCGCGCCGGCGCTGCCCGAGTTCCTGACGCTCCATCCGGGCGTCACGCTCGACATCGTGCAAACCGACGCGGTGGTCGATCTCCTGGCGGAACGGACCGATGTCGCGGTGCGGGCGGGCCCGCTGAAAAGCTCCAGCCTCGTCGCGCGCAAGCTGGGCGAAACGGCGCTGATGATCGTCGCCGCGCCGGCCTATCTGGAGCGCTGCGGCGCGCCGGGCAGCATCGCCGATCTGGAAGGGCACAATCGCCTCGGCTTCGGTTACGCGCGTGCGGTCGATGGCTGGCCGCTGCGAGAGAACGGGGAAACCATCGTCGTCCCCGCGACGGGCCGCGTGCAGGCAAGCGATGGGGAGGGCCTGCGGCATCTGGCTCTGGCTGGCGCCGGTCTCGCCCGGCTTGCCGCTTTCACCGTTCGCGACGACATTGCCGCCGGCCGACTCGTGCCGGTCCTCGACGATCTCGGCACGGGCGAGAAGGAAGCCTTCCATGCCGTCTATGTCGGCCAGGGCGGTCCGCTGCCCTCCCGCGTCCGGGCGCTGCTCGATTTCCTTGCCGAGAAAGGCAGGGTGTCATGAAGTTATGCTGCAGCGCGGGTAACGGCATCGTCGCGACCGCAATGAGCGTGATAGCTTCTGATGGTCACAGGATGGCTGAATAGAATTCCGTGAGCTCACGGCAGGGATTGGCCGGCCCGTTTCGCTTGCGCGTGCAGGCAGGTTTCGATTTAGAAGCGCACGGAAGCGGCCACGCCTGAGCGCAAATACTCACGAGGCGCCATGCCGAGCAGGCGGACGAACATTGCCGTGAACGATGCCGGGTTTTCGTATCCGAGGTCGAGCGCGACGCTCGTTACGGCTTCGCCCTGCGCCAAACGCGGCAACGCCGACATGAGGCAGGCCTGCTGGCGCCAAGCCACGAAGCTCAGGCCGGTCTGGTTCTTGAAGCGGCGCGTGAATGTGCGCCTGCTCATGGCAGCCTTCTCGACCCAGTCTTCGATCGTGTCGCGGGACGTCGGATGCAGAAGGAAGCCGCGGCACAGCTCCGAAAGCCGTTTGTCGGTCGGAAGCGGCAATGTCAGCGGGATGGGCGTCAGGCGCTGAAGCTCGTGCAGGATAAGGCTCATGACCGCGCCGTCGCGGCCGCTTTCGTCATAAAGCCGGGGCAGCGTCGCGGCCTCCATCAGGAGCTGGTTCATCAGCCCTGAAATGCTGACGACCTGGCAACGGTCGAAAAGCGCGGTCGATGCGCTTGGTTCGATGTAGATGCTTCGCATCGCCACCGCACCCAGCATCTTCACTTCGTGCTCGACACCGGGCGGAATCCACATGCCGCGATGGGGCGGCATCATCCATGCACCGCGCTCCGTCGTCAGCATCAGCACGCCGGACGTGCCGTAGAGCAACTGCCCCCGCCGATGGCGGTGCCTTTCCTCGATATATCCGTCAGGATACGTAATGCCCAAGGCCACAATATCCCGAGGAATCGCATCGTCAAATGTCGAGAAGTCGAAACCGTCCATAGTGGCCCACTAGCATAAATACATGCCCGTTCTCCGGTGGCAGGTCTATGGCGTACGGCTAATCTGGATGGATCGCAACTCTTTTCGGGGCGATCCGATGTGCTCAGCGGACATCCTCAAACACCCTGGCGCCATGCCGACCAACGGTTCCGCCGGAGGGCGAGAGCCGGAATCAGAGAGGCCTTCCTCAAGAAGCCCGGACAGGAGCGCCGGCATTGGCCGCTGGCTGGCATTGCCCGGACAGATCGCCCGCACCGCGGCGGCAATCGACCGCTGGCTGCAAAAACGCAAACAGATCCGCGACCTGCGTGAACTCACGGACGAGCAGTTGAACGATATAGGGTTGAGCAGAAAGGACGTGCACCAGGCTAGCGCAGGAAGCTTCTGGGATTGATGGAATGAGCAAGGCGATCGCGCGGCGAAAACTTCAGGAAGGAAGGCCTATCCCTTCAGGTAGTTGATCACCGCATCGGCGATCATGCCCTTGTGCCGGGTCATCGTTCCGGGCTCGGAAAGGTCGCGGCGGAAAATGGTGCCGAAGGTATAGCGGTTGGACACGCGGAAGAAGCAGAAGGCGCTGATCAGCATGTGGACGTCGATCGGGTCGGCCTGACGCTTGAACACGCCCTCGGCAAGCCCGCGCTCCAGGATGCCGGCGATCGTCTCGATGACCGAGACGTTGAGGTCGCGGATGGCCTCCGAACGCAGCATGTGCGCCGCATGATGGATGTTCTCGATGCTGACGAGGCGCACGAAATCGGGATTGGCCTCGTCGTGGTCGAAGGTGCTGGAGATCAGCGTGCGCAGCGCTTCTTCCGGAGCAAGGCTCGCCAGCTTGAGATCCTCCTCCAGCGTGCGGATCTTGCGGTAGGCGCGCTCCAGAACGGAAAGATAGAGCCCCTCCTTGCCGCCGAAATAATAGTAGATCATCCGTTTGGAGGTGCGTGTGCGCTCCGCGATGGCATCGACGCGCGCGCCGGCAAGCCCATGAGTCGAGAACTCCTCGGTGGCGACGACGAGGATATCCTCTTTCGTCCTCTCCGGATCGTTTTTCCGACTCTTTTCGCCCCGTCCCACCATTCCTCCGTCGCGCCTTGCGCAATCATATTGATTTTCATCAGAAAATCGAACGCCGGCAGATGTGCGGGCGGCACCCGCTCGCCGCTCCCCAGGCAAGTCATATTGGGGTTGCCGGGGTCTTTCAAGAGAGAACGCTTGACATACGTACTAGTTCGTACATTTTTGATGGACCGTGACGGCCGGGAGGAAGACCGTCATGGTACCGCGCTCCTGACGCTCCGACCGGACCTCGCCAGGAACGAACGGGCCGCATGGCGCGGCAATCGCTTTGGGAGGAGCGCAATGGTTCGCATCATCGATTTCTGTTTCCTGGTGCTGAAGGCCGCGATCGCCGCGCTGCTTGCCGGCATGGTCGTGCTGGTCTTCGGCAACGTCGTCCTGCGCTACGCCTTCAACACCGGCATCACCTATTCGGAAGAGCTCTCGCGCATCTTCTTCCTCTGGCTGACCTTTCTCGGCGCGGTCGTGGCGATGCGCGAGCACGGGCATCTCGGCGTCGACACGCTGCTGCGCCGCCTGCCGCCGGCCGGCGCGAGGATCGCGGTGCTTGTCGGCCAGGCGCTGATGCTGTGGGCCACCTGGCTGATGATCAGCGGAAGCTGGACGCAGACGCTGATCAATCTCCATGTCTCCGCGCCGGCCACGGGCATTTCGATGGGCTTCTTCTATGGCGCGGGCCTCGCCTTCGGCGTGCCGGCCCTGCTGCTGATCCTGTCCGACATGGTCGGTGTCGTCACGGGACGCATCGACGTCGCCACGACCGAGTTCGTCAAGGACAGCGAGGACGAGCTGGCGCTGGAGCACCAGCCCGAACCGTCACTCGCCGCTCCCCCGGCCAAGCGATGAGGCCGCGCCGATGACCGTCTCGATCTTTCTCGGCGCCCTTCTCGTTCCCATGGCGCTCGGCGTGCCGATCGCCTTCGCCCTGATCATCAGCGGCGTCGCCCTGATGATGTATCTCGGCCTGTTCGATGCGCAGATCGTCGCGCAGAACGTGCTCAACGGCGCCGACAGCTTTCCGCTGATGGCCGTGCCGTTCTTCCTGCTTGCCGGCGAGGTGATGAACACCGGGGGCCTGTCGCGCCGCATCGTCGACCTCGCCATGGCGCTGGTCGGCCACATCCGCGGCGGGCTCGGCTTCGTCGCCATCTTCGCGGCCTGCATCCTGTCGAGCCTGTCCGGTTCGGCGGTGGCCGACGCGGCGGCGCTCGGCGCCCTGCTCTATCCGATGATGGTGAAATCCGGCCACGACCCGGCGCGCACGGGCGGCCTGCTGGCCTCCGCCTCGATCATCGGGCCGATCATCCCGCCGTCGATCGGCTTCATCCTCTATGGCGTCATCGGCGGGGTCTCGATCACCAAGCTCTTCCTCGCCGGCATCTTTCCCGGCCTGATGATCGCGGCGGCGCTGTGCATCACCTGGATGATCGTCGCCCGCAAGGAGCAGTTCGCCCTGCCGCCGCGCCAGGGCGGGGCCGTGCGCCTCAAGGCCTTCATCGACAGCATCTGGGCGCTGATGCTGCCGCTCATCATCATCTTCGGCCTGAAATTCGGCGTGTTCACGCCGACGGAGGCGGGTGTCGTCGCGGCGGTCTATTCGCTCTTCGTCTCGATGGTCGTCTACCGCGAGCTGCCGCCGGAAAGGCTCTTCGGCGTCTTCGTCTCGGCGGCGAAGATCACCGCGGTCGTCATGTTCCTCGTCGCCTGCGCGGCGGTCTCCGCCTGGCTGGTCACCGTCGCCGACGTTCCCGGCGAGCTGGCATCCCTGCTCGAACCCCTGATGGACAACCAGACCCTGCTTCTGCTCGCCATCATGGCGCTCATCATCGTGGTGGGAACCGCCATGGACATGACGCCGACCATCCTGATCATGACGCCGGTCCTGATGCCCGTGATCAAGGAGGCCGGCATCGACCCGGTCTATTTCGGCGTCCTCTTCATCATCAACAACTCCATCGGCCTGATCACGCCGCCGGTCGGCACCGTGCTCAACGTCATCTGCGGCGTCGCCAAGCTGAACATGGAACAGCTGATGAAGGGCGTGATGCCCTTCCTCATCGCCGAGCTCATCGTGCTTCTGCTGCTCGTCCTGTTCCCCCAGCTCGTCACGGTTCCCGTGGCGCTGATGGGGCATTGAGCGGCAGGAATTCAACCGGCCAAGCGCGAAGCGCGGCCAAACCTGGGAGGAAAACATGCTCGACACACTGAAGAAACTGGCGCTCGGGACCATCGTGCCGCTGGCGCTGCTTGCCGCGCTTCCGGCCTCGGCCGAAATCCGCGAACACCAGCTCAAATTCGCATCCGCCAACAACAAGGGCCACCCGCAGGTGACCGGCATGGAGAAATTCGCCGAGCTCATCAAGGAGAAGAGCGGCGGCAAGATCGATGTGAAGCTCTTTCCGGGCGGCGTGCTCGGCGGCGACGTGCAGACCGTCTCGGCGCTGCAGGGCGGCGTCATCGAGATGACCGTGCTGAACGCCGGCATCCTCGCCAGCAACGTCAAGCAGTTCGGCGCCGTCGACCTGCCCTTCCTCTTCAACAGCGGCGAGGAGGCCGACAAGGTGATGGACGGCCCCTTCGGCACGAGCCTGATGGAGCTCCTGCCCGATACCGGCCTCGTCGGCCTTGCCTACTGGGAGCTCGGCTTCCGCAACCTCACCAACAACCGCCGCCCGATCACCAGGCTGGAGGACATCAACGGACTGAAGATCCGCACGATCCAGTCGCCGATCCCGATCGAGCTCTTCAACAGCCTCGGCGCCAATGCCGTGCCGCTGCCCTATACGGAGCTCTACACCGCGCTCGAGACCGGCACCGTCGACGGCCAGGAAAATCCGGCCGCCAACATTCTCAACGCCAAGTTCTACGAGGTGCAGAAATACATGACGGTGACCCGCCACCAGTACAATCCGCAGATCGTGCTGATCAGCAAGAAGACCTGGGACGGCCTCAACGACGAGGAGAAGGCTATCTTCCAGTCCGCGGCGGCGGAAGCGCGCGACTACCAGCGCAAGGTCTCGCGCGAGGTGGATGCCAAGGCGATCGAGGACATCAAGGCGACCGGCATGGAGGTCGGCGAGCTGTCGCCGGAGGAAACCCAGAAGCTGCGCGAGGCCGTAAAGCCGCTGATCGACAAGTTCGGCGCCGAGATCGGTCCGGAGACAGTCGCCGCCCTCTTCAAGGAACTGGAGGCGATCCGCGGCAAGTAAGCCGCCGCACCGGCCCGCCGGCAGCGGCGGGCCGCCCCTCAATCCACGGACCCCTTCGAGATGATCGAGACGCTGCTCAAACCGATGAAGGCCGGGCTTATCGGTTCCGGCATCCAGGCATCGCTGACCCCGGCCATGCACGTGCGCGAGGGCGAAGCGCAGGGCCTGTCCTACGAATACGAGCTGATCGACCTCAGCCAGATCGGCGCCGCGCCGGAGGACCTTCCGCGCCTGCTCGACGAAGCCGAAGCGCGCGGGCTCGTCGGGCTCAACATCACCCATCCCTGCAAGCAGAGCGTCATCCCCTATCTCGACACGCTTTCGCAGCAGGCCCGCGACCTCGGCGCGGTCAACACGATCGTCCTGCGCGAGGGCAAGCGCGCCGGCCACAACACCGACTGGTGGGGCTTTGCCGAAAGCTTCCGCCGCGGCTTGCCGCAGACCGACCTTTCCTCGGCCCTGCAACTCGGCGCCGGCGGCGCGGGCGCGGCCACCGCCTATGCCCTGCTCTCCCTCGGCGTGGAAAAACTCCTGGTCTTCGACCGGGAGGCCGAACGCGCGCAGGCGCTTGCGACCGCGATGGAGGCCCTCTTTCCTCGCGCCACCGTCGCGGTCGCCGGGACGCTCGACGATGCCATGCCCGAAGTGGCCGGCCTCGTCCATGCGACGCCGACCGGCATGGCGAAATATCCCGGCCTGCCCCTGCCGGCCGATCTTCTCGAACGTCGGCACTGGGTGGCGGAGGTCGTCTATTTCCCGCTCGAAACCGAGCTCCTGCGCGAGGCCCGGCGCCGCGGCTGCCGGACGCTCGACGGCGGCGGCATGGCGGTCTTCCAGGCGGTCGGCGCATTCCGGCTGTTCACGGGCCGCGAACCGGTCGCGAACCGCATGCTCGCGCACTTCAACACCCTTGCACGCTGACAACCGGAGGAGGGTGCCATGAAGACCTCGATCGCAACCGTCTCGCTCAGCGGCGACCTGCGCGAGAAGCTCGGGGCCATCGCCAAGGCCGGCTTCGACGGCGTCGAGATCTTCGAGAACGATTTCCTCGTCTTCGACGAAAGCCCGCGCCAGCTTGGCCGCATGGTGCGCGACTTCGGCCTGGAGATCACCCTCTTCCAGCCCTTCCGCGATTTCGAAGGCATGCCCGAGCCGCTGCGCAGCCGCACCTTCGACCGCGCCGAGCGCAAGTTCGACCTCATGCAGGAGATGGGGACGGACCTCGTCCTCGTCTGCTCCAACGTCTCCAGCGCCGCCCTCGGAGGGCTCGACCGCGCCGCCGCCGACTTCCACGAGCTCGGCGAGCGCGCCGCAAGACGCAGCCTCAAGGTGGGTTACGAGGCGCTCGCCTGGGGGCGGCACATCAACGACCACCGCGACGCTTGGGAGATCGTGCGCCGGGCCGATCATCCCAATATCGGCCTCATCCTCGACAGCTTCCACACCCTGGCGCGGAAGATAGACGTCAACTCGATCCGCTCGATCCCGAAGGAGAAGATCTTCATCATCCAGCTCGCCGACGCGCCGAAGATCGACATGGACCTTCTCTACTGGAGCCGGCACTTCCGCAACATGCCGGGCGAAGGAGAACTGCCGGTCGAGGATTTCCTGGCTGCGGTGGCCGAGACCGGCTATGACGGCTACCTCTCGCTGGAGATCTTCAACGACCAGTTCCGCGGCGGCTCGCCAGGCGCGATCGCGGCCGACGGGCATCGCTCGCTGCTCTATCTCGGCGACCGGGTTCGCCGCGCCAATCCCGGCCTGTCCCTGAAGGTGCCGGACATGCCCGCGCGCAGCCGCGTGGAGGGTGTCGCCTTCGTCGAGTTCGCGGTGGACGAGGCGGAAGCGCCCGAGCTGGAGGCGATGATCGCGACGCTCGGCTTCCGGCGCGAGGCGCGGCACAAGACGAAGAACGTCACGCTCTTCCGGCAGGGCGACATAAGGCTGGTCGTCAACACGGAGGACCGGGGTTTCGCCGGCTCCTCCTATCTCGTGCACGGCACGTGCGCCTATGCGATGGGCTTTATCGTCGAGGATGCCTGGGCGGCCCGCAAACGCGCCGTCGCGCTTGGCGCGGAAGCCTTCGAGCAACCGCTCGATCCCGGCGAGATCGAGATGCCGGCCGTGCGCGGCGTCGGCGGCGGCATCGTCTACTTCCTCGACGGGAAGACCGACCTCGCCCGCATCTGGGACATCGAGTTCGCCCCTCTGGAGGAGGCGCCGGGATCGCGTGACGCAGGTCTCGGAACGATCGACCACGTCGCCCAGACCATGCCCTATGACGAGCTCCTGACCTGGCTGCTCTTCTACACCTCGATCTTCGAGGCGGAGAAGACGCCGATGGTCGACATCGTCGATCCGTCCGGCCTGGTGCGCAGCCAGGTGGTCGAGAACGGCGAAGGTTCGCTGCGGATCACCATGAACGGGGCGGAGAACCGCAACACGGTCGCCGGCCGTTTCATCACGGAGACCTTCGGCTCCGGCATCCAGCACCTCGCCTTCACCACGAACGACATCTTCGCCACGGCCGAGGCGCTGGCCGCCAACGGCTTCGTCGCCCTTGAGATTTCACGGAACTACTACGACGATCTCGAGGCGCGCTTCGGCCTCGATCCCGCCCTCGCCGAGCGGCTCCAGACGAACAACATCCTTTACGACCGCGACGAGCACGGCGAATATTTCCAGCTCTACAGCCCCACCTACCACGAGGGCTTCTTCTTCGAGATCGTCGAGCGCAAAGGCTATCGCGGCTACGGCGCGGCCAACGCGATCTTCCGCATCGCGGCCTTACGCCGGCACCTGCGTCCCATGGGCATGCCCCGCGCCTGAAGCCGGGCGACCGGTCCGGACGCGGAACGCGGCTTTCGGCGCCCGTGTGATCCTTCGGTGACCTGCCCGGCCGATCCCGCAAAGATGCTCAATGCTCAAGCTCGTCCGCGTGGGAAAGCTCGTCCTCCGTCCTGCCCTTGCGCCAATAGGAGACGATGAGATTTTCGTCCTTCTTCAGCCCGCGCTCCCTGCGGAGGTAACCGCGGATCGCCTTGAAGGCGTCGAACTCGCAGCCGGCCCATGCGAAGACCGATGCGCCGTCGACGGGAAACGCAACCTCGCGCACGGCGTCGGCCAGCAGCGTCGTGCTGCCGGGAGCCGCTCCGTTGCGGTGCAGCCAGCGGATTTCGACACCCGATCCCGTGGCGATCGCCTGTTCCTCCGCCTTGTCGGCCACCTCGATCAGCGCCACGCCGCGGGCCGTCTCCGGCAGCGCCTCCAGCATGCGGCCGATGGCGGGCAAGGCGGTTTCGTCACCGGCAAACAGATACCAGTCGGCAGGCCGCAGGCCGCCGCCGCCGGGCCCTACGATGCCGGCCTGCTCGCCGGCCGTCACCCGTTCGGCCCATGCCGACCCCGGCCCCGCGTCCGGATGGATGACGAAGTCGATGTCCATCGTCCCCGCAGCCGCATCGACGGAACGGACCGTATATTTGCGAAGATGAGGGCGGTGGCTGCCCTCCGGCCAACGCACGAGGCCGTTGCTGCCCACCGACGGCCATTGCGGCACGCGCGAATCGGGATGCTGGATGATGACACGCAGATGCAGCGCTTCCAGCGTGTCGAACCGAGCGAGGTTTTCACCCCGCAGCGTGATGCGGCGCATATGCGGCGTGACATTGCGCACGGCGGCAACGTCCATGATCTGGAAGTTGGGAGGCGCCGCAAGCTCCCTGCCGTCGCCCGTCCAGGAGATTTCGACCGTTTCGTCGCCTGCAAATTCCATGAGATGCGAAGCAATGCCCATCTTGACGAGGTAGAGGGATTGCAGGTCCCTCGCCTCGGCGCGCACGACGAGCGCGTCGTTCTCGCGCCAGAAGCGGCTGGTCGCCATGTCCATCGCCACCACATAGGCGCCGTCCTCGCGGGTGATCTCCGCGCCGTGCTCCTTCAGGTGCTCGCAGACCGGGCCGATCAAGGCTTCGGGATCAGGCAACGCGATGCGCGCCTCCGCAACAAATCCGCTCATCAGGCCACTCCTTTGTGTCCGCTCATTTCGAAGGATGCCGCGGGAAGCCGGAGACAGTCGTCGATCTCGATGCAGAGATGTCCCGAGGCGGTCGCCTCCACACGCGCCGCAACGCCATAGACCTCTGCGAGCATGGCAGGCGTGAGCACCTCCTGAGGCGTGCCTGCCGAATGCAGGCGCCCCTGATCCAGCACGATCAACCGATCCGCCCATCGGGCGGCGGCGGCCAGATCGTGCAGGACGATCATGGCGATGCGCCCGCCACGAGCATAGTCCTTGACAAGCCGCAGGATCTGGAACTGCCGGGCCGGATCGAGCGCGCTGGTCGGCTCGTCGAGGATGAGGATGGGCGGTTCCCCGGAAACGGCCTGCGCCAGGCTGGCCAACTGGCGCTGGCCGCCCGAAAGCCTGTCCAGGCGCTGCATGGCAAGGTCGGCAATGCCGAGACGCGCGAGAACGTCGAAGGCTTCCTCGATCATGTCCCGGCCTTTGCTGCCATTGCGCGTCGCACGCAGCGCAACGATAACGCCCTCGACGACTGTCAGTCCGACGCCGCCGGGCAAGCCCTGCGGCATGAAGCCGATGAGCCTGGCTCTTTCATGGGGATCGAGGCGCGCAAGGTCGCGGTCGCCGAATGTCACCGTGCCGTTTCCCGGCACCAGGTTGGCGAGCGTGTGCAGGAGCGTGGACTTGCCGGCCGCGTTGGGGCCGACCAGTACGGCGAGTTCCCCCGGCACGAGCGGCGGCAGCGTGAGCCTGTGCAGCACCGCACGCCCCCGATAGCCGGCCGTAAGGCCGCGCACGGCCAGTGCTTGCGGACGTTCCGGCGTCACGCTGCCACCCGCCCGCGTCTTACGATGAGCAGGATGAAAACCGGCAGGCCCACAAGAGCCGTGACGATACCGATCGGCAGCAGCACACCCGGGATCAGGACCTTGCCGAGGATCGACGCGATCGACATCAGCAGCGCCCCGATAAGGAGGCTCGACGGAAGCAGGAAACGGTGATCCTCGCCCACCAGCATGCGGGCGATATGCGGGCCGACCAGGCCGACGAAGCCGATGATGCCCACGAAGGCCACCGCCGAGGCCGCCAAGAGGCCGATGCGCACCAGCGAGGCGAGACGCAGGCGCCGGACATCGATGCCGAAGCTGCGCGCCCGGTCCGCGCCGAGGCGTAAAGCCGTAAGGCGCCATGCCGAGGCGAGCGAAAAGGGTGCGGCCGCCAACAACACGATCAGCATGATGCCGCAGGTCTGCCAGTCGACGCGCGCCAGGCTGCCCATGCTCCAGAAAGCGAGCTGCTGCAACGCATCAGCCGATGCGATGAACTGTATCAGAGACAGCACTGCACCGGCGCTGAAGCCAAGGGCGATGCCGAACAGGACCAGCGTTTCGGGGCCGGCGCCGCTGAGGCGTGCCAGACCTTGCACGACGAGCAGCGCGCCGATGGCGAACACAAAGGCATTGCCCGAGACGATCCACGCCGGAGGAATGCCGGGCAGGCCGATGCTGAGGACGATGGCGAGGGCCGCCCCCAACGCCGCCGCCGACGAGACGCCCAGCGTGAACGGCTCCGCAAGCGGATTGGCAAGCACGGTCTGCATCTCGACGCCGGCGAGCGCCAGAGCGGCACCGACCAGAAGGGTCATCAGCGCCATGGGCAGACGCACCTGCCAGACGATGGCGGAGGCAGCATGATCGGCATCCTGCGCCGCCAGGAGCGCGGCGACGACCTCGCCGAGGGAAAGCCCCGCCGGCCCGGTGGCTAGATCGATGAGAAAGGAAAGGACGCATAGGGCGGCAAGCCCGGACACGAGCAGGCTGCGCTGCCACACGCGCCTCCGATAGGCGGCAATCCCCGTGGCGCGGTCGACGGCGAGGCTCACTTCACGCCCTCCGGGCGATCGCCCCGCGGATGCAGGCTGACCCAGTAGGCGCCGTCGATCGGCAGGGCCGAGAACCGCCGGTTGATCTCCCGGAGCGTCGATGCCGGGTCGATGTCGCCGAACAGCTCCGGGTGGATCCAGCGGGCGAAGGCATCGATGACGACGATGTTCAGCGCCCCGGTGAGCGGCATCCAGATGCCATGCGCCCGCTTGTCGGCGACCGCCCGAAGCTGCGAGACGATCGGCCGCCGCGTGACGGCAAGAAGGGTTTCCGCCGCCTGCTCCTGCGACCGTCCGGTGCCAAGCACGAGGCCGCCGCGCGCCTCGAGATAGGCGCCCCCGGTGCCGATGTAGACGTCCGGATCGGCCTTCAGGACGTATTCGGCGCTGAGCTCTCCGATCGTGCCGGGTATGACGTCCGAACCGATATTGTGACCGCCGGCGAATTCGATGAGATCGCCGATGCCGACGCCGCGCCCGGTCGAGGCGCAACATGCATCCTTGCCCGTATGGGCTTCCAGAAGGACCCTGGGCCGCACAGCCGGACCGGCCTGCGCGAGACGCGAGCGAATCCTTTCGACATGGCCGTGGTAGAAGGCAGCGAAACGATGCGCCTGGTCCCGATTGCCGGTCAGCTCGGCAAGCAGCTTCAATCCCTGCAGCGGGTCCGACGCCCGTATCTGCGGCGTTATATCGATGATCGCAGCCGTAACGCCCGCCGCCTCCAGCTTGCCGATCACGGATGCGTCGCCGGCATAGTAGGGGTGCAGGAGGACCAGGTCGGGCTTCAGGGCGATTATCTGCTCGACCGGGAACCCGCCGAGCCAGCCGCCCTGCAGAACATGGATGTCGTCGATGGCCGGATCGGTCGAGCGGAATGCCGCCATCGTTTCGGCATCGATGCGGGTCGGGTTCCAGGCGATCACCTTTGCCGCCGGTTTCGGATCGATCAGGGCCAGCCCGATCATGTCCGAGCCTTCGGACAACACGATGCGCTGTGCCGGCTCTTCGAGCGTAACCACACGGCCGGCCTGATCGGTGACCCTCACCTCCGCAGCCGCAAAGGAGGCCGCCGAGCAGACCAGGAGCGCCGCGGCGACGACGTGGCGGAACTGCATGGCGCTCACCACCTGTATTTGAGCGTGGCGAGCGCGGAGCGCCCTTCGCCGTAGACGCAGGACCCGTAGCCATTGCAGGCCGCCACATACTTCTCGTCGAAGACGTTGTTGACCTTGACGTCGAGCCGCAGTCCTGCAAGCGACGGATCGCGCTTGCCGAAATCGTAACCGAGCGCGAGGTCGACCAGGGTATATCCCGGCACCTTGGAGGGCGCGCGCTCGTATCCGGGCGCGTGCGCACCCCACAGATTGGTATCGGTGCCGTAGGACGATCCGACGTAGCGGACGCCGCCGCCGAGCGTCAGGCCCTCGAGCGCGCCCTCCCCGAACGTGTAGGACGCCCAAAGCGAGGCCATGTGCTCCGGAACGCCGACCGGCCGCTTGCCGATGAAGGCCGCGGTGTCGCTCTTCACGACCTCCACGTCGGTAAAGCTGTAAGCGGCGATCAGGTCCAGCCCGTCGAGGACGCTTGCCCGGATTTCGGCTTCAAAACCCTTCGATGCGACCTCGCCGTTCTGCGTCACGCACCGGTTCTGCGGCAATCCGGGGCAGACATGGGTCGGATCGGGATCGGTGGCCGTCACGTTGTTTTTCGTGATGTGAAACGCCGACAGCGTGACCGAAGCGTCATAGCCCTCGGGCTCGAACTTCAGTCCGGCCTCGACCTGTTCGCCGGTCATCGGCTTCAGCGCGTTGTGATGGTAGTCCATCCCGAGCGCCGGCTCGAAGGAGGTTGAATAACTCACATAGGGCGCCAACCCGTTGTCGAAGAGATAGAGAAGGCCGATCCTGCCGGTGAACGCGCTGCTTTCGGCCTCCGACGTCCCGCCGTTCGCTCCCGTGATCATGTTGGTGATCTGCGAGCGGGATTCCGCCCAGTCGTGCCGCCCGCTCAGCCACAGGCGCCAGTTGCCGTAGGATATCTGATCCTGGGCGTAGATGCCGAGCTGGTCGAAGGGTTCCTTGCGATCGAACGTCAGCCTGACGGGTGTGATCGGTATTCCATAGACCGGGTTCGTCCAGTCGATAGGCCCCGCCAGCCCCTGACCGTAGTTGAACCTGTTGCGGTATCGCTGGTAGTCGAGACCGGCGAGGAAGGTATGGTCGGCTCCCCCGGTGCTGAATTCGGCCTGGATCTGATTGTCCACCGAGAAGCTGTAATCCTTGTGCACGGAGTAGGAGGCGTTGCGGTTGATGGTCCTGCCGTCCGCCGCCAGGCTCTGGAAGTTCACGCTCTTGATGTCGTCTTCCATGTATCCGAAGCGAAGGTTCTGCCGGAACTTCCATGTCTCGTCGAACCTGTGCTCGAACTGGTAGCCGATGGAGGCCTGGCTGCGCTCGAAGTGGTTGTAGTTCGGATCACCCTGGAAGAAGTCGCGCGGGATATAGCCGTAAGGTCCCGGCAGGACCGTGCCGATCGGCGGCAGAAAGCCTGCGTCGGAGGTGCGCGGATCGCGCTGATACATCGCCTGGATGATCAGGGTGGTGTCCGCCTCGGGCGTCCAGGTCAGAGAGGGGGCGATCATCGCCCGCTCGTCGTTTTGATAGTCGACCTGCGTCTCGCCCAGCCTGCCGAGGCCGATCAGGCGGTAGAGGAGCGTGCCCTCTTCGTTGAGCGGGCCGGTAGAGTCGAAGCCGCCCTCGACACGTCCGTAGCTGCCGACCGAGGTATAGACTTCGTGGCTGCCGACATCCGATGGCCGTTTGGAGACCATGTTGACGAACCCGCCGGGCGTGGCCTGCCCGTAGAGGACGGAAGACGGACCGCGGAAGGTTTCCACGCGTTCGAGGAGATAGGAGTCTATCTGGATCGACGTCCGGGGGCCATGGTGCCACTTGAGGCCGTCCAGATATTGCGCATAGGTCGCGGCGGCGGAGAAGCCGCCGAAGCCGCGGACGAAAACCGGGTCGAACCGGCGGCTTTGGAGGCCCGCCGTACCCGTCAGCACGCCCGGGGTATAGCGCAGGGACTCCGAGACCGTCCGCGCGCTCTGCTGGTCGATCTGGTCGCGGGAGACCACCGAAATGGATTGCGGCGTTTCGATCAGCGCCGCATCCGTCTTCGATGCCGTTCCCGAGCGCCTGGCGACGATGCCCTCCACCGGCCCCCAGGCGCTCTCTCCCCTGCCTTCGACCGTGATCGTCTCCAGCACCGTCGCCCCGTCGGCCGCGATAGCGCCGGCCGCCGGGCCTGCCACGAGGGCCGCGGTAAAGGGGCCTGAAATCCGCACGCTGACGCCCGTGCCGGCAAGCAAGGTGCGCAATGCCTGCGCCGGCGCCATGGCGCCAGTGACCGGCGCCGAGCGCTTTCCCGCAACGGCCTGCGAGGTGAAGCCGACCTCCCAGCCGGTCTTGCGGACAAAGGCTGCGATCGCCGAGGAGAGCGGCTGTGCCGGGATGTTGAAACGCACCGCCTGGCCGGCGGATTGCTGCTGCGCGTTGGCGATGACCGGAGCGAAGGGTCCCATGCTGCCGAGGATCGTCGACGCGATCAGAAGAGAGGCCAGACGTCGCTTGCCGCGGCTTGCGCCCGTCCTGCCTGCTTTCCCCCTTGTGTCAGCGCACGCCTTCGGCTCCATCGACAATCCCTCTCGCCTGAATTCGAGGGCCGGTTCGCACCGTGGTTTTCCGGCCCCTACACACCTGACAATCGGGCGGGGCAAATCTCACAAAAAAAGTTGAGTGCTTATCGCAGGATTAGGAGTCCGCCCGGGATGCGGGTGACGGAGGCGCCTGCGGCCGTTGCCAAGGAGCGGATGACGCGCTCCGGATCATCAACGCGATAGCTGCCATTTATCCTGATCCCGCGAAGCGCGCCGTTCGCGACGATGACCGGCTGGCCGTAGTATCGTCCAACCTCGCCGATAACCCGGCCGAAGGGCTGGTCCTCGAAGACCAGCCGTCCCTGTAGCCAGGCAAGGGACGCCGCCGTGTCCGTCTTCCTGACGGCGGAGAGGGTCTCCGCCGAGGCGGTGATGCTCTCTCCCGCTTCGAGCGAAGCCGTGTCCTTCCGTTCGGGAAGCCGGGCGACGTCGACATGCCCCCTCTCAAGCACGACGGTATCCGCGTCGCTGTCGGTCCGAACGGAGAATGCCGTTCCCTTGACCTCCACCTCGGAGAATGCCGCCGCCACTGTGAACGGCCGCGCCGGATCGTGCGCCACATCGAAATAGGCTTCCCCCTGAAGCAGGGCGATCGACCGCTTCGTTCCCTCGAAATCCACCGAGACTGCCGACGCGGTGTTCAACGTCATGCGCGAGCCATCCGGCAGCGTGATCTCGTCGCGAACGCCGGTCGCGGTCACGTAGTCGGCCTGCCATTGCACCATCAACAGGGGATATCGCTGTATCCCTATGGCCAGGATGACAGCTGCCGCGGCGGCCAGGGCAACCCTTGCCGCAATATTGCGCTTCGGACGCCGGTAGCGCACAACGGGCGCGTCGCCGGCATGGGTCGTATATCCGATGCGCGAAGCGATCGTCCTGGCGACCGTGTCCATCTCGGGAAGGTCCCACGCCCCGGCCACGGCGGCGAAGGTCCTCGCATGGGCGGGATCGGCACCGTGCCACGTCTCGAACGCCGCCCGCAGCGCCGCATCCTGCGGATCGGCCTGGAGCAGGAACAGCCAATTCAGCGCAGCATCCATCACCGGGTCCGGATGTACGAAACCCTCTTCTTCATCGCTACGCTCCGGCTTATCGCGTTCCACTCAGGTCAACCCGGTCTGGCAGCCCCATGAGAGAGCGGCCTCATACCTGAGACACTTGGCAGGCAGGAATCTCACAAAAAACCTCTCCTTCGGAGACGATTGCCATCAATAGAATTGCCCCGCTCGTCATGACCTCGAGGCGGAGGAATGCTCAGCCGCGATCGATCTTCGCCAAGGCATCAAGGCAGTGGGCGTGCGCAAGCTTGAGGTCGTTGAATACCGTATTGGGCGAGACGCCGAGATGCTCGGCGATCTTCGGATAAGGCCATTTTTCCATCCGGCTCAGAAGCCAGACGGTCTGCGCACGCTGCGGAAGCCTCGCCACGGCCTCGTTGAGGCATTGAAGCCTCTGGCGCTGGATGAGGTCGGTTTCCTGCGAAGGTGCGGACGAGGCGACATTCTCCAGATCGGCCTCGGACACATCGTCGCGCTCGATCCGGCCGCGCATGTCCTGGCGCCGCTTGTAGTTGATCGCGAGATTGCGCGCCGTCTGATAGAGGAACGCTTCGACGTGCTCGATCGGTCCGTTGTCGATCGCCCTGCGCGCGCGGACGTAGGTCTCCTGCGCGACATCCTCCGCCGCCTGCGGATCGCGCACGATCCGCATCACGCTCCACATGATGGATTTCCGGTTGCTGAGGAAGATGTCGGCGAGGGTCGCGCTCACATTCCTACCCTTTCGCCACAGCCCCGACACGGGAAGGCCAGAGAGCATGCGTGGCCGGCCGGCCGCGCAAGGAGCGCTCTGTCGTCACGGCTGCGAATGTCTCGGTTCGGTCGGTTCCCAAGGTTGACGCACATCCATGTTTCTGCAGGAGGCCTCATCGAAGAACGGGTCGCCATTCACTAGCAGACGGAAAATTCCGCGCAACCATGGTGAATTGGAACGCATCCAGGGAATGTGCAGCAGGCGGAGGGAGATGCATGCCTGCACATCCATCCGCAGGAACTAATATTTTGATTTTATTTATATACTCCGCGATTCACCGCTTGCCGAGGCATTCGCGCTTCTCATGGAATTTCGCAAGGACGTGGCAGATCCGCAACATCCTATCCGTGAGCAAGGCGGCAGGGTGATGGTCTCGCCAGGCCGGCGCGCCTGCGATCGGCGATCGTGAGCGCTCCCGCGCACCGCTCGATGATTCCGGCCAGCATCCCGACGGAGGACCAACGCCTCCGTTAAGGGATCTTGCTGCGCATTGATGGTTCGCCTCTCCGCTTGGTGATGAGTACGAAGAGCAGCGGCACGAAGAAGATGCCAAGTACGGTTGCAGCGATCATGCCGCCCATCACGCCGATGCCGATGGCATTCTGCGCGGCGGAACTGGCTCCGGTCGCGAAGGCGAGCGGCAGAACGCCGAGGATGAAGGCAAGCGATGTCATGACGATGGGCCTGAGGCGCATGCGGGCGGCTTCCAGCACGGCGTCGACGACGCTGCGGCCCTGATCGCGCAGGTCCTTGGCGAACTCGACGATCAGGATGGCGTTCTTCGCGGTCAGACCGATCGTCGTCAGCAGGCCGACCTTGAAATAGACGTCGTTCGACTGGCCGAAGATCCATGCGGCGACGAGCGCGCCCAAAACGCCGACCGGCACCGCGAGGATGACCGACAGAGGAATGGACCAGCTTTCGTAGAGCGCGGCAAGGCAGAGGAAGACGACGAGGAGCGAGACGGCATAGAGCATCGCCTCCTGCGAACCGGCGAGCCGTTCCTGATAGGAAAGGCCGGACCAGGCCGCGCTGTAGCCGCCGTCGAGGTCGGCCACGAGCGCCTCCATCCGGTCCATGGCATCGCCGGAGCTTGCGCCGGCCTGCGCCGCGCCGTTCATGGAAATGGCCGCCGTTCCGTTGAAGCGGGCAAGGGAGGGCGAACCCTGGATCCATTTCGTCGTGGCGAAGGCTGAGAACGGCACCATCTCGCCGTTGCCGTTGCGGGCATACCAGCGATTGACGTCCTCCGGCTGCATGCGGAAGGGCGCGTCCGCCTGTACATAGACGGGCTTGATCTCGCCGTTATAGACGAAGTCGTTGACGTTGCTGCCGGCAAAGGCGGTGGAGATCAGCCCGTTGATGCCGCTGATGTCGACGCCGAGGGCGCCCGCCTTCTCCTGGTCGATCTCGATCTTCAGCTGGCTTTCCAGCGTGCGGGTATTGCCGCGCACGTTGCCGACCGTGTCGTCCCCTTGAGCAAGGTCGGCAAGCCGGTTGCTGGCCGCCGTCAGCGCGTCGCGGCCGAGATTGCCGGTGTCTTCGAGATACATGGAGAAGCCGTTGCTCTGCCCCAGCCCCTGAATGGCGGGCGGCGCGAGCACGAAGACCTCCGCGTCGCGGATCCTGCGGAAATGAGCCGAGGCGCGCTGCGAGACGGCAGACGCGGAGAGCGACGCATCCGTGCGCGCATCGAAATCCTTGAGGCGCACGAAGGCCATCGCCGCGTTCTCGCCGCTTCCCCCGAAACCGAAGCCGAGCGTCATGAAGACGCTCTGCACCGCGTCCTTTTCCTCGGTGAGGAAATAGTCCTCGACCATGTCGATGACCGCCTGCGTGCGGGCGGCGTTCGCGCCGGCCGGCAGGGTGATCTGCGTCATCAGCACGCCCTGGTCCTCCTCCGGCAGGAACGAGGTCGGCAGCTGCGTATAGACCCACCAGGCCCCGCCGAGCAGCGCGGCGAAGAGCACGAGCATGCGCAGCGGCCGCAAAAGCATGCCGCCGACGGCGCTGACATAGCCGCGCGTCGTTTTCTCGAAGCCGCGGTTGAAGCCGCCGAAGATGCGCGCCGCCAGCCCGCCATGCGTGGGCTTCAGCAGCATGGCGCAGAGCGCCGGCGTCAGGATGACCGCCACGAGCACGGAGAGCAGCATGGCGCTGGCGATGGTGACGGAGAACTGCCGGTAGATCACGCCGACCGAGCCGGAAAAGAAAGCCATGGGGATGAAGACGGCGGTGAGGACGAGCGCGACGCCGATGAGCGCGCCGGTGATCTCGCCCATCGATTTCTCCGTCGCCTCGCGGGCGGAGAGCCCCTCCTCCGACATGACGCGCTCGACATTCTCCACCACGACGATCGCGTCGTCGACGAGAAGGCCGATGGCAAGCACCATGGCGAACATGGTGAGCATGTTGATGGAGTAGCCGAGCGCCGCCAGCACGCCGAAGGTGCCGAGCAGCACGACGGGTACTGCGATCATCGGAATGAGCGTCGCGCGCAGGTTCTGCAGGAAGAGCAGCAGCACGAGGAAGACGAGCACGATCGCCTCGATCAGCGTCTCGACGACCTTCTCGATCGACAGTTCGACGAAAGGCGTCGTCTCGTAGGAATAGGCGATCTCGACGCCTTCGGGCAGCGAGCCTGCGAGACTGTCGAGTTCGGCATGCACCGCCTCGGCCGTCGTGATGGCATTCGCGCCGCTCGCCAGCTGCACGCCGAAGCCGGCGGCCGGCATGCCGTTGAAGGTCGAGCTCTGGCCGTAGCTTTCAAGGCCGACCTCGACGCGCGCGACGTCGCCGAGGCGCACGACGGAGCCGTCCGTCGCCGTCTTGAGGATGATCTTCTTGAACTCGTCGGCCGAGGTCATCTGCGTTTGCGCGACGATGCTCGCCTTCAGCTGCTGGCCGCGCACGACGGGCGTCGCGCCGATCGAGCCGGCGGCGACCTGGGCGTTCTGCGCCTGGATGGCCGTGGTGACGTCGGAGGGGACCAGTTGGTACTTCTGCATCTGGTCGGGATCGAGCCAGATGCGCATGGCATAGCCGCTGCCGAAGGACTGCACGGAACCGACGCCGTCGAGCCGTTCGATACGTTCCTCGATGCTGCTCGACATGATGTCCGAAAGCTCCGAGGAGGTGTAGCGGCCGTCGCGCGAGATGATGTTGCCGATCATCAGGATGCCGGAGGGCGAGCGGGAGACGCTGACGCCGGCGTCCTGCACAGCCTCGGGAAGCTGGGACTCCACGCGCGCCAGCTTGTTCTGCACCTCGACCTGGGCCAGTTCCGGATCCGTGCCGCTGGCGAAGGTGAGCGAAATGGAGGCGGATCCTGTGTTCGACGTGGCCTCCATGTAGAGCAGGCCGTCGAGGCCGGTCATCGCGCTTTCGATCTTCGTCGTGACCGAATTTTCCACCGCTTCCGCGGTCGCGCCGGAATAGCTCGCGCTGATGCGCACCGTGACGGGCGCGACGTCGGGATATTGCGAGATCGAGAGCGAGTAGATGCCCATGATGCCGGCCAGCAGGGTCGCGATGGCAAGCACGATGGCAAAGACGGGGCGGGCGATGAAAAAGCTCGCCAAGGCATTGCGCCGGAAGCCGTCGGTCATTGCTCCGCCCCCGAGGCACCGCCGGCATCGGCCGGGGCGGCAAGCGACTGCTTGACGACGCCATCCTCATCGATCGTCGCTTCCACCGGCGTCACGCTGGCGCCCGCGGAAATCTTCTGGAAGCCGTCGACGATCAGGCGCTCGCCCTCCTTCAACCCTTCCGTAACGATCCAGCTATTGCCGCTCGTGCCTTCGGTCGAAAGCGTCCGCTGCTCCACCTTGCTGTCGGCGGAAACGACGTAGGCGATGGGCTCGCCCGTGCCGCTGCGCTGGACGGCGCGCTGCGGCACCAGGAAGGCGTTCGGCATTACGCCGAGATCGACGGAGGCGCGCACGAACATGCCCGGCAGCAAGATGCGGTCGGGATTCGGAAAACTTGCCCTGAGGGTGAAGGTGCCGGTGCTCTCGCTGACATTCACCGTCGCCAGCGAGATCGTACCGGCCTGCTCGTAGTCCGCACCGTTTTCGAGCGTCAGCCTGACGCTCGGCGCTCCCTCGCCTTCGCGGCCGAGGCGTCCCGCTTCGACATCCTGCCGGATCCTCAAGAGGTTGGCGCTGGTATCGACGAGGTCGACGTTGACGGGGTCGATCTGGCGGATCGTCGCCAGCGCATCGGTCTGGTTCTGCGTGACGAGCGAGCCTACGCTGACGCTGGCCGTGCCGATGATGCCCGATATGGGCGCCTTGATCGTCGTGTTGTCGAGATCGATGCGCGCCGTCTGCAGGCTCGCCCTGGCCGATTCCACGTCGGCCTTCGCCTGGAGCAGCGCCGCCCTCGCCTCGTCCAGCGACTGCTGGCTCACCGCGTTCTGCGTTTGCAGCCGCTCGTTCCGGTCGAAGGCCGCCTGCGCGGACTGCTCGGTCGCCTCGGCGCGCGACAGCGCGGCGGCCGCTGCCGCATAGGCCGCGCCGAACTTCGCATCGCGCACCTTGAAGAGGATGTCGCCGGCCTTGACCTGCCGCCCCTCGCGAAAATCGATGCTCTCGATGATGCCGTCGATCTGCGGACGGATTTCCGCCGTGGCATGCGCCACCACACGGCCGGAAAGCTGCGCATGGCGCGGCACGGACTGCGCCTTCAGCACCACGAACCCCACCTCGACGGGAGGCGCACCGCCGCCGGGCGGAGCGGCTTCTCCGCCCTGATCCGAGCAAGACGTCAGAAGGAGACCAGCGGCCACAAGGCCGATCCGCAGGGTTTTTGCGCGCATCAGGCACCTTTTCCCGGTAGCGGCAGCTTGTTCCGCACGCACGCCACATTTACAAAACTCATTGGTACCAATAATATCCCTGTATCGACATTGTCAATGGCTCCGCCTCTTCCGGAAATCGCCATGCCCCAGGCACCTGCCCCAGCCCTTCCGGCCAAGCACAAAAAACGCGGCCGCCCGAAACGCATAACGCCTGCCGAACGGAGGGCGAAGATCGTCGAGGCGACGCGCAAGCTGTTCCTGGCTCGTGGCTACGGCGGGACGACGATGAGCGAGGTTGCCGCCCGCTGCCATATCTCCAAGCGCACGCTTTACGAACTCTTCCCGTCCAAGACCGATCTGCTCGGCGCGATCATCGAGCAGCACCGCACCAGCATGCTGGCGCTTCCCGGCGACTATGCGGGCCTGAGCCTTTCCGAGGCCCTCGAACGCATCTTCCGGATCGATATCGGCGCGGAGGAAGATGACGAGCGGGCAGCCTTCCTCAATCTCACGATCGTCGAAGCCGCGCGCTATCCCGAGGTTGGCGCGATGATGAAACGGCTCGGCGGCCAGCGGGCCCACGCGCTGCTTGCCGAATGGATGGAGGAGGAAAAGCAGGCCGGCCGCCTCTTCGTCGACGACACGACGAGCGCCGCGACCATCCTCATGGACATGATGTTCGGCGCCGTCGTCACGAAATCGGGCACGGGCGCCGAGTGGCCGGGCCTCGACGCGCGCAAGGACTACATGCGGCGTTGCATCCGCATCTTCGTCCACGGCACCGGCAAGCCACCGGCGCCCGAACGCTGATCAGACGTGAATTCCCCGTGTACCCAAGGAATAGTCGTGCACCGCTGCCGATGCCGCCGGCGGACTGCACCGACCACGCGTTTTCTACCATAGCGAGAGTGGATGGGAGTCGGATAAAAGGGATCGAGCCAGCAAGGTGGTCATAGGATAATTTTCTACTATTTCTATGGAAAAAGAACGACCTGTCTTTCTCCACACCACTCCGCTCCCTACGCTTCCCCCACGGCTCGGCAAGGCAGCAGGACGCTTCCTCGGGCTCGAGTGTTTCACCTGGGCTCAAACAGCAGGAAGCGACCATGTCCAACGAACTCCCCAAAGCCCGCAGTGCCACCGGAATTGGCGCGGCATTTCTCCTGACGCTCGCACTTGCCGTCGGGCTTCCGGCACCCGTCAAGGCCGACGACCGTCAGACGGTGACGATCACCGACGAGCTCGGCCGCCAGGTGACGCTGCCGATTCCGGTGAAGGCGGTCTATCCGGACCTCTGGTACCAGACCGAGATCGTCCGGGCGATCGGCGCCGGCAAGACGATCGTCGCGGTCGACCAGACCGCCGACCCACGCAAGAACGAGGCGAACAAGGACTATTTCGCGGAATTCGGCGACCTGCCGGACGCTGGCCACTTTGACGGTCCGAACTGGGAGACGATTGCGACTTCAGGCGCTGAAGTGTTCTTTGCCCGCCGCAATTCGCCCTGGCAGGATGCAGAGGAAAAGCTGAAGCCGTTCGGTATCCAGGTCGTCGTCGTCAGCACCTGGGACCCGAAGGTGCTGCGCGCGCAACTGCCCAATGTCGGCAAGATCTTCGGCGCAGCAAAGGGCGCGGCCGACCTCGCGCAGCTCTACGACGACATCGAGACGGTGCTGACCGAGAAGCTGAAGGGTGTCGAGCCCAAGACGGTCTATTTCGAAAACAACGCCGACTTCGTGACGTCCCTGCCCGGCTCCGGCTGGCATGACACGATCGTTCTCGGCGGCGGCAGGAACATCTTCGGCGACATCAAGATCGCGAACACGGGCAGCGCGTCGGTCCATACCTATACGGTCGACCCCGTCGAAATCATCAACCGCAACCCCGACGTGATCATCCATAACGGCGTCGACGGCCTCGCATCCGGCTACGAGCCCTGGGACCAGAAACTCCTGGCCGAGCAGTCCGAACGCATCGCCGGCCGCGCCGGCTGGAACGCCGTCAAGGCGATCCAGGACAAGAATGTCTTCGTCTTCAGCAACTTCTTCTTCTCCTCGCTCGGCAAGCAGATCGGCGCGCTCGCTGTCGCCAAATGGCTCCATCCGGATCGCTTCGCCGATGTCGATGTCGATGCCTACTTCGCCCGCTGGCTGGAAGCGCAGGGCGTGAAGCCGCGGCCGGTCTCGGACTACGTCCACAAGCTCGGCAGCTAACCCCCTTCCCACAAGCATCGCACAATCGACGAGGACAAGCCGTGAGCTCCATACAGACCGATCCCTATCTTCCCCGCGCTCCCCAGGGCGCCGGGAAGACGCGGCGCCCGCGTGACCGCTATGCGTTCCAGAACGCCGCCATCGCGGTCGGCCTTGTCGCCGTGCTTGTGGCCGCCATCATCGGTATCCAGATCGGCACGTCGGGGGCCACGCTCGGCGACGTCCTGCAGACGTTCTGGGCGAAGATCGCAGGCACCGTACCGGAAGACCGTGCGACGCTGCAGATCCAGACCGTCATCTGGGAGCTGCGCGTGCCGCGCATCACGCTCGCCATCCTCGGCGGCGCAGCGCTTGCGCTCGCCGGCACGCTCTTCCAGGGCCTGCTGCGCAATCCGCTCGTCAGCCCCTATACGCTCGGCATCGCGCCGGCGGCGGCCTTCGGCGCGTCGCTCGCCATCGTCGTCTTCGGCGCGACGGCGGGCAGCGCGGCGCTTTCCCTCGTCGTCGGAGCCCTGCTGTTCTCCTTCCTCAACACCGCGCTGGTGCTGACGCTCGCCTCCACGCGCAACCTCAATCCCACGTCGCTGATCCTGGTCGGTATTGCCCTGTCGCAGCTCTTCGGCGCGCTCACGGCCTGCATCCAGTATTTCGCCGAGGACGAAATCCTCGCGGCCATCGTCCGCTGGACCTGGGGCTCGGTCAACAACTCCGCCTGGTATCAGGTGCTGGTGCTGCTGGCCCTGCTCGGCTTCTCGTTTCCCTACATCCGCTACCGCAGCGGCGCGCTGAACGCCATCGCCTTTGCCGGCGACGATTCCGCCAAGAGCCTCGGCGTGGCCGTCTCGCGGGTGAGGCTGGAAACCATCGCGATCGCCGCCACGCTGACCGCCGTCACGATCGCCTTCACCGGCATCATCGGCTTCGTCGGCCTGGTCGCGCCGCATATCGCGCGGCTCGTCGTCGGTGCCAACCACCGCTTCCTCACGACCTTCTCGGCCATCATCGGCGCGCTGCTGCTCGTCGTTTCCGATGCCGTCGGCCGGCTCGTCATTTCGCCGGGCGTCATTCCGGTCGGCATCATCGATGCCTTGGTCGGCGCACCCATCTTCCTCTACCTCATCCTCACTCGGCAAAAGGCGATCGAATGACCCTCAACATTGACTCCCTCGTCGTGGGCTATGGAAAGAGACAGGTCGTCAAAGGCGCGACCCTTCAGGTCAGGAAAGGCGAACTGGTGGGGCTGCTCGGCTCCAACGGCTCCGGCAAGTCCACGCTGATCAAGACGATCGCCGGCATCAACCGCCATACGAGCGGTTCGATCACCTGGGACGGCGGCACGGACCTTGCGGCGCTGCCCCGTCGGGAACTGGCGAAGATCGTGGCCTATGTTCCGCAATCCATCGGCCTGTCCTTTGCGCTCGACATCAAGGAAGCGGTGCTGCTCGGGCGCACGCCCTATTTCGGCACCCGCCCGCGGGACGAGGACTGGGACCATGTGGAAGCGGCGATGCGGCTGCTCGGCCTCGACGAACTCGGCGACCGCGCGGTGACCGAACTCTCCGGCGGCCAAGGCCAGCGCGTGCTGATCGCCCGGGCGCTGGCGCAGGATCCGGACATCCTTCTCCTCGACGAGCCGACCAGCGCGCTCGACATCCGCTACCAGTGGCAGACGCTGGGCGTCGCGCGCGAGGTCACCCGCAAGAACAATGTCGCCGGCGTCATCGCCATCCACGATCTGAACCAGGCGGCCCGGTTCACCGACCGCGTCGTGTTCCTGCACGACGGCGAGGTCATCGCCGACGGCCCGCCGGCCGACGTCTATTCGCCGGAGCTCATCAAGCGGGTCTACGGCGTCGATGTCGAACTTTCCGCCTACAAGGGTTTCGTGCAGGTCCATCCGCTCTCCGAGCACGCGGACCATCACCGGCCGACGCCCTTCGCACCGGCCTACTCGCCGCCGCCCGTCGAAGGCAGGCTGGAACTCCAGGCCTGACAACCGGCACCATTTCAAAGGACGACCACGATGACGAACAAATGGGGAGGCCGGCGGAGCGAGCGCGGCCAGGGACTGGTACTGGGCCTGCTCCTCGGCGGCACCGGCCAGACGAAGAAGCCCGGAACAGAGGGGGCGACCGACAATCTGCTCGATATCGATGCCTATATCGAGCAGGCCCAGCAGGCCGAGCGCGGCAAGATCCACACGATCTTCCTGGCCGATGCGCTCGCCACTAGCGACACGGCGCCGAAGCCGGGACTGGAGCCGGTCACGCTGCTCAGCGCGCTTGCCGCGCGCACATCGCGGATCGGCCTCATCGGCTCGATTTCCACCTCTTTTACCGAACCTTACAATCTCGCTCGCCAGGTCCTCTCGCTCGACCACATTTCCGGAGGACGCGCGGGCTGGAACCTCGTCACCTCCTCGGCGGGGGAGAAGAATTTCGGCAAGGCCCTGCCCGCCCATGACGACCGGTATGCCATCGCGGAAGAGTTTGCCGGCGTCGTCCAGGCGCTCTGGGAAAGCTGGGAGCCCGACGCCGTCACCTATGACGACCGTGGGCGCCAGCGGGTCGATCCCAGGAAGGTCCACCGGATCGACTGGAGCAGCCGGCACTTCTCCGTGCAGGGGCCGCTCAACGTCTCGCGCAGCCCCCAGGACAAGCCCATCCTCGCGCAGGCGGGCTCCTCCACGGAAGGCCGGCAGCTCGGCGCGCGCATCGCCGACGTCATCTTCACGACCGGCCTCACCGAAACCGAGCCGTCCATCGAGATCTACAGGGATTTCAAGCAGCGCGCCTCGGCCTTCGGCCGCTCGCCCGATGCCGTCAAGATCCTGCCCGGCGTCGCGCCCGTCATCGGCTCGACGGATGAGGAAGCCAGGCGCTTCTGGCGCGACGTCATCGACGACATCGATTTCGAGGAAGGCCGCAAGTCGCTTGCCAGCCAGTTCGGCGGCATTGATTTCGAAGGTCTCGATCTCGACGCGCCGATCCCCCTCGCCGAGCTGCCGCAGACGGCAAACATCCAAGGACGGCGCTCGCGTTTCGGCGTCTTCCGCGATCTCATCGAGAGCGGCAAGGTGCGCACCGTGCGCGACCTCATCATCTACCATTCCAGCGGCGCGGGACATTGGTTCCCGATCGGCTCCGTCGAAAACATCGCCGATCAGCTTCAGGACCGGTACGAACGGGGCGCGACCGACGGCTTCAACTTCCTGGCCTTCACGCTGAAATACGAGCTCGGCCTCAGCGCGCTGACGGAGCACCTCATTCCCGAACTGCAGCGCCGCGGCATCTTCCACCACGACTACCAGCACGAGACCCTGCGGCAGAACCTCGGGATCTGAGCCCGTCCATCATGACGGAGAGGAGACAAACATGACGCGATACATCATCATCGGCGCTGGCGCCGTCGGCGCGAGCCTTGCCGCGCAGTTCGAACTGTCCGGCGTGACGTATGCGCTTGTCGGCAGAGGGGCGCAGATCCGCCACATCATCGAACACGGCCTCACCTATCGGCGGCCATCGGGCACGCGCCGGATCAGGCTCAATGCCTTCGATACCGCGAACCCGCCGGCCGTGCGCCAAGGCGATATCCTGCTCCTCACCGTGAAGACGCAGGACGCGGCGGAGGCCGTGGGCGACTGGGCCTGGCGTCCGGCCGAGGACACCGACGGCGGGACGGCGTCCGGGCTGCCGATCGTGACCTTCCAGAACGGCCTTGCGGCGGAATCCATCGCGCTCCGAAATTTCGCCAACGTCTATGGCGCCAGCATTCTCACCCCTGCCCGCTTCACCGAGACGGGCACGGTGGTTGTGGGCGGCCATCCGCAGGTCGCGGCCGTCACGGTCGGCCGATATCCGCATGGCGCGGACGATACCGCGGCCCGGATCGTCGCCGACCTGGCACGGTCCGACTATATCGCCGAGACCTCGACGGACATCCGCCGCTGGAAGACGGCCAAATTGCTCCATAACGTGCGCAACGTGCTGGAGCTGTTCGATGGACCGGACAAGGAGCGCGCCGCGATCTCCGACGCCCTCGTGGAGGAAGCGCGCACGGCGCTCACGGCCGCCCGCTACAACCCGGCCTCCCCCTCCGAACGCACGATCAGCATCGCCCAATGGGGAACGGCGGCAAACAGCGGCATCGAACCGGGCCAGCAATCGACCTGGCAGAGCTTCAAGCGCGGCGCATCGAGCGAAGTCGACTACCTCAATGGCGAGATCGTCCTTCTCGGGCGTCTCTCCGGCACCCCGACGCCCTACAACGAAGCTACCCAGCAACTCGCCGGCCTTGCCGCCCGCCAGTCCGGCTTCGAACGGCTGCTGCCGCTGGAAAGGCTTCGAACGCTTGCCGGAAACCTCGGCGCGTCAGGCGTCAACGCGCCGCATGCCGCCTGACGGCGGCAGCGGCAACAGCCATCACACGCGGACACAGCCGATGAGAATACCGCTATCAGACCAGATCCTGGCCGTCGCCGGCGCGCTCTTCTACACCGAGGGCATCCGTGCCGTCGGCATCGACCGGATCGTCGACGAGGCGAAGATCGCCAAGGCGACGCTCTACAGGCATTTTCCTTCCAAGGATCATCTGGTTGCGGCCTATCTCAGCCAGCGGCATGAGCGCGTGCTCCGGTCGCTGCTCGACGTCACGACCACCGCCCTGCCGCCGCGGGACCAGATCGCCCTCATCTTCGAGCGGCTGTTCGAGAAGGCGGACAGTCCCGAATTTCGCGGCTGCGCCTTTGCGCTTGCGGTTGCCGAACACGGCGATTCCGAGCGTGTGGTCACCGTCGCGCGCCGGCACAAGAGCGCCGTGCGCGACATCTTCAGGACCATCATCGCACGCGCCGAGGTGCCGGCGGACCAGCCCGCCACGCATCTTTCCCTGCTCTACGAAAGGGCGCTCGCCACGGTCGCCGTCGGCCGCGACCCGCAAGCCGTCCTCGTTGCGCGCGACTGCGCGCTTGCCGTCTTCGACCTTGCCCTCGGCAACATCCACCATGTGAGAGAAACAACGCAATGACCCGCACCATCGACTACTTCTTCGGCATCGGTTCACCCTGGGCCTATATCGGCCTTGATCCGTTTCTCGATCTCGCGCGCCGCTTCGGTGCGGAGGTCCGGCCCTATCTCATCCCGCTCATCACGGAAAACGGCGGCATCTATTCGCGCGACCGGCCCGACGCGCGCCGCGCCTACTGGCTGAAGGACCTGCAGCGCTGGGCGGCGCTGCGCGGCAAGGTCGTCGATTTTTCGAACCGGGCCAACCTTTCCGATCCGACGCCGGCGGGCTTCCTGATCCTCGCGGCCCAGCTCGAAGGCGCGGACTGGATCGGCCTGACACGGGCGTTGCAGGCCCCGTACTGGAGCCGCAAGGCCGATATCGGCGACATCGCGGTGCGCCGGCCGATCGTCGAGGCCGCCGGCTTCGATGCGGACGCCCTGGAGGCCCGCGCGGCACAGGACGATGTCGCCGCCCTCTGGCGATCGAACCGGGAAGTCGCGAAGGAGGCGGGCGTCTTCGGCCTGCCGACCTTCCGTTATGAAGGCGAGCTCTACTGGGGCCAGGACAGCCTGCCCTTCCTGGAACGCCATCTCGAAGGCGAGCGGCTCATCGCCTGAGCGAGCTGCATCCTGGATGCCCACGCGGAGACAAGACATGCCCGTTCCCCTTCCCGGCCCCCTCGTCACGACGTCACGGCCTGCCGCCGAGGACTTCGCTGCCGCCGGCTTTGCCGGACTGGTCGGCGAAGCATGAGCGAACTGCCCCAAGATCTCGTCGCACAGCTAACGGCACGATTCGCCGGCCGCTTCACCACGAATGCCTCGGTGGTGGAGCAGCACGGCCGTGGCGAATCCCACCATGCCGCCGCCCTTCCGGACGGTGTCGTCTTCGCCGAAAGCACGGAGGAGATCGCCGAAGTCGTGAGGCTCTGTGCGAAACACCGCGTTCCCGTCATTCCCTATGGCGCGGGCACATCGCTGGAGGGGCACCTCGCGGCCGTCAAGGGCGGCATCTCGCTCGACCTTTCGCGCATGACCGGGATCCTGCGCATCGGCCAGGAGGATCTCGACTGCACCGTCGAGGCCGGCGTCACCCGCGAGCAGCTGAACACGTGGCTGCGCGACAAGGGCCTGTTCTTCCCCATCGATCCCGGCGCGAATGCCTCGATCGGCGGCATGGTCTCCACCCGCGCTTCAGGCACCAATGCCGTGCGCTACGGCACGATGCGCGAGAACGTATTGTCGCTGAAGGTGGTGCTGCCGAACGGCGAGATCATCCAGACGGGCGGCCGCGCGCGCAAATCGTCCGCCGGTTACGACCTGACGCGGCTCTTCATCGGTGCCGAGGGGACGCTCGGCATCGTCACGGAGGTCACGCTGCGGCTCTACGGCATTCCTGAACACACCGCTGCCGCGCTCTGCTCCTTCCCGAGCGTCGAGCAGGCCATCAACACGGCCATCGCCGTTGTCCAGCTTGGCATTCCCGTCGCACGCATGGAGTTCATGGATCGTGGGCTGATCGCCGCGGTGAACGCCTATTCGGGCCTCTCCCTGAAGCTGGAGGATACGCTTGCCTTTGAATTCCACGGCCCCGTGGGCGCTGTCGAAGAGCAGGTCGCGCTCGTCGCGTCGCTGGTGCAGGACAATGGCGGCAAAGACTTCGAGTGGGCGACGTCGCCCGAAGAGCGCAGCCGGCTGTGGAAAGCCCGTCACAGCGCCTTCTACGCCGTCGTTTCGCAACGGCCGAATGCCAGGGGCTGGTCGTCCGATGTCTGCGTCCCGGTCTCGGAGCTTACCGGCTGCGTCCTTTATACCCGCGAACTGCTCGAGGGCTTTCCCGTCCCGGCCGCCATCCTCGGCCATGTCGGCGACGGCAATTACCACGTCGTCTTCGCCGTCGACCCAATGAGCGAAAGCGAGCTGGCCGCCGTCGCCGCCATCAACAAGAAGATGGTCGAAAAAGCGCTTTCGGTCGGCGGCACATCGACGGGCGAGCACGGAGTCGGAACCGGAAAGATCGCCTATCTCAGGCAGGAGCACGGCAACGCCGTCGACCTCATGGCCGTCATCAAGAACGCGCTCGATCCGCTCGGCATCATGAACCCCGGGAAGATTCTACCAACACCATAAAGGCAGTCATCCTGAATGCCGGAAATGCACCATAAAACATGGAACGGAAGGATATTGGAACGACCTGTCTTTCTCTTCATCGATGGATGGCCTAGAACTCCATTCGCCTCGCGCTGAGCGATCTCTGCCGTCTGAGGATGCATAGACGAGATACTCCAATCAGAAGTAGCCCCATGAAAGAGTCCATTTCAGACCAGATCGTTGCCGCCGCCGGCGCGCTTTTCTACAGCGAAGGCATCCGCGCTGTCGGCATAGACCGCATCATCGAAGAAGCGAACGTTGCCAAGGCCACGCTCTATCGCCACTTCCCATCGAAAGACCATCTCGTCGCCGCCTATCTTCAGGATCGCCACGAACGCGTGATCCGTGCCCTTCACGACGCTTTGGAAGTGGAGGCGGCCCCGCGAGATCAGATCAGGCTGATTTTCGAACGCCTGCACGACAAGGCCGACACGCCTGAGTTTCGCGGCTGCGCCTTCGCGCTCGCTGTCGCCGAGCACGGCGATTCCGAGCGGATCGTGACCGTCGCACGAATGCACAAGAAGATGGTCGCGGACATTTTCCGAGACATCATGTCGAAAGCCGGTGTCGGCGGTGAACAGGCAGGGGCTCACCTTTCCCTGCTTTACGAGGGGGCGCTTGCAACGGTCGCCGTCGGGCGCGATCCCGAGGCTGTTCTCGTCGCACGCGACTGTGCTCTTTCCATGTTCGACGCGAGCGCCGGCTCGGCAAAACTCCTTTCTTGATCGCCATCCGACTGCGGTATCTCCGGATTCTCTCGGGCGTTGCGAGGAATATTTTCTACCATTTCACTAGAAAGAGAAAGACCTGTCTTCCTCATCACGGCGCCTCGCCTTAACGTACCTCATCGTCGGTAAAAGATTGGAGCTCCCATGGCCGCGGAATTCATCAGCGTTAGCTTCCCGAACGCCTCGAACGACCTGACCCCCCTTCCCGACGCGCCGGTGGATCCGCTTTTCCTGGAGCGTTATGCCCGCGCCCTCGACGATTACGGGTTCAACTATACCCTGCTCCCCTATTCCTCTTCGTCTTTCGATCCGTTCACGCTCGGCGCCACGGTTCTCGCCCACACCAGGAACATCAAGATCATCGTCGCGCTCCGCCCCAATACCGTCTATCCGACGGTTGCGGCCAAGGCGCTTGCGACGCTCGATCAGCTGAGCGGCGGGCGGGTCGTCGTGCACTTCATTGCCGGCGGCAATGATGAGGAGCAGGCCCGGGAAGGCGATTTCCTCAACAAGGAGGAGCGCTACGAGCGGCAGGAGGAATACATTCGCATCCTGCGCCTTGCCTGGACATCGAAGGAGCCCTTCGACTTCGACGGAAAATACTACCGCTTCAAGCAGTTCCGCAGCGCGGTGCGCCCCACGCACGGGCTGATCCCGATTTCGCTCGGCGGCTCCTCGGATGCGGCCTACCGCATCGGCGGTTCGCTCTGCGACATCTTCGGCCTCTGGGGCGAGCCGCTGGCGGAGACGAAACAGCAGATCGACCGGATCTACGCGGAAGCCGCAAAGGCCGGCCGGACCGACCGCCCGCGCATCTGGGTCACCTTCCGCCCGATCGTCGCCGAAACCGACGAACTCGCCTGGGAAAAGGCGCACCGGGTCCTGGAGCGGCTGAACGACAACCGCCAGAAGGGCCTCGCACGCTCGCCCCTTTCCGCCCCGCGCCCCGCCAATGTCGGGTCCCAGCGTCTGCTCGACATCGCGGCGCGCGGCGACGTGCACGACCGGGCCCTGTGGTATCCGACGGTCACCGCGACGAATGCCAGCGGCGGCGCCACGGCGCTGGTGGGATCGCCGCGCACGATCGCCGATTCCATCCTCGACTATATCGATCTCGGCGCCGATCTCATTTCGATCCGCGGCTACGACAATTTCAACGATGCCGTCGACTACGGGCGTTACGTCCTGCCGCTCGTGCGCGAAGGCATCCGCCAGCGGGAAGACGCCAAGAAGACGGCCGCCGCCTGATGACGGCGCTATTGCTGAACCAGCCGGAAAGCCCGGGAGTCACCTCCTACGATACGGACGTGCTGAACGCCACGGCACGCGCACTCGCCGAAGCGGCACCGGATGCCGATCGCACCGGAGCGTTCCCCTGGCCGGGCATCCGTGCCGTTCACGAGAGCGGCCTTCTGGAAAGCACCGTGGCCGTCCGCCATGGCGGACGGGGCGCTTCCCTCTATGATGCCGCCCACATTCTGGCGGCGCTCGGCCGGGGCGACCCGTCGGTGGCGCTCATAAGCGCCATGACGATCTTCAACCATCTCGGCCAGGCGGTGAAGAGCCATTGGCCGGAGGATCTCTACAGGCGCCTGCTGGCGGAGGCGAAGCAGCGCCCGCTCCTGCTCAACGCCGCCCGCGTCGAACCGGACCTCGGCTCGCCGGCGCGCGGCGGGCTGCCGGCAACGCTTGCCCGGCGCACGGCGACCGGCTGGTCGATCACGGGCCGCAAGCGCTTCGTGACCGGCGCGCACGGCCTCACGCATTTCCTGGTGTGGGCGCATACGGACGAGACGCCGGCGCGCGTCGGAACCTTCGTCGTGCCGAACGGCCTGCCAGGCATCCGCGTCATCGAAAACTGGAAGAGCCTCGGCATGCGCGCCACCGGCTCGCATGACGTGGAATATACCGACGTCGTCATTCCCGCAGAAAACGTGCTGGAGCTCGTCGATCCTTCCGTGGCGCAACAGGACAATCGCGCGCACGCCGCGATGAACCTGGCCCTGACCGCCATCTACCTCGGCGTGGCGGAAGCCGCGCAAGCGGCCTTCATCCGTTTCGCGCACGAGCGTGTCCCCACCAATCTCGGCCATCCCATCGCCCGCACGGAGCGGTTCGTGACGCTTTCGGGCGAAATCGACCTTCTCGTCTCCGGTGCCCGCCAGATCATCTTCGATGCGCTCGGGGCCGGGAAGAGCGACCCGGAGCGGCTGATCAGGGCCCGTATCCTTGCCGGCCGGCAATTGCGCGAAGCGGTCCAGATCGCGGTGCGCGGCATCGGCAATCCGGGCCTCGGCGCCGACCTCGGCCTCGAACGGCATTTCCGGGACATTCAGTCCGTACTCGTCCATGCGCCGCAGGAGGATACGTCCATCTCGATGTTGGGCCGCTCTGCCTTCGAACGGTGGAAGCAGACGGAGGCCGGCCCGTCGAGCCATCCGGCGAGAGCATCCGTTCTCAAGACGGCATGACGGAAAAGGGCGTCCGTCCGCCCCTATAACGTAAGGGAATTTGCATGAGCAACAATCTGATCGTCGGCTTCTCGGGCAATATCTCCCGTCCGTCGAGCACGAGGGGTTTCGTGGAAAGCGTGACCGAGGCGCTGGCCAAAAAGACCGGCCGGCAGCACGCGGTCTTCGACGTCGAGGACTTCGGACCATCTCTGGCGGCCGCACGGTCGGTCGCGGGCCTCGATCCGGAAGCTCGCACGGTGGTCCGGACGATTGTCGAGGCCGATGCACTCGTCGTCGGGTCTCCGACCTACAAGGGAAGCTATACGGGGCTGTTCAAGCATGTCATCGATCTGCTCGATCCCTCCGACCTGCGCGGCAAACCGGTCGTGTTGGCGGCAACCGGCGGCGGAGAACGGCATTCCCTCGTCGTCGAGCACCAATTGCGTCCGCTCTTCGCATTCTTCGAGGCTTTTGTCACGCCGACGGCGATCTATGCCTCGGGCCGTGATTTCATCAACGGCCTCCCGACGCCTGCCATACTTGGCCGCGTGAACCAGGCGCTCACGGAAGCCTCCCTGCTTATCAGCGCGCGCTCGACCTCGACGGCGATAGCGGCGGAGTAGACGCCATCGGCGCCGAAACGGCGCAGCGCGCAACCGGCCGCATTCAGGCCGAGGTTTCGCGCATGCGGGCCGGCGTCGTGTCGTGAATCCGGTTCCAGGCCCTATGGAACTGCCGCGTCGAGGAGAAACCCGCCCGCTCCGCCACGCTGTCCATGTCGAACCGCGACCCGACGACCAGTTCCCGCGCCAACGCGACCCGAATGCGGTTCACATAGTCGCTGACGCTCATGCCGACATGCTCGTTGAACAGGCGCGAGAGGTTGCGCGGGCTGGTCGCAGCGACGCTCGCCAGCGAAGCGACAGACCATGCGCGGGCGGGATCGGCGGCGACGGCATCCTGCGCGCGATGGATCGCAGGATGGATATGGTTGCGCCCCTCGAGCCACGGTGAAAGCTGCGGATCCGCTCCGGCCCGCCGGAGATAGACGACCAGATTGCGCGCGGCGGCGAGCGCCGTGCCGTGACCGGCCTCGCGCGCCACGATCGCCAGCATCAGGTCGATGCCGGATGTCACTCCGGCACTGGTCAATCGCTCGCCGTCCTCGACATACAGCCGGTTGTCCCGCACGCGCGCCGTCGGGGCAAGGCGGACAAGCTCCGACAGCGTCGAGTGATGGGTCGTGCATTCGTAGCCTTCGAGCAGGCCGGCGCGGGCGGCGAGCAATGCGCCCGAGCAGATCGTCGCAAGCCGTATTCCGGGGCGGATGCTGCGCTTCAGCCATTCGACGATCCCGGCCTCGAACGCCCTGTCCGCGGTTCGCGTACCGGCCGCCAGACCGAGCGGTTCGTCGACCGCACCGGAGACGACGACGAGGGCATGTTCCGGCAGGTGCCCGGGCAGCGGCTCGATACCGGAAAGCGCAAGGCCGACCGAGCTGAGAACATGAGAGGACGGTCCGACATACGTGACGGCGAACCGAACCGCCGCCTGCGCCAGATTGGCCTGGCGCAGCACTTCCATCGGACCCGCGATGTCCAGCAACAGGGCGCGCGGCGGGACAACCAGAAAGACCGGGATCTCCCGGCGCCTTTCCTCCTTCATCATGCCGCGGCAGCTTCGGGCGCGCCGGCCAACGCATCCTCGACGGTCGCGATGCGCGCAAAGCGGCCCGCCAGAACGAGCTCCGTGCGGGCGCGGATTTCCGCCGCGCTCCATTCACGGCCCGATGCATCCACCATGGGGAACGTCAATGTGGCCTCGCCGACATAATCGACGGCATAGCCGAGGTCGGATGCATGGCGCGTCGTGGTTTCGCAGCATTGCTCCGTGCGGATGCCCGATACGATGACGCGGCGGATCCCCTGCTCGGTCAGCCAGACATCGAGCCCGCTCCCGACGAGCGCACTGTGACGGCGCTTGCGGAAAACCACGTCCGGCTGGATCTCAAGCGGCGCGATCGGCTTCACCAGCCCGGAGGCCTCGCTGAAAACACCCGCCTCCTCGACGTGAAAGATCTGGACGACAGGGATGCCCCGCGCCTTCGCGCCGTCGATCAGAGCCTGCTGGCGTGCGATATAGGGACCCAGTTCCTGGTTGCGGAAATAATCCCGGTGGCGAAAGGATTCCTGGGCGTCGATTACAAGGAGCGCGGTCGGCTGGGACATGTTGTGACCTCCATGATTGATGAGGAAACTCTACAGGCCAATGCCCCGCGCAAAAGACCGGCCATGGACGAATAAGAGACAAATCATGCCAATCGTGCCTTTCGGAATGTCCACCAGGCCAACCTGCAACCATTCGATTGCCGCCACCTGGCGCCTGTCTACCGCTGCATGCCCCAGCGCCGGACCGTAAACGTCTCGATGACGCGGAAGATCACGCCTTCCACCAGAAGCCCGATGATGATGACCATGGCAAGGCCGGCGAAGACCTTGTCGGTGAAGAGCTCGTTGCGGTTGCGGAAGATGAACCAGCCCAGCCCGCCGGAACTGGAGCTGACGCCGAAGACGAGCTCGGCGGCGATCAGGGTGCGCCAAGCGAAGGCCCAGCCGATCTTGAGGCCGTAAAGGATGGAGGGAAGAGCCGCCGGGATGAGGATGCGCAGGATATAGAACGGGCCCTTGAGCCCATAGTTGCGGCCAACCATGCGCTGCGTTTCGGGGACGCTGTCGAAGCCGGTGAGCGCGGCGAGCGCGAAGGGCCAGAGCACCGCATGGGTCAGCACGACGAGCAGGCTTTTTTCGCCCAGCCCGAACCACAGCATGGAGAGCGGCAGGAGCGCGATCGCCGGAAGAGGGTTGAACATGGCGATCAGCGTCTGCAGCGCCTCGCGCGCCAGCGTGTTCGCCACGGCGACCGACACGACGACGAGCGCCAGCGCGACCGCGATGACATAGCCCTTGACGAGCACCGAGATCGAGCCCCAGGAGGAGCCGAGAAGGTTTTCCTCGACGATCGCCTCCCAGAGCGCGGACATCGCTGCGGTGAAGGTGGGAAACAGGATGGGCTTGCCGTGGAAAAGCGCGGCCGCCTGCCAGATTGCGGCAAGCGCGGCGAGCACGACCAGCTTGCGCGCGAAGGCCGACTTCCACGCCGCCTTGAGCAGGCGGCGGACGGCCGGGGTTCCGGCCTGCAGGGACGGCGCGGAGGATAGAGAGGTCATGGGGGTCTCAGACATGCGCCGGCTCCTTTGCCTTCGGCCGGGAGAAGAGGAGGTCGTGGACCTCGCGCGAGACCTCCTCGAAGCGCCTGCCGCCGACCTCGGAAAGTCCGAACGCAGCCGTATCGAAGCTCGCGATGGTGCGCCCCGGATGGGCGGAGAGGAGGTGGAGCTTGGTGCCGACCAGGATCGCCTCCTCGATCGAATGGGTGACGAAGAGCAGCGTAAAGCGAAGATCCTCGGCGAGCGCCAGGAGGTCCTCCTGCAATTGCCGGCGCGTCAGCGCATCGAGGGCGGCGAAGGGCTCGTCCATCAGCAGCACGTCGGCATCCGTTACGAGCGCGCGGGCGATCGCCGCGCGCTGCTTCATGCCGCCGGAAAGCGTGTGGGGATAGGAGTCGAGCACGCGTTCGAGCCCGACCTTGCGCAGCGCCGCCTCCGCCTTGCCGCGGATTTCCGCGCGCGGAAGCTTGCGGGCGACGCGCAGGGGGAACTCGACGTTCTGCCGCACGGTCTTCCAGGGAAGCAGCTGGTCGAATTCCTGGAAGACGACGATGCGGTCCGGTCCGGGACCTGCCACGTCGCGGCCCCTCACCCTTATCCTTCCGGACGTCGGCCGGATGAAGCCCGCGACCGCTTTCAGGATCGATGACTTGCCGCAGCCCGAAGGGCCGAGGAGGACGAGGCGTTCACCCTCCCGGACGCTGAGCGAGACGTTCTCCACCGCGCGAACCGCGCCCGCGTCGGTGTCGTAGTCGAGGGTCAGTTCGACCGCTTCGAAGACCGGCGTGCCGGCGCCGGCTATGGGGCCGTGCGCGCCCACCGGTCAGCTTCCGTTCTCGCCGTGCAGCTCCTCGAAGGTGTAATCCTTCCAGCTTTCGGCCTTCTTCTTGATCGCGCCGGTGCGGTGCAGGAAGTCGGCGAACTTGTAGGAGGCGGACGGCACGAGCGTATACTTCGACTCGGGCGATTCGAGCAGCGACTGGACGAACTCCGGATCGAGCTTGGAATTCTCGATCTTGACGTAGGTCTCGGCCGCCTCCTTCTTGTTGGCCTCGATCCAGGCCGAGGCTTCCTTGAAGGCTTCGAAGAAGGCCTGGTAGGTCTTCGGGTTCTTCTCGCGGAAGTCGAGCGTCGAATAGACGTAGGTCGGCGTCACCGGCCCGCCGAGGACGTCGTAGGAGGAGAAGACCTTGTGGATGGCGGGGTCCTTCAGCGCCTGCTCCTGGAACGGCGTGTTGGAAAGGTGCGAATTGATCTCCGTCGAGCCGGAGAGAAGGGCGGCGGTTGCGTCCGGATGGGGCAGCGTGACGGTGATGTTGTCGAGCTTGCCGTGGTTGCCCTCGCCGAATTCCTTCTCCGCCGCGATCTGCAGGATGCGCGCCTGCACCGAGACGCCGACGGCGGGCAGCGCGATCTTGTCCGCCTCGGTGAAGTCCTTCAGCGACTTCACGTCCGGGTTTCGGGTGATGAGGTAGTTCGGCTGGTTGGAAAGGCCGCCGACGATCTTCACCGCGCCGTCGGTGCGGTCCCACAGCGTCAGGAACGGGCCGATGCCGGCGGCCGCGATGTCGATCGAGCCGGAGAGCAGCGCGTCGTTGACGGCCGCGCCGCCGGAAATCTTCGCCCATTCCACCGTGACCTCGTCGAGCCCGAGCGCCTTGGCGTGCTTCTGGATGAGGTCCTGGTCGCGGATGACGTGGAGCGGCAGGTAGATGGTGCCGAACTGCTCGGAAATGCGGATCGTGCCCTCCGCGAACGCGGCCCTGACCGGCATCAGGGCGGAAACGGCAAGAGCCGTCGCCGCGAGAAGTTTGAGAAGGCTGCTCATGAAAATTCCTTTCGAGTGCGCGATTGAAACGGAGAGGGTCCGGTCAGCTTTCGGCGGCGGCGAGCTTCGAGCCGCCGTACGCTCCGACCGAGAATTCGTTGGCGATGGCGTCGCGCACGCCGAGGCGGTTACCGGCAAGCCCGAGCTCCGGGAAGAGGAGTTCGGCGACCCGGTAGGCCTCCTCCAGGTGCGGATAGCCGGAGCCGATGATCGTATCGATGCCGACGGCCTGGTATTCACGCAGCCGCTCGGCGATCTGCTTCGGCGTGCCGACGAGCGCGGTGCCGACGCCGACGCGCACCAGCCCGACGCCCGCCCACAGGTTGGGCGCGACGACGAGCTTGTCGCGCCGCCCGCCGTGGAGTGCCGCCTGCCGCCGCTGGCCGACCGAATCCATCTCCTCGTTGAAGCGCTTCCAGGCACGCTCGATCTGCTCGTCGGAAATGTGGCTGATGAGCCTGTCGGCCGCGGCCCAGGCCTCTTCTTCCGTCTCGCGCACGATGAAGTGGAGGCGCATGCCGTAGCTGAGCGTGCGGCCGAAGGCGGCGGCGCGGCGGCGGGCGGACGCCACCTTCTCGGCGACCTGGTCGAGCGGTTCGCCCCAGGTGAGATACGTGTCGACGGTGGCGCCGGCGAGACCCTGGCCGGCCTCCGACGAGCCGCCGAAATAGAGCGGCGGATGCGGCTTCTGCACCGGCGGGAAATCGACGCGGGCACCCTTGAGCCTGTAGTATTCGCCGTCGAAGTCGACGGTCTGGCCGGAGACCATGCGCTTCCAGATGTCGAGGAATTCGCCGGCCTGCCGATAGCGCTCGTCATGGGCGAGGAAGATGCCGTCGCCGCCAAGCTCCGTCGGGTTGCCGCCGACGACGACATTGAGGAGGAGACGTCCCTCGCTGATCCGGTCGAGCGCCACCGTCTGGCGCGCGGCGAAAGCGGGCGAGGTAACGCCGGGCCTGAGCGCGACCAGGAACTTCAACCGCTCCGTGGCGGTCGCGAGCGCGGTCGCGGTGATCCAGGAATCCTCGCAGCTCTGCCCGGTCGGCAGCAGCACGCCCTGAAAGCCGAGCGCATCGGCGGCGATCGCGACCTGCTTGAAATAGCGGAATTCGGGCGGACGCGAGAGCCTGTCGCTGCCAAGGTAGCTGCCGTCGCCATGCGTCGGTATGAACCAGAAGAAATTCAGCGGTTTGCTCTCCGCCGGTTTGTGCGCGGCATGCCGCAATGTATCCGTCATGGTGGGCCTCCATGACAGGCATCCTAAATCGATGAATTCCACAGGAAAGGTAGATTATTCTAATTGCGCGGCGATCCTGCGCAAAGGAGATGCTTCGCCCATTTCAATAGCTTGCGGAATTGCGCGGAACCCGGCGAAAGCCGAGATGGAGCGGGTAGCGGGAATCGAACCCGCGCGTTCAGCTTGGGAAGCTTGTAGAACATTCAATAAAAACAGGGCGGCGTGTCACTACCAATCGACCACGTTTCATATAGATTTCGATCCGTGTCACGGATTGTTCTGGTTTTGCGGAGGGGAAAATGAAGCTGGCGCCTGAGATCGAGAACGCCCTGGACCGCTTTGCCGAGGAGCAGGGCATTAAGCGCGAGGAAGCGCTTTCGGTTATCACCCGAGACTGGTTGATCGGGCTGGGATATCTCCGCGCCGAGTGTGGCGAAGAGGAAGAGAGATCGGCTCAAATCTGAGCCGATTGATAAACGCGTTTTCCAGGGAGCAGCTTTTCAAATTTTCGCCCAACCGTACCGAAATCGCGAAATCAGACCTTCCCTCTAGTAGACCAAAGTCGTAGATGACGGAGGCTCCTCCCCGGAGCTCCCGCGACGTTGAGCCAAGGACGTCGCTTGCCTTGCCCCGCCTTAGTGCGGGGTCTTTTCATGGCCGCCTATCGTGCACTTCCTGAAAGCGGGAATGACGATTTGATCGTGCTCTTTCGCTCTGCCCCAGGAGTTCACCCCGATATGCGACGCCCTTCTTCGTGAGGCGGAACGTCCATGCGGGGGCGTTTCCTGTCCATTCGACCAGGCCAAGCCGCCTTGCCTCGATCGCCGTCTTGAGGCCTGTCCCCTTCGGGCATCCCCTAAACTCTTCTGATGACATTGCGATGATGAATACGCGAAGACGCTCTGCAGCTCCCAAGCCCATGCTACCCTCCTTGTATCGGCGGTAATCGGTAGGTAGTGCAATTGATCCGGCAGGCAAGGGCATGGTAAGGCCGGTAGCAGCTCACCTTGCCACACGCCCCGCCATCTACAAGGTGCGCTCCAGCCTCGCAATGACCTTAATTGAATCGTTGCTAAATTGGCGATGGAGGCGCATTGTCAGCGCTTCGGCAGCCATCGACACGGGCGCTGCTGTTTGAGGGCTAGCTACCCTGGCCCCAACAAAGGAGGACGCCATGTCTTCCCTATTTGATCGTCGCCAAGACAGGTACTTCATAGCCACGATGACCTCTCATGTCATCGTCGCAGCCAGCATGATTATGATCATCTCCGTCCTGACCGAGGGATGGCTATGGTGATCTTGACCTTCCGCGCGCCGCGGACAGCGGCAAGCCTGAAAGAGACCGTTCTTCGCAAGATTCTCGGTGATGCCAACTACGAAACCGAGAAACTTGTCGGAGGTGCCGGCCCCGAGAACGAAGAGGCCCGAAAAGTGGTCCGTCTCATCAAGGCAGCAACTATCGGTGCGGAAAACTATCCGCTCTCCAAGGCCGCTCTGCACCGTGATCGACACGCCGGCATCGACGTCTGGGACAACGAAGGCGGCGCTGCCGAGGGAGGTCCAAGGTGTCCACGCGGATGACGGCCATGCTTCTGCTTGTCCTGTGTTCAGCCGTCATCATATGGGCATATCGTCCCGACCAGAGCAAGTACGACAGACTTCATCCCGAACAGATGCGCCAACCGGCCTCGATAGAATAGGAGCTTGAGATGGCGGATAGAACGACAGAAACAACAATTACTTTTGCTCACCCGTTCAGCCTGTCTTCGCTTGTGACGCCGCTGGAGGCCGGGACGTATCGTCTGGTTGTAGACGAGGAGCTTATCGAGGGGCTGAGCTTCCCCGCCTATCGACGCACCGGCACTCATCTGGAAATCCCAGCTATATCGGTCTTGACCGGGAAGCGGCAGTTTCTTCAAGTAACGAGAGCCGAAATAGAAGCTGCCCTCAGTCGGGATGCCGGTCTATAGAATGACATTCGCGCGCTTCCGAGGACAGTTTGCGAATTGTCCTCCGGCAGACAAAAAGTACGCATATCCCTGAAGCCGAATGATGGCGGTAGGGTATGTCGACTACGGCGGTCCGCCTTTCTGCCCCGCCTCGATCCGCTGCAATATCTCCCTCACGACCTTGATGTCGCCGGCCTGCTGACTGACGAGGTTCTGCAACTCCTTGATTGCGGTCGCCGTCGAGTTGCTGGTCTGCTCCGTCACGGTCAGGCGGTAGTCTAG